>JAKSJV010000140.1 GCA_024402005.1 Bacteroidales bacterium
CGCGACAGCGGCTTCAGTGTACGCCTCATTACAGAATGTCAGTGAGAGTCGAGCGTAGAGCCAAGCTTGCTTGAGCTATGCCGAGGCGAATCCTGACATTGCTTTGAATCAAAATAATGAATCCACCTTGCCCAAGGCCGTAGGTCGCGAGGGTGTTCACAGGTAACTTGCCACTGTTTATCAAAAATTTAAACAGCTTCTAAACTTTTTGAAGAAAATTCAGTATCTTTGTAACTATGAAAAAGCTAGTTGTTATCTTATTGTCAATGTCAGTTGCAGCGGGCGCTGTTTCCTGTAAAAAAGCTGACGATAGTCCGAAACCTTATGAGGCTATTTGTATAAACGATATCGTCATCAAGTCCGAGTACATTACGGACGAGGATTATAAATGCCCTTTCAATGTGATTCTTCCTGCAGACTACGAGACTTCAGGGAAAAGATATCCTGTCCTGTATCTTTTTCATGGAATGAATGGTGACAACCATGCCTGGCAGACAAATGGGGATGTTGTAAAACTGACGAAAAAGGCGGTGGATGCAGGAGTTATAGCCCCGTTCATAATCGTTACCCCGAATGCTTACCTGACCTTCTTTGTAGACGACCTCGAATGGCCGGAAATATTTGATCAGCCCGTACTCAAGTTCGAGAGTTTCTTTACAAAAGAGCTCCAGCCTTACGTAGAAAGCCATTTTCCGGTGCTTACCGATAGGGAACATACAGCAGTGGCAGGCCTTTCAATGGGTGGATACGGTGCATCATACTATGCTTTCAAGTACCCGGAGAAATATTGTTTCTGCGATTCCTTCAGCGGTGCCGTAAGCGGTGGGGACTGGACCGGACTTACTGACAGGGTTCCATCAGTAGAAGATGTATTCAAAGCCAAAGGGTACACCGAAGATGATTTCCCCCGCCTGCCGGAATATGTTATGGATTGTGGAGGTAACGATATGGTATGTTCCCAATTCAATGAACTCACTCACAGATTCCTGAAAAGCATAGATTTCCCACATAAATACAGGATGTATCCCGGCGAGCACAACTGGGATTACTGGCGTCCCGCCTATGAACGTATGCTCCCTGAACTTGCGGAGCATTTCGGCAAGTGATGCAGATATCAAGCCTTCCACGGAGTGAATGTTCGTCTCCTGCCACAGGGAATTGCGCAAGTCTCCCGATATCCGGATGGTCCCGGCGGATTGACCTGCATTTCCAGCGATTTCCAACAGATGGGGGAGAAGTGCCGCTGAGATGATAAACGGCCACAGGATGTCCTCAGTCCACAATCCATTCCAGCTCGTTACGAGAGCCTCATTGTAAGAGCCATCCGTCCAGACAACTGGGCGGATGAGTACAACAAGACTTGGATCAAAGACATAAACGATGCATGCTTGTGTGGTATCTTTAAGACATCATTGTTAATCCTGTTAACTTTGTCAGTATCAGTAAAAGAATTAAATTTGCATATTGCGTCTTAGATACGAACACAACGATAATATGAATAAGGTCATACAAAATACTTCCGTTGCAGCCAGCATACAGCAGTATAGATCCCCGGAGGCCGGCGTGTTCTTCGTCAAGACACAGGGTCTGCTCTGTCAGAGTGGCAATATGCCGGTACGTGAATACGATTACGGAGATGCAGGCTTCGATGAAGTATAAAGTTCAACCAGAGGAAAAGAAATCATCAAGATGAAAAGGACGATAATATCAGCAATGAGTATAGCCGTAGCTTTCGTGTTTGCGGCATCCTGCAACAGGATGGAGGACAACCCTGTCGCTTCTGTGGGCAACGGCCGGACCGTCATCACGGCAGTGGCCGAAGCCGTTGGCAGAGCAGACGCCAAGGCCCACAACCAGTACAGCTATGACGTGCTGTGGGATAAGGACGATAAGATATACGTCACAGGCGGAGGCAAATCCAACACATTCACGGTCTCCGACGAAAGCGCCGGCACCAGCAAGGGAAAGTTTACCGAAGATACCCCGTCATATGACATAAAAGGCGACATCGAGGCTTTCTACCCTGCAAGTTTGCATACGGAAAACGGTGATTATGTATGGCCCGCGCTCCAGACTGGCAACAGAATGATTCCGATGTATGCTCATCAGACCATCTCCGGAACCGGCGCCGAAACCGTCAATTTTTCCAGTCTCGGAGCCATGCTCCAGATAGTCTTCAACTCCACGACCCCTGATATTACTGTGACCTCGGTCACCATCAAGGATACCGCCAAACCATTGAGCGGCAAATTCACGGTTGACGAAAACGGCCAGGCGCTCATCGATGACGGCGCACAGAATGTGGGCATTACCCTTGATCTGGGAACGGGAATTGAAATGGGTAAATCCGCCAAATATTTTTACATAGCCATTCCTGCCGGCGAATATTACGGCGACGAGATCACCCTTACATTCACGGATTCCGGCAGCAATGCGCAGTGCGTGATGAAATCCACGGTTTTCCCGAATGTCGCCCGCAATACAGTCGGAAGAATCACCCTCTCCGGATCTTTCAAGGGCAAGGTTCCCGCCGGCGCCCTTCCCGGGAAGTTCACGGTCGATATGGAAGGAAAGCAGGTCTTCTTCTCGAAGGGTAACCTGCAGGCGACGTATCATTCATCAACAGGGAGTTACTCCTGGGACTTTGCAGCCAACCAATACAGCTTTGTAGGCGATGCTCCAGGCAACACGACGATAGGAGAAGGCCAGACCGACGGGGCTGCCGTTTCTCTCTTCGGATGGAGTTCACCGGCCACTTACTACGGAATCGCCACGTCATCAAACAGGGATGAATACCCGGGTGATTTCATCGATTGGGGCACGGCTTATTGCAACTCTTCCAATATTTCGCCGGAGGATACCTGGCGTACATTGTCCAAGAATGAGTGGGACTATCTGCTCCAGCACAACAAACACGGCTGGG
>JAKSJV010000141.1 GCA_024402005.1 Bacteroidales bacterium
TTGGAGGCCACTTTATAAACTTTAATCACAGCAGTTCAACTGCTGATAGGAATTATTCATATAGACTTTTGAACTGGAAAATTGTTTCAGTATGGCTTGAGGCCAATGCGTATGTGGGCCAATTCTACAACGTGTCGGACCAGAAAGAAAAGAGTTCGTTCCCTGAGATGTGGGGACGTCAGACTGAATACGGTTTCCAGGTCCTCCCTGTTGTGGCAATAGACATAACGGAAACACTCGCGCTTGACCTTCACGTAGGTATCCTCTCATTGGGTTGGGCGGGATCAACCTCACATTACGATGACGGTACCACTTCCACAACTTCATACCTGGATATCCGCAAAGGCGGGTGGGATGGCCTGGTTCAGGGCCTCACATCATACGGCATAGGTATCTACAAGAGATTTTAACCATTCCAGAACAATAGTATCAGTATGCAAAACAAATATTTCAAGGCAGCGACAACATCCATCATCTGCACTGTTGCTGCGGCGGTTGTCATAACCGCTTTCCAGACAATCTCCAGCAACAAGGTGGAGAACGGGTTGGTTGACAAGGCCCTTACAGACATTCCCGCCCAACTTGACGCGGAATCCCAATCCAGGGCAGCCCTTATCCGTGAATACGATTTCGAATTCCAAAATGACCTCGCCGCAGTCAAATACCTGATGGCAACGGAAGGACAGAAGAAGACCTTTGAAAGAATCGGCGGAATTGAAACTTCGACCACCATTCTCCTTGTGGGGAAAGACGGCGCAATCCTGAACGGGACTGACAAATCATCCATCGGACGGAAACTTACCGATGTCTATGCTCTCTCTCCGGATGAGTACAGGCTGATAATGGAGGGTGAGGGATATGTAAACACCGGGGCCGTCAAGATGGCGGACGGCAGTCTCGTCAAGTTCTTTGCCGTCTCTTTTGACGGCGCAAGGCTCGTGATGCCTGCCATTCTGAAAGGTAAATATGCATCTGTCTACGCTTTGGACAATATGGGTGGTATGTTCGGCGCTGTGGACGAGAGGTTGTTCGTGGCACCGATAGACAATGAGACTCTCCTTTTCGGTTCGCTGCAGACGGAGGCCGCGGATTTCAGCGGGCAGCCGATTTCCGCGCTTAATCTTGACGAGTCTGTCACCCGCCAGCCGAGTTCCGGCCACTCAACCGTAATGGGTTATGGCTATCGTTACAGGACCGTCCAATGCAAATCGGACATTTTCGGTGACGTCACGATTCTGGCGGCTTATACCGATGCCGGGGCAGTGCCGGCCGGTCCGCTGGCAATATTGTTGGCAACGATACTGGTAATCACATTTCTTCTGCAGCTGTACAGCATATATATTGACGAAGAGCCCGGCAAACTCCAGATAAGGGCTGAAGGATTGAAACATTTCGGAAAGAAAGGCTGCTCTGTGGATACAGAAAAAGTACGGATTCTTCTGCCGTTCTCTCTGCTGTGCATCGTCATAGTCACTGTTGTCGGATTTTATCTCAATTCACTGAATATGGTTGCCAACCAGGTTTGGACTTCGCATTGGAACATCCGTCAGGTCTCGGAGAACCTCAGCAGGATAGATAAGGAGACTTCAGACAATTTCAATGCGGAAACTGAAGATATGGCGGAATTCCTCCAGATTGCCGCCTCCGTCCTGGACGAGCATCAGGAGCTGCTCAGTCGCGGAGATGCTTCCAGACTGAAGGAAGTCGAGGACAACGACGGGACTGTGCGCGTTGTGGAGATCTGCAATCCCTGGCTTGCCGGACTGGCACAGGCGCAGACGGCCGATGACATTTCCGTATTTGACAAGAAAGGAAGGCTTGTATCCACAAGCGGAACCCTGCTCAATCTCGGATTCTCACGGAATGATGAGGCAACAGCCGCCGTCTTTGATGTCATCGACGGGGTGGCGCCAAGCCGGAAGATTGTCAGCGACGATTATTTCTATGTATGTGCACCCGTTTCCCTCCGACAGGCAGGCAAATCGTCCGATGGAATGCTTGTTTCAAGATTCAAGGCGAGTCTGGATCAGCGGGCATCCATTTTGAAATCTATCAGAAGCACGTTCGATGCGGCCTCCGAATCGGGACACTGTCATTATCTTATGACCGCTGCGGAGGAAGGACACAATGTCATCTACTCCGCAGGTGCTCTGGGCAATGTCGCCGCCAGTCTGCCGGCCGCCGCTTTTACCGATGGCTATCTCGGTTTCCACAGGGCGGGAGATATCCGGTATTGTGTTGCGACACAGAAAATAAGCGGCAGCAAGAGACCTTATTTCATTCTCTCCTTCGTGCCGCTCGCCGATGTGTATCTCGGCCGGTCCGCAAGTTGCACGGCTACCTTTGCCGTTACGCTGCTGACAGTGCTTGTTCTCTTGGCCGTGCTGCTCATATATGGTCCCGCCAGAACTTCAAGGCTTAAGGAAGATGCCGACAGGGAGATGGAAGAAAGAAAATTGATGTCGGCCGTCCAGATAGAGAAAATGAACGTGAACATAAGGAAAACGCCGACATCCTCGCAGAGGATTCTCAGCGCGATGCGCAAGATATGGATCATTATTATGATACTTGTCTCATCCTCTCTGTTCATTGGCCTGAGTACCGGCCCTACGGAGACCCTCTCCGGCTTCCTGATGTCATTCCTGTGGCAGAGAGGTGTCAACATCTTCTCTCTTACCACTATGCTTGTCATCACGATGAGTTTTGCCTTCTTCATGCTCCTGCTTACGAAACTTATGTCCGTGCTGAAGAATGCAATCAATGCGGGGGCGGAAACCGTATGCCAACTTATTGTATCGCTTCTGCGCTACGCCGGATACATAACCGTCGTTTTCGTGACACTGTATATGTTCGGTGTGGACACTACCGGAGTCCTCGCTTCCCTCG
>JAKSJV010000142.1 GCA_024402005.1 Bacteroidales bacterium
TGCACATACTGCCCGACAAAGCCCGTCATATCGCTTACGTGTCCGTCAACCTTGGATTCGGTCGTGAAAAGTTCGTCCATCGCTGCAATCAGCTTGTCTTCGCCGCCGAGGAGGTCTGCAAGGCCCCTGAAGTCCTGTGGCGTGAAGAATCTGTACTGGAAGGCATTGGCCTCGGTATATTCACGGGACGGTTCAAAGGGGTTGAACGCCTCGACAACGGTTCCGTCAAGATTGCGGCCGCGGAAGAAGCCGGTGCTTCCGTCAAAAATATTCACAAAACTCTGAGCCCTCTTGTAGTATTCCGTCGCGACATCGGTTTTTCCGATGCTTTCTGCAAAGCGGGCGATACACCAGTCATCGTATGCATATTCCAGCGCGCAGGAGACGGCTTCGCGGCATTTGTTTGCCGGAATATATCCGAGTTCCTTGTAGTATTCACTCCCCTTTGCGTTGATATTGGAGGATGTAACCATAGCATTCAGCGCATATTCCGCATCCAGTTCAGGCAACATTCCCTTGAACCAGGCACTCACAATGAACGGAACGCTGTGATATCCGATCATACAGTCGGTCTCACCGTTTGCCAGAGGCCAGATGGGCAGTTCACCCGTAGCTGCATACATATCGAGGCAACTGTAAACCAGGTCGTGAAGTTGTTTCGGATAAATCAGGGAAGAAAGAGGCAGCCAGGCGCGGAAAATATCCCAGGCTGAGATTGTCGAATAGTATTTACCTATCCGGGATCTGCTTATTTCTTCATTCTGACGACGGAAATAGCCGTTTACGTCTGAATTGACGTTGGGGACGACCGCCGTATGATATAACGAAGTGTAGAAAGTTCTCTTCTGAGCTTTCGTGCCGCCCTCAACCCGGACGTCTGACAGCAGGTTGTTCCACTGTTGTCTTGCATTCTGTCTGATGACATCGAAATTGAATGCGTATGCACCTCCTTCAATGTCAAGATTGTCCCTCGCGCTGTCATAACTAACGGGAGAGAGGCCAACCTTGGCAACGACAGGTCCTTGTCCCTCAGTGAAGTAAAGCACTGCCTGACGGTTGTCGCTCGTGCACTCCTCAGGCTTCTCCACGAACCTGTGATTGTCCACATACTTGACCTTTTCAATAGGGGCAGAGAACTGAGCCACGAAATAGACGTACTGGTTCGGGGTCCAGGCCGTGGTCTTTGTCATACCTATCACCTCATTGTCAGCGGTCTGCCTGATTTCAACCTCCTGGAATTTCTCGTCCGTGGTTATGGAGTGGTGGAGATCTATCACAATCACGTGAGGCAGGCCTTTAGCAAAGGTGTAACGGTGCCATCCCGTATGCTCGGTAGCAGTAAGTTCGGCAAGCAGGCGTTCATCCTTGAAATATACTTTATAATAGCCGGGAGTCGCCTCCTCGTCCTTATGTCTGAATTTCAGATGTTCATAGATATCTCCCTCCCTTGAGAGGTCGACGTCGTGGTTGCTGGGATGGAAGAGTACGTCGGCAAGGTCCGCACAACCCGTTCCGCTGAGGTGCGTATGGGAGAATCCTATGATTGAATCCCTGTCGTAATGATATCCCGAACAGGCGTCCCAAACGCCGCGATAGTTGTCAGGACTGAGCTGTATTCCACCGAAAGGTGTGGTGGCACCGGGGTATGTGTGTCCGTGAAAGCCCGTTCCGATGAACGGATCGACATAATCCACCGGTTCTACCGGCTTCTGACTGCAACTGAAGAGAACGGCCACAACCGCCGCAAGAGATAATATCTTTTTCATTATTTTATGTTTTGCTATCTGACAAAAATAAACATTATTTATCAAAGATGAAAAAATGAACATTTCCGTTAATTTCAAAAAATGTCCAAAAGAGGCTTGCCCTGACTTTTGGAACTATTTTGAGCAATGGTCCAGAAGACCATTACCGTCTATCCAGCCCAATATGGGTGCCTGCAGACTGATTGGAGAGTTGATGGGACATACCTCCAACTGGGATGATGTCGATTCCGCTTTCTATTTCCGCCTGCTGGAAAAGATGAATGCCAGAGGGTATTCCCGCAACTACATTTCGGCAACCATAGCAAAACTTCACGCGGTTATGGCCTCGGGGTATAAATTGAAGTACCACAACAACACCGATTTCACTCAGTTCTGTGTTATCCCGGAATATGCCGAATCTGTCTATCTTACACAGGAAGAGCTTGACAGAATCATTTCTCTGCATCTGGACAACAGGAGAGAATGCAAGGCCAGGGATCTATTCATTGTAGGATGTTATACCGCCGCACGGTTCAGCGATTACTCCAGATTGTCGAAAGACAACTTGAACAACGGCTTCATCTGTTTCGCTCAGAAAAAAACTTCCGAATCGGTTGTGATTCCCGCATCCCCGAAAATCCTCGCCATAATGGACAAATACGGAGGACGTGTCCCCTATCTGCACCATACCACATTCAACAAACTGGTAAAGGTCATCTGCCGCAAGGCGGGAATCGACACCCGCATCCAGATTTCAAGAAGCAAGGGATTGCGGCACATACTTGAAACGAAGGAGAAATGGGAACTCGTCACCGCCCACACCGCAAGGCGGACAGGGGCAACGCTTCTTTATATGTCCGGAGTCCCCATTCATCAATGTATGCTGATAACGGGCCACAAGGCGGAGTCCTCCTTCCGCCGCTATATCCGCATCACAAAGGAGGAGAACGCCCG
>JAKSJV010000143.1 GCA_024402005.1 Bacteroidales bacterium
CTGTAGCTGAGAATCAGGACGGCGGAAAGGATGAATGCCAGAATCTCCGCGACGTTGACCGCCATCCAGATGCCGTCGATGCCGAGGAATGCCGGCAGGACGAATACCGATGCAAGTTCGAAGACGAGGGTTCTGGCGAATGCCGCAACCGCCGAGACAATTCCGTTGTTGAGGGCTGTGAACCAGGCGGAGCAGAACATATTGAAGCCGCAGAGGAGGAAGCAGAGCATATAGATTCTCAGGGCTCTGACCGTAAGGTCGCACAGCTGAGGGTCATATCCTACGAAGAGTCCGGCAATTGCCGGTGCGGAAAGTTCTGCCATTACGGTGAGCAGGAGCCCGCTGACAGCGATGATTCCGGTGCTTTTGCGCAGCAGACTGCGAAGTTCATTCCTGTTTTGCGCCCCGTAGTTGAATGCGATGATTTGGGAGACGCACAGGTTGTATCCGATGAAGACTGCAGCCAGAATGAAGGCCAGATACATTATTATTCCGTATGCGGAAACTCCGTTCTCCCCGACATATTTCATCAGTTGGAAGTTGTAACCGATGCTCACGATGCTCAATGCAATGTTCCCCACATATTCCGACATACCGTTGGTGCAGGTCTTGGCGATTGATTTCCAGTCAATCGATGAGAATTTAACGAAGCGGAGGTGGCTGTTGTTTCTCTTTGATGCGAAAAAAATCAGAGGATATGCCCCGCCCACGGCAAGGGCAATGGCTGTCGCAACTGCGGCGCCTGTCAGCCCCCATCCGAAAACCGCCACGAATAGGGCGTCGAGGATGATGTTTATGACTCCGCAGATAATGCTCATCACCGTACCGAGCTGAGGCTTCTCCGCAGTCATATAGAAGGACTGGAATGCCATCTGCAACGTGAGCCCGGGCAGTCCGCAGGCCACTATCCTGCCGTATCTTACAGACAGCCTGACCATTTCTCCCTCCGCCCCGAGAGCCAGGACGAGAGGCTTCATCAGAACCAGCAGGAGTATGCTGAATATCACTCCCGCCACAAAGGTGAGGAAGACTATCATAGTGAAGACTGACCTGGCTTTGTCGCCGCTGCCTTCGCCAAGGAGTTTGGAGACGAGCGCGCTGCCGCCTGTTCCGGTCATCAGGCCGAGGGCGGAGAGCAACGCTATGACCGGCCATACCAAATTGAGGGAGGCGAAAGCTGTAGTTCCCGCGAAGTTGGAGACGAAAAATCCGTCGACGACGCTGTAGACGGATGTGATGATCATCATCGCAATCGAGGGGAGGCTGGTCCGCACCAGCCGCCATACTCCGTAATGTCCTGACAGTTCAACGCGCATAGGGTCGCAAAGATACTGCATTCTTCGCTATTTCCAATGCGTCTCAGACGCAATGACCTTGAGGCGCACAGGAAGTTTGTGCCGAGTCTGACTTGCGGTTGCGGCAAGTTTTTCGGGATTAAAAAAGGCCTTTTCAATCCCGCGGCGGCCAGTCCCGTATATGCTTTTTGGACTGTGGCAAAGCCACCCTGTACGGGAAAATGTCCAAAAAGCATATACAGGACTGCTCCTTGTGACGGGGGAGGATGATAATTTCTTGAAAAAACAGCTTCTTATATTCGGTGTTGATTAGCAAGGTTATCGTCAGGCTTTCAAACTTTTAGGAATCTGGCGGGTCGGTTAATGACGTATAGAAGACGATACTGACGTTTATCTTCCACGTTCAAACTTGGCAATTTTACGGAGAAGTTCAGGATGTGTAGTATCGGAGAACGAGCTCATCTCCAGCTGGATATCTTATATCTGAGGCTATTCAGAAATGTAGGGCGATGCCGAAGCCGCTCGTGGATGGGACAATTGAGCACTGTATGCCTTTTTGCCGGTTGTAGCTTACTGCTGCATGGCGGATATCCGCTTTGCCGGAGCAGTACAAAGGAATGCCAACAGCCTCAAGCAAGACCCCTATTCCATACCCCAGGAACATGGTGGCTTGTGGAAGACCACTTCCCGGTATGGGCTCAATTCCGTCCTTTCTTTCACTATTGATTCTGGCACTCTCCTGTATGGTTCCGACAAGACCGACCGTACCTATCGCACAAGGCACAGCTCCGATAGAAATCAAAGCAGTCCCTACTCCGGTCTTTATGCGTCCTTTGGAATAAAGATTTATGTCGAAGCCTTCCATAGCGGACAGTTCCTCCTTGCTGAGTCTGTTTCCGGACAACCAGATAGAAGAATTCTTTTGATAAATTCCCAGAAGCGAAGCCATGGCTTCAAGATTGGCCTCCTTTTCTGACTTCGGATAGCGTTGTGCAAGAATGTCCAATGAGGAAAGACAGAGAAGAAACGCCAGGGAGGTCATTAAATATTTCATACTCGATTTGCTCTTTATCATTGCAATTCATCTGAGCAAATATAGCGAATTTAATGTTGCAACATCCGTCTTCGATACACACCCTTTTCGGGATTGAAACCTTGAGGTGGAGTATAACATCAAGAGAATCAAGTATATAAATGAGCATACCCTCTTCGTTTTTACTGGGGTATGATTGACTGAATCGCTGATTTATAGGCGTTTATATTCCACCGCAAACAGGCTTGACAAAACAAACA
>JAKSJV010000144.1 GCA_024402005.1 Bacteroidales bacterium
GGCACGCCCTTGACCATCATATGCACGCATACCTCATTGATGCATCCGCCGCCGTACTGAACTGAACGCATCACTCTCTCAGCCCATCTGATGTTCCTCGTGAACAGATACATCGCCAGCGGGTGCTCCCTGCTTTCGATAATGTCCAGAATCGCATCTACCTCGCTGTCCTTGAACGGCACTACGGGAAGAAGCGGGCAGAAGAGTTCCTTGCGGACAATTTCTTCATCTGCGCCGACAGGATAGATTATGGTCGGGGCGTAGCGCTGCCCGGCGGCATTGCCCTTGCCTCCGAAAACGATGCGGTCGCGGTATGCGTCGGCAAGGGATGAGCATTTCTCGTACGCCTGCGGCGTAATAAGTTTCGGATACTCTTCATTCTCCTGGGCATTCTCGCCGATCTGCCGTACAAACTCGGCTTTAAGGGCTTCCAGGAATTCATCAGCAATTTCCTCCGCCACCGCCACCTGATTGATGTTGATGCAGATCTGTCCCGCATTGCAAAGTTTGAAAAATGCTATCTTGCGCGCAGCATCGCGTATGTCGGCGTCTTTGCGGACTATGCACCAGTTGCCGGTCTCTCCTCCAAGTTCGAGAGCCACGGGCGTCAGATTCTCCGCTGCCTTTGCCAGGACGTGCTTGCCTACCTTGGGTGAACCGGTATAAAAAATCTTGTCCCACCTCTGCTCCAGGCACATATCGGCAACGTCGTGCCCGCCGTCTATCAGCGTTACAAATTCCGGAGGGAATACTTCCGCTATGAACTTCTTCATAGCCGCAGTGCAATGGCTGGACTTGGCGCTGGCCTTGATTACGACTGTGTTGCCCCCGCAAATGCTGGCTGCAACCACTCCCAGCGTCAGAAGAATAGGGAAATTGAACGGACTTATCACCAGTGTAACGCCATACGGCATCTTGTAAACCTTTGTGACAAGGCTGGGAAAGCACATCAAACCACTGAAATGCTTTTCGGGCCGGGTCCATCTGCGGAGACCGCGAAGCATCTCATTGATTTCCACAACGATGGGACCAATGTCACAGAGATAGGCTTCCGTTGCGCTGCGGCCTAAATCCTTTTGTAGGGCCTCTTCGAAATCCTTCTCGTGAGCAATGACCTCATCGCGGAGCTTGCGCAGCTGGCGTAGCCTCCAGTTCACGTCCAGAGTGGTTCCGGTGCGGAAGAATGTTCTTTGTTTCTCTACTATACCCTGTATTTCGGAAAAGGTATATGGCATATCAGTACAAGTTTTTGATTTCAGTAAGGATGCTTATGATTTGACTGCGCTTGAACGCCACAGGCGCGGAGTAATTGATGGAATCTTTTGCAATGGCCACGGACAGTTCCTTGAAATCCGCAGGATCGATGGTTTGGGCGTCAAGTTCCAGGTCACAAAGGGAAATCAGAGACTCCAAAGCCTCGAAGAGGGAATCCACGTCGCGGAAGGAGCAGTAATGCGCCAGAGAGGTCAACTGCTCCTGGCAGGCCTCTCTCTGGGAGCGCATTATCGGCATCAGGCACATAGCGATAGCCTTGCCGTGCGGGATATGGTATTTTGCTCCTATCGAATGTGCAAAAGCGTGGACATAGCCGGCCAGCTGTTTATTGATGGCATTGCCGCCCAGATTTGCAGCAAGGCACATCGCGTCTCTGGCTTCTATGTTCTGAGGGTACTCCTTCAGCACAGGCAGGTTCTCAAGGACAAGGCGCACGCACTGTCTGCTCTTTTCAATGTCACTCTGTGAGCTGCTGACATCGGCAACAGCCCCTTCCAGACCGTGACTCAATGCGTCAATCCCGCAGGATGCGGTAATCCTCCACGGAGCCTTGACTGTTAATTCGCTGTCGAGCAGCACCGTCCTGACGTCAAGCCCCACTATCACTGAAGCGAATTTGCTTCCGTTTCTTTGAGAAATGACAGCACCCACCGTCATTTCCGCGCCTGTTCCCGCCGTGCTCGGTATTGCAATGACCGGCACTGTCTTCTGAGGCACAATGAGGAATTTCTGGAAAAGAAGGTCGACGGGAAGATGCTTCAACCGGCACCCGGCGGCAATCATCTTGCCTGTATCCATCACGGAACCGCCGCCAAGGGAGATGATGCACTTCGCATCGTTTTTCAAAGCCAGTGACCGTCCTGTTTCAATATAGTCAAGTTTGGGTTCCGAGTTTATCTCATCGTAAATCCCGTATCGGATTCCTTCGTTGCTGAGTGATTTCTCCACTGCTTCAAGATGTCCGAGATTGGAAAGGGTCTTGTCTGTCAGAACCAGAACGGTATCAAAGCCCGCTTCCCTGCATATCCGACCGATTTGTCCGCGGCAGCCGAAGCCCTTTATGATGTCAGGTTCCGGTATTGGAACCGTCTTCATAACCTTTCCAGGCAATTTCCTTATGGCTTTTCTGGTTATGTACATATTCTCCATAATGCAAAAATAATATTCGTACGAGTAATGAGCAAAAAATCAGTCGGCACTATCCGAATAGTTGGTTACGGCATCTGTGACGGTAAAGTCATATTCCGGATATTGGAAAATCGGTGCGCGAGGCT
>JAKSJV010000145.1 GCA_024402005.1 Bacteroidales bacterium
AACGAATTCTTCTCATTTACACGGGCGGGACCATAGGAATGAAGCGGGACTCCGAGACGGGGGTTCTCAAGCCGTTCGACTTCAATCAGATAACGGACGAAGTTCCCGAACTGCACGAATTGGGCCACATCATCGACAACGTGTCATTCGACCCTATCATCGACTCTTCCGACGTGCGTCCGGGCCTATGGGTGGACCTCTGCCGGCTCATAGAGAGCAAATATTCTGAATATGACGGGTTTGTGGTGCTACACGGAACCGACACCATGGCATATTCCGCATCTGCGCTCAGTTTTATGCTGGAGAATCTGGAAAAGCCGGTGATTTTTACCGGGAGCCAGCTCCCGATAGGTGTCCTGCGTACTGACGGCAGGGACAATCTGCTCTCCTCCGTGGAGATAGCAGCCGCACAGGATGCCGACGGACACGCGATTGTCCCTGAGGTCTGCGTCTATTTTGAGAACTGCCTCTACCGGGGGAACCGCACGACCAAGAACAATGCGGAGGATTTCAACGCTTTCGTATCGGCAAACTGTCCTCCTCTCGCCCAGGTGGGTATACACATCAAGTACAACCGTCAGCAGATAATCTATCCGAGACAGTGGGGCAAGCCGCTGTCAACCAATACCGATCTGGATACGCGGGTTGCCATATTGAAGATATTTCCGGGAATGTCCTCCGAATATGTGGAGGCCATCCTCGGGATGGGGAATCTCAAGGCTGTCGTTCTGGAAACGTACGGGTCGGGCAATTCAATGACGGACCCCGGATTCCTTGAAGCGATATCTAATTTCACCCAAAGTGGCGGCATTGTTCTGAATGTGACTCAGTGTCAGGCGGGCAGCGTCGATATGGGGGCATACGCGAACGGGGCCGAACTGGGTAAGGCAGGAGCGGTCAGCGGCTATGACATAACCACGGAATCGGCATTGACGAAACTCTTCATTCTGCTTGGCAGATATTCCGATACGGGCAGGGTCCGGCAGTACCTTTCTGTCAATATGTGTGGAGAAATTTCAAAATAGAGTGGTATTTTAAAAAAAAATCATTAAATTGCACTTTGATTTGTGGGTTGACTGTACCCTCAGGTTATTGTTTTTTGAAGAAATATTTAACCAAAACATTGTTTAATAATTAATTACAAAACCTATGAAAAAAATTTTCATGTTTTTGGCAGTTATCGGTATCCTTGCTGTTTCTGCCGAGTTCCAACAAGCCAACGCCAAGGCTGTCGCCCCTGTCGTTCCTGACACAGAGGAGGTGAATCCTTTCGACGCACCTCAGGAGAGCCAGCCCATGCATCAGGCAATCAAGAAGATTTTCATTGAAGGTGGTGCAACTTTCATGTCATTGATTCTTGTCTGCCTTGTTTTCGGTCTTGCAATCGTCATTGAAAGAATCCTTACTTTGAGCCTTGCACAGCAGAACTCCAAGAAACTTGCGGCAAAAGTTGAAGAGAAACTGAAAGCCGGTGACATCGACGGAGCACTCGACGTCTGCCGTGATACCCGCGGTCCCGTGGCAAGCATCTATTATCAGGGACTTCTTCGCGTTAAGGAAGGCCAGGATATCGAAAACATCGAGAAATCAGTCGTTTCCTACGGTTCCGTACAGATGGGACAGCTTGAAAGCGGAATGAGCTGGATCGCCCTCTTCATCGGTATCGCACCTATGTTGGGATTCATGGGAACAGTGCTCGGTCTTATCCAGGCATTCGACGCAATTGAAGTTGCAGGTGATATCAGCCCGGCATTGGTTGCAGGTGGTATGAAGGTGGCTTTGATCACTACTGTAGGTGGTCTTGTCGTTGCAATTATCCTCCAGATTTTCTACAACTACCTCGTATCTAAGATTGACGGTGTTGTCGTTGATATGGAGAACGCTTCCATCGACCTCGTTGACCTTCTTGTCAAATACAGAAAATAACAAACATTCCTGACTGATTATGAAAGTTTTCAAATATATCGAGTATGCGCTTCTGGCCATTTCTCTGGTATTGTTTGTCATAGCGATGCCTTCCATCGTGACGGTGGATTCACCTATGCTGAACATTACTTTGGGCTGGGCGTATGTCTTGGTGGCGATTTCCTTGATTTTCACCCTCGGATTCCCCTTGGTGCACGCTTTCAGGGACAAGAAGAGCCTTGTCAAACTGGTAGTGCTCGTGGTGGCTGTCGTGGTGATTGTCGGTGGCGCCTACCTGATTGCTCCGGGTAATCCCGTCAATGTCAACACCAACGTTACAGAAGCTACTTTCAAGTTCACCGATGCCGCACTTTTCATCTGCTACCTTTTCGTGG
>JAKSJV010000146.1 GCA_024402005.1 Bacteroidales bacterium
CATTCCGTTCGCTATCGACAAAATGATAAATGCAGGTACGGCATCCTGTGAGGTGCTTGAAACCCCTTCACATTGGTTCGGTGTCACCTTCAAGGAAGACAGACCGGCCGTTGTGGCGAAGTTCCAGGAACTTGCCGACAAGGGCGTTTATCCTACCCCGTTGTATAAATAACTACTAAATACAAACGATTATGAAATTCAAACTTATTGCTCTTGCAGCCATCCTTTTTGCCGGGATGGTGTTCTGCGCATCCGCTTTTGCCGGCAAGCCGAAGGAAGCGAAAAAGGAACTCAAGTTCCAGTACGACATCGAATACATCAAGTCTGCCGGGGACGGAGTGTCTTCAATCAAGATTTTCAGTTACGGCGGCAACAAGCAGGAAGCGCAGGACCGTTGCGCCGCAAATGCCGTGCACGGGGTAATATTCAAGGGCTATTCCGGACAGGGTGCATACCAGGCGCCTCTGGTCAAGAGCGCCAACGGATATAATGACAATTACGATTTCTTCAACAATTTCTTCAAGAACGGCGACTATGGCCGTTATGCGTCCGGTATCGTTGACGGAACACAGCAGCTTATCAAGATTCAGGGCGGCTACAAGTGCGCTGCCGTGGTGAACGTAAATGTGAAGATGCTGCGCAAACATCTGGAAGAGGCGGGCATCATCAAAGGTCTTGCTTCAGGTTTTTGACAATCAGTAACAGTTGCTTATGAAAAAGATAATTACAGTCGTTTCATCCTGTCTGCTGTTCCTGTGCCCGCTTGTCGCGCAGAGCAGTATGGATGGTGTTATAATGCCTGATAAGCCCGATACGAAACCTTATGTCGATTATTCGAAAAAGGTGAGCGGTTTCTGGGCAGGGGTTGATGTAAGCTCCGGTGCAAGCATCCATATAGACAATGCATACAAGACATCGGTGACAACCAATCTCAATGCAGTTCTGGGATACAGGTTCAACAGTTTCTGCCAGCTCGGTTTGGGTGCGGGTGTCAAAGTCTATGCTCTCCAGCAGGACCGTATCGATCCCAAAAACGATGGCAATATCATTTCCGTTCCCGTATTCTTCAACGTAAGGGGCGTGATGATGAACCCCCGGAGCAGGGAAGTCGTACCTTGCTGGTCTCTGGATGCCGGATATGCCTTCTTTGACGGCGTGTATGTCGCACCAACGATAGGTATTCGTGTGGGAAGCCTTGAGAGGCATCATTTCCTAGCCGGTGTCGGATATGTGCTGCAGGGGTCTGAAGTGTGCAGGACAGACGGAACTCACGCTCCCGGCTATACACATTCCATCCAGCTCAAACTGGGTTATCAGTTCTAGAAACAAATTAATTTATACAAGATGAAAAGGATATTATTCTTTGCCTTGATACTTTGTACGCTCTCTGCGTGCCACGTATCCTACAATGCTACAGCCACATACAGCGGCTCAGCGACCAAATTCATGAAAGTTGAAGGGGACGGTTCGATTACCGTACGCGTTTCCGCACAAGGTAAAAACTATAACGATGCCTGGGAACAGGCGGAGAAGAAGGCCGTGCGCGAGGCAATATTCAAGGGAATCGAGGTTCCGAACAATGCATATATGTCAAAACCTTTGATCACGGAAGTCAATGCCGAGGAGAAATACGAGCAGTTCTTCAACGTGTTCTTTATGGACAAGGGCGATTATTCCAAGTTCGTCAGCGCAGAGGACCGTCGCGGGGCATCCAGCGTGGAAACCAAGGCCGATGCTATGGTCAAGCAGACAATTACCGTCAGGATACTGCGTGCGGAACTTAAACAATATCTTATCGATCACAACGTAATAAAACTGTAGTATGAAAAGATTTTTTGCAATGATAGCATTGGCCACGGTATTCGCAGTGGCTATGTCAGGCCAGGCAAAGAAACCGTCACTTATGGTTGTCCCCAGCGATATGTGGTGCAACACGCACGGATTTGTCGTCGTGGAGGATTCTATGGGCGAGCAGATACCCGTTCCCGATTATCGCAAGGCGCTTATGAGCGACCCGTATCTCATCTCCGTGATTTCCAAGATCAACGGCTTGATGGCAGACAGGGGATTTCCTCTCAAGAATCTTGAGTCCGAAATCAAGTCTCTCAACACCAGTTCTGCCGAGGAGGCTGCCATAACGGCAAAGGACGGTTCAGGTGTTATGACCAAC
>JAKSJV010000147.1 GCA_024402005.1 Bacteroidales bacterium
TAGCGATACCCATAATGACGCATCCGGGCATTGAGCTCGTCGGATGCACAGTCAAGCAGGCGGTTACTGACGGCAAGACGCATTCGGATGCAATCTGCGCCCTGAACGGACGTTTCCCCGCAGCGGCTGTCACAGCCATAATGGACCTCACGGTAGAGGCTGAGGCTTTCGGTGCCGAAGTGGTATTCACCGAAGACGAGATTCCCAACGTAGTGGGCCGTCTGGTGTCGGATGCTGATTCCGTCAATTCACTCGAGGTTCCGGACCTTGACAAAGGCCGGGTCAGACAATTCCTCCTTGCCAACAGGCTTACGGCAGAGCGCATCAAAGACAAGCCCATTTACGGCGGATGCATCGGTCCCTTCTCCCTTGCCGGACGGCTTTTTGACCTTTCGGAGCTGATGATGGCCATATACATAGAACCGGAGACGGTCAACGCCCTGCTGGAGAAGTGCACCGAATTCATAATCAAGTATCTGAAGGCAATGAAAGAAACGGGCATCAACGGCGTGGTCCTGGCGGAACCTGCCGCCGGCCTTGTATCCAATGAGGACTGCAACGAGTACTCGACCAAATATGTAAAAAAGATTGTCGAAGCCGTCCAGGATGCCAGTTTCGCTATCATTCTCCACAACTGCGGCAATACGGGGCATTGCACGGACGCAATGGTCAGAAGCGGTGCAGCAGCCCTTCACTTCGGCAACCGCGCCGATATGGTGGAGGCCCTCAATGCCTGTCCCGCCGACATCCCCGTAATGGGCAACATCGACCCCGTCGGCATACTCGGTCAGGCAACTCCCGAAGCCGTCAAGGCTGAAACCCTGTCGCTTCTGAAGGCTACGGCACAATGGGACAACTTCGTCCTCTCAACCGGCTGCGACGTGCCTCCCCACATTCCTTTCGAGAACATCGAAGCCTTCTACTGTGCCCTGGACGAATACAACTCAAGCCTATGAGAGTCCTCATCATACTTGCTGTCCTGATATCTTCCTTCCTGTCCGGGAAAAGCGTACCTGACGAATCTGCGCTGACCGGCCGCTGGGGGTATGTGGCAAATGAACTGGTCTTCATGAAAGAGCAGGGACAGGCCGCGGACAAGGCTGAGGTTGACAGGCTCCTCAAGGCTATGGGAGCGTCTTCAACCAATCTCGTGCTTTCGTTCAGCGAAGGCCACAAGTGCAGGCTCAAGCTCGGAGAGAAATCCGTGGACCTGAGCTGGACCATTGACAGGGACGCCAAAGAATTCAAGACGAAATTCGGAGTGTTCACGTTCACGGGCAAGATTGTCAGGGACGGGGACAACATAGTCCTGGTCTATTCGCGGAAGGACCTGTTCATGATAATGTCATACCTCTGCAACCAGGAGGGGCGCAAGCAGATGGACCCTCTCGGGAAGCAGCTCGATTCCTGCAAAGGACAGACAATAGCGATGATATTCAAAAAACTCTAAGACCATATGACCGGCAATAGCGCTAACCCAATGACCAACTGGCGGTGGTGGATATGTTCACTGCTGTTCTTCGCCACCACTATCAACTATATGGACAGGCAGGTGCTGTCTCTCACCTACGAAGAATTCATCAAACCGGAGTTCCACTGGACTGACGCAGAATACGGCACGGTGACCAGTTTCTTCTCCATCTTCTATGCCATCGCCTGTCTCTTCGCCGGCAAGTTCATTGACTGGATGGGCACCAAGAAAGGCTATCTCATCTCGATATGCGTCTGGTCCCTGTGTGCTATCATGCACGCGGCCTGCGGCAAGGCCACAGGTATGATTGTCGCTTCCAACGCCGCCCTGGCGGTTTCCACGACATCCGTCTACCTCTTCCTTCTTTGCCGCGGAGTGCTTGCCCTGGGTGAATCGGGTAACTTCCCTGCCGCCATCAAGGTGACTGCCGAATATTTCCCCAAGAAAGACCGCGCGTTCTCCACCTCCATATTCAACTCAGGAGCATCCATAGGAGCCCTTGCAGCTCCTCTCTGCATTCCTCCGCTGGC
>JAKSJV010000148.1 GCA_024402005.1 Bacteroidales bacterium
CAGGAATTGCTGATAAGGTGGCCGGCTATCTTTTTCAAGGCATCCACATTCCGGATTTTGAAACGCTTCTTGATGTCTTTTGTCAGAATTGCATCTATCAGGCTCTCAACATATCCCCGTTTGTTTCGGAGGTTCTGCATCTCGGGAAAGCCGCCATCATTGATATAGTCATAAAATGCCCTTTTACGCTCGGCATCCGCCTTAGTTGTAATGCCTGCCGTATCTATACTATGGAAAGAGCAATACTCCGAAAATGAGAACGGAAAAAGTTTGATCTCATTGTAGCGTCCTGAAAGGTGCGTGGCAAGTTCACCGCTCAACAATTTGGCATTGCTGCCGGTCACAAATATATGAAGGTCCGTACGCAGAAGGCGGTTTACAAACAGATACCACCCGTCAACATCCTGTATCTCATCAAGGAATAGATATTTGAAATCGGTTCCATATAACTGATAAACACAAGAAAGGACTGTATTCAAATCCTCAGTCTGGAGATTGGCGAGACGGTCATCGTCAAGGTTGACATAAGCATATTCAACTCTGCGCTCTGTGAGGGCCTTATGGCATAGTGTGGACTTCCCGCTTCGACGGACACCGATAACGACCTGCGCCTGAGTACTGTCAAAATCGAACAAGGATTCCTCTTTTCTGGTCACCAGTCTTTTGGTCCGGAAGTTCTTTATCTCCTCTTTCTGTTCTGCAAGGACCTGCAATATTATCTTTTCGCTAAACATAAGTACGATATTTCACCTCTGCAAATATAGTTAAAATCCGATAAATCCGAATAATCTATTGGTATTATTCCGATAAATCGGCAATTATTGCGTCTCTAATTCCGATAAATTGTACCGCGCGCGAGAAGTAGACTGAACATCACCCGATGAACAGCCTCCGTGCGTCCGTCGGCATAGATGTCCACATCATGATTCCCCAGCACAATGAAAAACTTCTCAACCGGCACACCCACAGCGGAGCAAAGTGTCCGGACATATTCCGCCATTTCATCGCTGAATTCATTATGAGCCACATTTGCAGTCCTGACATCACCCGTACAAAAGACATAATCACAGCATAGTCCCTTCGACCGGAGGTACCTCGGCAACTCATCCCGCAACATCTCCGTTGCCATTCCCCCGCTCCCAAAATGCAGGTCAGAAATATGAAGCCAGCGAATCATAACATCAATTCTCTACAATCATCGGTTTCTTCCATTCAATCCCTCTTCCCGGGCATCCTCTCCACCAACTGCTCAAACACCAGCGGCCAAGCCTGCAATGGGTCAAACTCGACCTCCGGACGGAGCAGGGGCTGAACGTCCTCCAGAAACTCCTCATCCTGCATCTTCAACTCCATATTCTGGACGAACTCCTTGTACGATGGCGCACGTTCCGCAACAAACTCGATATACTTGCGGTAGCACTCCAATATCTTCTCCGCATCCAGTTCGTGCGTGCTCAACGCCAGATACAAGTCGAACAGGTCACGTCCCTTCTTTCGCTGATAAAGCGCACGAAGTTTCGTACCCACCAATTCCTCCAAGTGATAAGTCGTCAGCTGAGCCTCACCCGTAAACCAGCCGCTCTTCACACGGAACGGCACCTCCTGCAACCCCATCACATTGAAATGCTCCATACAATTTATCTCCACCTTCAGGCGAATCTGCTGCACAGGCGGAATCTCCGAATCCATCTTGAACAGCAGCTTGTTGCTATGCCGCTTCTGCTGAGTCGAGCGGTTCGGCAGCCATTCCAGCACCTCCCCCAACCTGAACATAATCGGCTTGATAGGCCCCGGTTTAATCTGCACAAGATCGATATCCTCACTATACCTTGCCTGAGGCTGCAGGAACAACTTATGCAGAGCCGTACCCCCACGGAATGCCAGATTTTCCCGCAGGAAATCATCACTGAAAATACTCACAAGGGCTCTACAGATAATCAAATCCTGCTCCACCATCAGCATATCCTTCCAGGGCGCAAACTCGTGCCACTC
>JAKSJV010000149.1 GCA_024402005.1 Bacteroidales bacterium
TGCCGGGGCTCATAGCCTCTGAATTGACGGCGCGCAGATTGTCTTCATTTGCATTTCGCATTGCCCCCTGGGTGTAATCTGCGGGGCCTGCGAAGAATCTGATGAAAGGTGCCGTCGCGTCGTAATCCACCTGCTTTGTGGTGGCATTCCATTTCATCTGCTCAAGCCCGTGGATACCCTCGTAATTGACGACGTTGGGATACTTGCGGCTCAGACCGGTGGGCTTGTAGATTCCGTGGAAATCAAGCATAAGGTGGTTCTCCGCAGCGGCCTTCGCGCTCCTTTCGAGGAATTCGGGAATCTGCTGGTCGTCGCTGTCCATAAAGTCAACCTTGAAACCTTTCACACCCATCGCGGCGTAGTGCTTGCAGATGCCTTCGATATCTTTCTGGAAGGGATAGAAACCCGCCCAGAGGATGATGCCGACATTCTTCTTCTCCGCGTGGGCAATCAGGGCCTTCAGGTCAAGGGCATCAACCACGGTGCGCAGGTCCGCCTTCGTGGCGTCGGACCATCCTTCGTCGAGAATCACGTATTCGATGCCGAACTGCGAGGCGAAATCGACGTATGCCTTGTAGGTCTCGGTGTTGACACCGGCCCTGAAATCGACTCCGTAGAGATTCCAGTCGTTCCACCAGTCCCAGGCAACCTTTCCGGGTTTGACCCAGCTGAAATCGGAACCCGCCTCTGCAGGGGATGCGAGCAGCCAGACAAGGTCGCTCTCCAGAAGCTGTCCGTCGGAATTGCTTATGCCGATGACCCTCCAGGGGAAGCTGCAGGCAGGGTCGCATTTGGCGATATAATCCTCGGTCCCTTCGACATACATCGAGATTACCCTGTCACCGGGCTCCGGAACCCTGTTCTTGGGGTAGGGTGCGAAGACGCTCTTGTATGAGCAGGGCTTGTCGCCCTTGTAGAGATACATTCCGGGGTAGTGGAGAAGATCCGATTCGGTGATGCAGAGCTTGACTCCGTTCGGAGCGTCCACCAACAGGGGAAGGAATGCCAGATGAGTGTTGTCGAACTCGGAGATTTTCTCATACTTGTAGATGTTCTCGAAGGAGTTGTGGAACTGGCCTTCAAGAGTCTCGTCATTCTGTGTCACATACGGGACATAGCAGTTCCAGTCCTGGGGGAAGGTGAAATCGGCCTGCTCGCCCTTCACCGTGAAAGGTACTTTGGAGGCGGAGACGAAACGGTATGCCACGCCATCATCGTATGCTCTGAAAATCAAACTGAAAGCCTTGAATTTCAAGGTCATTTCATTATATTTTTCGGGGACTTGCGCCTTCTTGTAGGCGGTTGCAGGGATAACGTTGTTGACGCTCCTGAAGGAGACCTTCTGCAATTTTGCCTGAGGGCCGCCGTAGATGGTGCCGTCAGAAAGTGTCATTGAAATCCCGGAGGGGGCGATCAGTTGCACACCGTCCTTTGATACACAGTATGTCACGCCTCCGTCAACTGTCACGGAGACTGTTGTCCTGCCGTCGGGCGAATTGAGAACCGGCTGCTTGGGCGCGGCCGTTGCAGTGGCGGAAAGTATCAGCGCGAGAGCTGCAATAAGTATTCTTGTCTTGCTCATAAATTATAGGGTTTGTCATTTCTTCAGTCCTGAAAGGAAGGTCTTCATTTCGTCGATTGCATAGAGGTCATCCGCATTGCCTGTGCCTTGATAAACTTTGACAACCTTGTCGAAACATTCCTTGATTTTTGCGAAAGGGAGTTCTCCGGCCATCTCCTTCACCACGGATTTCAATGCATTGGCGGCATTGTATGCAACCTCCGGGTCATCCAGAAGGGCCTCAAGACGATTCAC
>JAKSJV010000015.1 GCA_024402005.1 Bacteroidales bacterium
AAAGATGGTACGGTGGGGGTTTCACTGAGCCAGTAAGTGCCCCAGTCAATCATTGCAACACGGGTTGTGTCATAAAATATAGACATATGCTCGCCTTTGTCCACGCCGTCGTCACGGCCTACCCCAACGCACTTATACACCGGCATATTCTCACAAATGAAGTCCAACTGCTCCGGATATGCTTCCTGCACACCAAATATATCAGGGCGCTGCTCCTGAAGCATTGCAATGCTGGCAGGGCGGCGGTATTGCCAGCTGTTGTCGCCATCTTTCGCCTTGGAGTAACGGACATTATATGAAATTACCTTCAGCTCTGCCGGTTGGGAGCCTGAAAACTGTGTGCTTTTGACAGTGCCGCAGGATGCAAGACAAACAAAAGCGGCTAGCAATAAATATTTTCTCATAATGGTAATTTTTGTTTTACCGAATTTGACAGTGCAACAGCACTATCGGATGTAAAGTTAAACATTTTTTTGAAATACTCCAGCGGTGTCAGGTATCCGAGTGATTTTCTCGGTCGATTATTCAGCTTCCATTCGACCTCGGCAATGAACTCATCTGTGGCCATCTTCCCCTACAGGGCAAATTATGTGGTGGCCATCGACGTCTTCATCGGCCGGGAATGGCTGCTACGCAACGTGAGGCTGTATCCGCGGGCCTCCTGAACCCCGAACACGTCGGGCTTTACTTCGGATAATAGCATTGCGGCGGTTGCGCTTTTGCGAAGCTCCAAGTCATTGGGACCGTCGGAAGCGGCGCTGTTGCGCACGTTGAATGACATTACCGTGAGCGGCGCCGGCTGGCAGGCCATAAGCAGCAACGCCAGCAGGATGACGAAAAAACGATTCATGTTATAAAGGTACGAAAAAAATGATTACATTTGACTATGAAATTATCTCACCTGACCAGTATACTTTTTGTTTTTTGCCTTTGTGCCTGCGGTAGAAGCATCCAGTGGCAGGAAGGCAGCCTCAAGGACATCAAGCCTTCCGGCTGGCTGCTGGATTATCTGGAAACCCAACGTTCCGGTCTTACCGGACATCCCGAAGCCCTGTCATACCCCTACAACACCTGCCTTTGGAACGGGGACATCCCGCGCATGGGCACTCACGGAAGGGTTTGGTGGCGCTACGAGCAGACGGCCTACTACACCGACGGCCTGCTTCGGCTCGGCTATCTTCTGGGCGACGAACAGATGAGCGCCAAGGCGGAAGACGGCATACGCTATACCTTCGCTCACCAGCAGCCTGACGGTTGGCTTGGTAATCGGGTGGACGAGAACTCCTGGCCAATGGCGGTGTTCTTCAGGGCGATAAAAGCGGCCTACGATGCCGCCCCGGATCCGGCAGTGCTGGAGGCGCTGGAACGCTACTACACGGGCCTCAGCGCCAGGCATCTTGCCGAAAGGCGGAACATCCTCGCCCTCGAAGGCATGCTGTGGCTGTACTCCAAGAACTGCGACCATCGTCTTGTGGACAAAGCCGATTCCGTGTTCCGCTATCGTAATGAAATCCTTGGCGAAGCCGCCGGCAAGCACCGCGACAGCCGCGTAACGGTGGAATTCCTAACCGGGCCTGAACCGTACAACATGCACGGGGTTACCATGAGTGAGACCCTGAAGCTGCCGGTAATGCTGTATCAGGCGACAGGAGATCCTTTCTATCTCGACCTGGCAGTTTATGCCTTGGACCGCCTGTACGAAGAAGATGGCCTGCCGGACGGACTTTTCACCAGTGCCGAATGGCTGAAGGGACGCGATATAATGCACAGTCACGAGACCTGCAACGCGATAGACATGAGCTGGACGCTGGGCTACTTCCTCGAGATTCTCAAAGACGCCCGCTATGCGGATATGCTGGAAAAGATAGTGTTCAACGCCGGAATGGGTTCGGTGACGGAAGACTTCAAGGCGCTGCAGTACTATTCCTCCGTGAACCAGTTTATCTGCACCGGCACTTCGAATCACAATGCCGATAACTATGGTTCCACATGGATGGCCTACAGGCCCACCCATCAGACGGAATGCTGCGCCGGGCAGATCCACCGCATGATGCCCAACTATGCCGCCCGAATGTGGCTGCGGAGCTCCGATGGTGTGGTGGCGGCGCTCTACGGGCCTTCCTCTTTCAAGTATAGTGAGGCTCTAAGTTTTGTTGAGGAGACTTCTTATCCGTATAATGAAACCGTAACTTTCAGGGTGGAGGCTTCCTCCCCTGAACGGCTCACGCTCCAGCTCCGCATCCCCGGCTGGTGCAAGGGAGCGAGAGTAAATGTGAACGGAAAGGCGGTCCGAGGCGATGCGGCCGGTTTGCGCAAGGCTGAGGCCGGGAGTTTCGTGCAAATTCGCAGGACTTTCCACGACGGAGACGTGGTGGAGTTGGAACTGCCGATGGAAACCCGCCGCTGCGAGGCCTTCGGCGGAGGCGTGTGGTTCGAGCGCGGCCCTCTGGTGTACGCCTACGCCATCCCTGCCCTTTGGGAGAAAGACACCAGACGCTACGATAACATGAATGGGAAGTATCCGGTCGACGATATCGCTTTCCCCTGCTGGAGCATCACCCCTGCCGGGCCGTGGAACTATGCTGTGACGGAAACTTCTGAGGCCGAGTTCGTGCAGACGCCGGACGGCCCGAGGCTGCGGGTGCCTGTGGTTCCGGTGGAATGGCCCCTGTTCGAGAGTCCTGAAGGCAAACTGATGACTCCCCCTCTGCCGGAGCACGCGATAGCCGTCGGGGATGCCTGCACCATCGAACTGATCCCCTACGGCCAGACCGAGCTACGCCTAACCGTTTTCCCGGTGGTGAAATAAAAATTGTATAATGCCTGTTAACTCTTCCTTCTCAGATGCACTAGCACCAATTCCATGCGCTCGTTACCAGCTAATGGTACGGGAGTAGGTGTTGCCGAAGCGGTCGGTGACGGAGACAGTGCCGCTAGAGGGGCTGGCCGAGGCCGGTAGCGTTATTTTGCTTGCATTCTTGTAGAACGACGCCGGATACAACAGATTATACGGCGTGGCGATAACTCCCGGGAACGTGAATGTGGCAGAGCGCTGCTCCGCCACGACTCCGGTAAGTTCGTTCGAAGCCGTGCCGTTCCAGGCCAGACAATCGCCCTCGTTCCAGTAGAGCTGTCGCTCTCCCGCAGGTCCCACATTTACCTTACTCTCCTGAGGAAGTCCGAGGGAGAGTATGGTGGTGCCATCCTTGTAGATGACACCGTCCCCATACGTTTCCTCCTCCATAGTGCTGTCAGCCAGCTGCTCCTTCGCGCAAGATGCCAAAAAAAGGCTACTGTCGTTATAACGAATAATAATTTTTTCATATTCGAGTAATGTCTTTTTTTTGCTCGTCAGAGAGCTTTTATTTCAAATGAGATAATAGCATATTACCATTTACACTCTCCATTTTCATTATCGCGGTCCACTTCTTGCCAAGATCTTTAAGAGAGGCTCCTATATGATATACATCATCATCAATAATTAAAAATCTGTCGTGAGATTTCTGAGTAATATTCACTGGAATAGGAGTACACTGCGAATTGTGTTTAGAAATATCTAATGAAAGTTGTTGAGAAATTTGCATCGTATAAATTTTAGCGGACACCCCTTGATTACGTTTATCAAGCAAGGTTAAGACAGAGTCATCAATATAATTGTCAATAAGTATTATTCTTTTTCCTGCATTTTTTATAAGCTTTGAAACGAGTTTGTAGGCATCCCACATTTGTCCATCAAAGAAAACACCCTCAACTGGCGGCAAAGATGTCCGAACAAAGAAATCAATTTGGGTTTGTTGTTTTGTTTGGATTTTCTTGATTTGTTGTATCTCAGTATGATACATATCCAACTTATGGTCAAGTCTATCTTCCATAAGAATCATCTGTTCTTTAATCGCATGTCCATGGAGAAGATATTGTTTCAACACTGTAGTCGCCCACCTGCGAAATGCAGTTGCATTGATGCTGTTGACTCTATAGCCTACAGATATGATTGCATCAAGATTGTAAAAGTGTGTTCGATAGAATTTCCCATCTGAAGCAGTATGTTCCAAAATGGAACTAACTGAAATTTCGTCAAGTTCACCACTTTTGAAAATGTTGGCAAGATGCTTAGTAATAGCCTGACGTTTTGTACCAAACAAATCAGCAATTTGCTGTTGAGTCAGCCAAACGGTTTCATTCTCAAGCCTAACTTCCAATCTAATTGTATCGTTCGGTTGATAAAGAATGACTTCGCCTTTGTTATTTTCGTTGAAATTGTTCATAGTTTTGAAATATTAACTTTCACAAACTACGGAAGGATTTCAATGCTGGTCAAGAGGAAAAAGCAAATTTTTCGTTTTTTTTACGAAAAATGCATTTTTTCTTAATGAATTCACTAACGGCCAGCTGCTCCTTTGCGCAAGATGCCCAAAGGAGCGAAGCCGCCAGCGATACGATGAACAATAGTTTTTTCAATTAGTCTTCAATTATTATGTAGTTTCCACCACCGTCGGTGACGTTATTCGATTGCAGTGCCGCTGATTGTTGCATTTTCGTCATAGCAAACATACTTATTGTCGGTTGATGCTGCGGCGGCAAGAATCAGCGCCGGCAGAACAAAGGATCGGAGCAGGTGTTTCACGGTTGAGAAATGTGGTTTTAGTTATAGACTATAAATTTAAGAATTTTCCGCGTGAATTGCACGCGGGGCTTTGCAAAAAAGCAGCCGGCGCTGGAGTGCGTCGGCTGCTGATTAAGTATGTTTCCGCCCGGGGGTGGGGATGAGATTATTTGTTTATGAATGGGCTATTCGTGTATTCAACAACGATTCTAGTGAAACGGACCTGCCCATTTGTTTTATCTCCGGTATTGCCTAAAGTAAAAAATGCAGAAGTGCCGGATAGATTACATGAACCACCAGAGAAAATCTGTGTATCGCCGTCTGGAGCAAGCAAAACACCACCGTTAGAAGAATCATAAGTAAATGTTGCCCTAACCAATGTGTGGCCGCCAGATACGGATATAGTGAGACCGCCACCACGTGCTTGGTAAAAGCGCCATTGAATAGTATAGACACCATTAGGATTTTCGCCATTGTATAATGGAGTCAAAGTAACGTCACCCTGCTCTATAGAGTAAAATTCACCCCCTTTCCAGTCATGGTCTGTGGCGTAGGAGGCAATGGTTATATCCGCTGTCTTTATAACTTCCCAATAGGATTGAGTTCCTGTAAAGGTAACAGTGCCGTTAGTTCCCTTAGAGCCATAAAAATAGCCATATGTATGATTATTATGGTCATCGTCGAAGTTGTCTGCATCAAGAGTAATCGTCGTCGCAGAAGTACTTGCTCCGCCGATTGCGCAATCCTTGATGGTTATCCCAGCATCGTCCTCAATATAGCCGATAATCCATCCACGATAGGCTTCATTCCCGCTGTCTCCTTGTACAATATTCTTGACATAAGCCTTACAGCCGTCAATAGATACGGTTCCTCTTGCCTGTGCGACAATGCCACCGGCCATATTATTGTTTCCTTTTGCGAAAAGAGTGTATGAGTCAGAAGCTGCTCCTGCAGAATCTTCTTTTGTTAGAAGCACTATACAATCTGATAAATTACAATCATAGGCGCAGCCCGCTATACCTCCTGCGAAATAACAGTTCGCCAACGAACCCCTGACAGAAGAACTGAGCACATGACATCCGGAGAAAACAGCGCCTCTTGCCCATGAAACAAAGCCTCCAGCGAATCCTCGGCGGCAAATAACATATACATCTTTGACGTAGCAATCGTCGCTAAAACTGATATTCTTGGAGCTCTCATTACCTCTAGCCACTGCGACAAATCCGCCGACATGGGAAGCTTCACCATAGCCTACCCTGTTATTAAAGCTTCCTGTCTGCACACGACAGTTCATGACATGGGAATTCTTTATAGCAACCGTGCCTGATCGATCGGAAATAGAAGCACCATGAATACCTCCGACAATTCCGCCAACAAGCACGGCTATAGCATCGGCTCTAGCGCTATTATTCGTTTTAGTAACATTTCCAGTGTTAATCAATCCTGAGATTTCCATGTTTGCAGAGCTGGAGGTAGAATAAATCCAGCCCACGACGCCGCCGATATGCAGAAAACAAGACTGGGCGGGTTCGCTAGAATCAATCCCATTTTTCACATCGCCATAATTGTCACAGTCTTTAATGAGTGCTGTGTGCCCGCTGCTGGGGCGCTCAACGGTACCGGCTATGCCGCCCATATATATGTCGGAGCTACCGTCCACAGTGCAAGTTACCGAGCCATAATTGGCACAATTCGAGATGGTGCCAGTGGCGTACTGCCGGCCTACGACACCTCCGATATTCAGCACGCCAGCTGTACGCGCGGAAGAACAGCTTACATCGGCTTTATTCACACAATTAAACAAATCACCTTCACTATAACCGGCTATAGACCCCAGACTCTTATCTTCGGCAATTGCTGAAGAATAATCGAAAGAGCAGGTTTCTGTTAAAGTTAGGTACTCTATTCTACCGTTTGCTCCAACATACGCAAACAGTGGGACGGTAGCTTTCAAGCCACTAATTGTATGATTGTTACCATCGAAAACTCCATTGAAATAGTTGGTGCCACCGTGACCATTATCAGGGGTACCTATACCGCCGGTTTCATTGAATTGAGCACTTGTGGTCTCATCAAATACGATGTCACTTACGATGTCACTTCCCAGCTGGACGATAGGGTTGTTGAACTTGCCGTCGTTGTAGTCCTTGGCGAACTGTACGAGCTGCGCAGCGGTGGTGATGACAACGTCGAATTCGGTGGTTGTGGGCACAAACTCAGTATCGGGAAGAGAAGTGACCGTACCAGCGGCAAAGGTCCTTGTGACGGTTTTTGTCATACAGTGGCCCTGTGAATCCCTGAATTTCACCGAGAGCTTGACATTCTCCCCTGCGGGAACGGCTGCGAAGAAATCAGTGGCCTTCTCGGGATTGAGAGGCTTGTTGAAAAGAACTGAAACCTTCTTTGACGCTTCTGCGGCGGGAGTGAGGGCACCAGTCTCGTAGTTGATGGTGAAATCGCCGCTGAGGCAGTAGCCGTCAGTCAGACTCTCCACTGTCATAGCCTTGATTTCATCCTTGTCCTCGCCCTGAGTAAGGGGAATATGGACGTAGGCCAGAAGAGCGCTCATCTGGGCATCCCCTTCTTCACCCATATAGCCGTAAAGGGCCACTTTCGGAGTTACGGGCTGCTCCAAAGGAAGAGTGATGGTGGACTCATCCTTGTAGTAGTCAGCAGGATAGAGAAGATTTGCAGGATAGTTCAGAGTATCATCGAAGGTGAACCTGGCCGAAGTACATTTCTCGGGAAGATCTGCCAAGGCAGCGGAAGTAAGGTCGTTTGCCTGAAGTTTGTCGCCGTTGGCCCAATAAATCTTCCTGGTTCCCTCAACGGGAGCACCCATCGTAGTTTTTACGTCGTTGATGCCTACGCCGATAACGGTTACGGCTCCGGGAGTACTTTCGGTTGCATTGAAGTTTTCCTTCCGGCAAGCCGAGAGGAGAGCAATTGTCGCGATTGCGAAGAAAATTGATGTCTTTTTCATTATAATGTCCTCCTTAAATTAAACTTCATCCCAAGAAGCAGTTTCTTCTTCCAATTCTCCCAGTCTGACACTGCCGCTGAGGATGGGGTTGATTTGCGAGATTGTCAAAATCTCTGATGTCGGGCTTTCGTACCTTGCGAGAGCCGGACCGTTGTTCAAAATTTTCATTTTCATAATGGTTACCATTTTATTGTTGATATATATTCTTTACCGAATTGGTCTTTGACTCTTATTTCACCGCAGGTGACACCCTCCGAAGGTTCGATGCCGAAAATCCAGCAGTTCTCATCGGGGACGCAGTATTTGCGGTCGCGCTTATTGGTGAAGGCGTCCCAGAGATCTTTGTAGTCGGGATCGGTGCCCTTTACCAACTGCATCTCGCCCACTTTCCTGCCATTTTCCCACCACTCGGGGGTGCTCCATCCTTCGGAATAGTTCCATATTGTGGCGCGAACCATAGCGTCGTTGCAGCGTCCTGGGGCATATGCCTTGATTTGATAGTCAATATCTCGTCCTACTGCCTTATAGGCCCAAGTCATCCTGCTGCCATCCACCTCGGCCACCATATATCCTTGCGGTGTGCCGTCGGCGGCAATGGGCTTGTTGAAGCGGAGAGCTCCGGTACAGCGGGCCACGGTGATGCTCTCGATGTTGGGGGCCCCGTGTTTCGAATTCTTGCCCTCGTAATTGTAATAGTAGTTCTGATGATAGTGTCCGGACCACGAATAGACGTGTGCAAAGTCCTTCAGCAGAGCCAGATAACGTTTGTAGTTCCTGTTATAAGCCCCATGAGACCCATTGGGCGATGTACCCGGTTTCTTGAACAGATTGGCGTGACCGCATACGACCAGAGTCTTGTCCCTCGAAACGTAAGACAAGTCATTGGCAAGCCATTCGACAGTCTTGTCATCAAGGCCGGAACCGTATTTTGCACTGGGCTTTGCACGATCGTACATTATGCTGTTGACTATAATGTAGTGTATGTCTCCCAGGTCGAACGAGTAGTTTTCCGGACCCACGTATGTTTCATAGAACACCTGACCGAGATGTCCGTCAAAGAGGGTCTGCTGGTCGTAGTCGTGGTTGCCTATCACGTTGAATACCGGGCAGTTTATCTTGGCCGCACCATCCAGATAATCATCGTAGGCACTCATAAAGTTGTACACCAGATCACCCAGATTTATGGCATACACGTCGCCCGTGCAGGATGCCCTGTAGGCCTCGATGTCGGGGGCCACGTCCGTCGTCCAGGTCTCCATCGAATTGTCTCCGTATTTCAGGGGACGGACCTGCGGGTCACCCACCATAAGAAGGGTGTACTTGTTTTCCACGGATGCCCTGGCCTCGAGGGTGAAGTTGGCGCATACCGCCTTCTCTCCCCTTGCCACACGGCGGAAGGTCTGCGGGATGCTGGCCACAGTGGGAGCCTTGTAGGCTGCGGGAACGGATATATATATAAAATATGTATCATTGAGATTGGAGGTCATAGAGTAGCTGCCGTCAGCGGCTGTCTTCACGCACTGGAGTCCGTCTGTTACGACCACACCCTCGACAGGAGCGCCCTCGGTGGTGAGAACGCGTCCGTAAACGTTGGCACCGTCTCCACGCGGTTCTACGGAAAGGGCCTGATTGTCGGTGAGGACTCCTCCCGTGATTACGTTGTTTGTACAGGCGCACATATTGCTGCGGCGACCTGTGGCGGAAGTAACCTTGCCCTCGTTCGCGCAATCATAAAGATATGACAGCACGCCTTCACGACTTTCCATATAACCGCAGATACCGCCCGTATGGATAGCCGCATCTGAATTGCCGTAGTTGTTGCCTCCGGACTCGGAACGAACGCAACCGTAGTTGCCGCACTCGCGTATATATGTGGCCGTATCGAATTTTCTGGTGAGGTATGATTGGCCGAGTATGCCGCCTGCGGCACTTCTGCTGCGGGGGCATACGCCGTCAAAGGTGACAGCGCCCTTGTTGAAGCAGCGGCGGAAATGAACGGGACGTCCGCAGTTGCCGCCTATGCCTCCGACAAAGTTCTGGCCTTCAGCACTGGCGCTCACGTTGCCGAAATTCACGCAGTCACCTACCACCAAGGCGGCGTGGGGCATGCCCACGATACCCCCGACATAGCTTGTACCTACGCCCTTGCCAACCACCTGGCCGAAGTTGTCATTGCACATGACGTCGCCTTTGGCCAGCCCCACAATGCCTCCCACTTTGGCGACACCGGGCTTGTTGGCATTGCTGTTGACGGCCATTTCGGAAGTCACTATTCCGCGGTTGACGCAGAATTTCACCGTCGATGCCCCGCTGAGGCCCACTACGCCGCCCACAGCGGCTGAAATGAAATCACAATATTGAGACACTTCACCGTAATTGACACATCTTACCACGGTGGAGCCCGCCTTCACCTTGCCGTTCGCCCCACCGACTATGCCGCCCACGGAACAGGTTATTTCCTTGGCGTCATTGGCATCGGCGCCGGTGCTTTCCGAGAAGATACGACCATAGTTGCAGCAGTCCAGGACACAGAACTTGTTGACCCCGACTATGCCGCCGATGAAGATATGGTTCTGAGTATAGGTGCATTTATGACTGATGGAGCCGTAATTGACGCAGCCGGAAATCGTACCGTTGTTCAGATCGGCTATGAAACCTGCGGTGAAGAGTTCCGTCTTGCTGACGGTCTTCATAGAGCAGGTTTTGTCAATGATGATATTCTTCACGACGGCCTCGGGAAGCACTTCCTTGATGAGTCCGTTCTGGGTTTTCCAGCCGGTTATCTTGTGCCCCGCACCGTCCAGTACGCCTGCGAAGGCCTGAATCTGAGGCAGTTTCTTGGCCTTTGAAAGGTCGATGTCAGCCCCGAAGCGGAAGGTGGAGTCACTTGACATCCACACAGAAAGGTCTTCACTGGCATTGTATGCCTTGATGAAGGCCTCGAGATCCTTTGCCGTGTTTATGTCAGCCGCACTAAGCAGGACGGCAGGGATGAAAAGGAGTATGAAAATCAGCAGTTTTTTCATATTTACCAGGTGATTGTCTGTTTATATTCGTTGCCGAATCTGTCAACAACGGAAACGGCGCCTGTTTTCTTTCCTGCACCGCTGCTCTGGACAAATGCTGAGAACATCGTGGAGCAGTTTGTCTTGTCTATGGAATATCCAGAATCGTCCTTCAACGTGCTGTTGTTCGTCTTGTACCAGGTCTGTATCTCGTTGCAGCCCATATCGTAGAAGCAGAAATTGTTCTTGTTGTAGCGGGTCATCGTCGTGGTAGAACCGTTGAAGGTGAATTTGGGCAGTTTCCACAGCTCGTCCCACATAAATATGTTCACGTACACTGTATTGTCCGAAGCGGCATAGGTGCCGGGTGCGTAGATATGCATCTGGTAGGAGTCATCCAGATCCATAGTCCCGTCCGCCTTCATCTTCGCCACGCCGTCAACGTAGTTCCAATCCCTGTATTTGTAATCAGGCTGCTTTGTCATACAATGCTTGCCCTTCTGGTATTTGATGGGATGGAACTTCCAGGTAATCCTGTCGTTGTCATAGCTGAGAACCACATAGCCGCGCGGTGTACCTGAGGCCTCGTACTCGTTGGTCCAAAGTTCGCCCGTCACCCTGGATACGGTGTGGCTCTCCACTCTTGGATCGGAGGTGTCCACGTAATTGTACATAGTGTGGGTGTGACCGGCCCAGGCATATACCTTCTTGAAATCCTTTATAAGATTGTCCACGTCTGCGTAATGGTTGCTGAACTTCTTGCCGTCAAGAGTGACGGTGCCTCTTGAGGCCATTTTCTGCCCCGCGCGCATAAACATCGGAGAGTGGGTGCATATCATCAGCGTCTTGTTCCTGTCCACGTACTTGAGGTCATTGGAAAGCCACTGCCAGATGTCGTCCCTGATGGCGTCGGCGAGGTCGGTACCGCCGTTGGAAGAGCGTTGTTCGGAGGTCACCATCATATTGTCGATGACAACGAAATGGACATTCCCCAGGTCGAACGAATAGTTGCTGGGGCCGAAGACGCTCTCGAAGGAGGTGGCACTTTCCTTGTCACCGATTTTCTTGAGATCGTGGTCGTGGTTGCCTATGACGTGGTATGAAGGAAAACCGTTGTTCTTCATCTTGTTCTTGTACGTCGCGAACAATGAAGCGTCATTGTGGCATATATCCCCGAGGACTATGCCGTAAACCGGCTGGCTCTTCAGCAAAGACTCCGCAGTTTCCTTGAAGTCCTTGCACATATCGTCCACGCAGTCAAGGCTGTGATACCCTATCTTGTCAAATCCTGCACTGCTGGAACGGGGCTGCGGATCACCGGAAAGAAAGAGGGTGAACCTGTTCGGATTGTTTATCTTCTGAAGGGTGAAGTTCACGTCCTTGTATCTGCCATCCGTCTTCGTGAGAGCATCAATCCTTTTGTAGAACACGGGCAGGGCGTTCTCTACCGGGGCGCTGTATCCGGCAGGGGTGGAAACAAACACGAAATCCACATCGGTCAGGGCCGAAGGCAGGTAATAGTTGCCGTCGGCATCCGTCTGCGTGCACACAAAACCGTCGCTCACAGTGACTCCTGAGAGGGAAGTCCCGTCAGAGCCTGTAACCCTGCCGCCGATGGTCCATTCCGAAGGCGTGGGAGGATCAGGCGCCGGCCCGGGCGTATCCCCACCCTCCTTCTTGCAGGAGAGGCAGAGGCCCAGAGCCAGAGCAATATATAAAAGTTTCTTCAACATATTCCGTTAATTTCCGTCCCAGTAGGTGATTCCGCTGACGGTACCCTTGCCGTTACCTACAGCATATTGTTCCATATTGTTGGCATTGATGATGGTGCCTTCAATGGTGCCGCCGTACTTGCAGTCAGTTACATTCAGGTCATCTGCGCCGAGAGCCACCACACCTCCTGAATAACATTCCTTGCCATCGGCCTTTGTGCCCACCGTTATCTGACCGAAATAAGAGCAATTCCTGACAACGTTGCCACCCAGATCTATGGAAAGGATTCCTCCGGGGTTGGAAGCCTCGGAGCCTGCAGAGGTGGCGTAAATATTGGACTTGGCCGTGCAGTTGTCCACCGTTGACTTGTAAAGAAGGCCGGCCACCGCGCCCTTATAGGCGGAATTGTTGCCCATCGCATTCTTTCCTGTCATTGTAGTGCCTGAAAAATTGGCGGCCACCTCACAATTGGATATCGTGGCATTCTCCGCATATCCTGCCAAACCGGCCGTAATGCCGCGATAACCCTGGATATAACCGCCGGCAGTACATTCTGACAGTATAAGGGTATAGGATGAATGGCTGACGGTATAGCCGAAACCTCCGAGGATACCGGACTGTATATTACAGCTGTAACGTCCCGAAGTGATTCCATCATAAGCATTGTTGTTGTAGTGTATGCTGACAATATTGCCTGAATTGGAGCATTTCCTGATATTGAGATTTCCGTTTTCTGCAAGAGCCAATATGCCTGCAACTATCTGACATTTACCATTGGACTTGTATGTAGAACCCTTGGCAGGGGCATCGCCGAGACTCCCCTTATTGACACAATTTGAGATTTCAGCCGGGCCGTTGAGATACCCCATAATGCCTGAAAGACATTCGAGGATGACTGCTGTGGCAACAGAGGTGACGCAGGGCTCTGTAATCGTACCGATATTTGTCAGGTTGCTCAGGGTGACGCCACAGGGGAAATCCTCCGCATTCGAGGCCGGGTTGCAACCGCCTATCACACCACCGACGCAAAGATATCCTGCGTTGAGTACGTTGGCTGAATGGTCAACGGTGAAATTGCATCCGCACTCGAAACCGGCAACGGTGATGTTGCTCTGCTCCTCTATGCGGCCTATCATTCCACCGGCAAAGAGGGATGCCGCAGTCGAGCCGCCGAACTTGTCGACGGTGATGTTCCCTAGAATGATGGACTTGTCGAAATTGAAATCAAAGGTATGGTTCCCCACTACACTTCCGTACAGACCTCCGATAGCGTTTTCCACAGATGAGCCGGAGAGGAAAATGTCTCCGCTGAAGGCATTGCCTCCCACTGTGGCATCTGCCGGCAGAACAGGAAGAATACCGCCTGCAAAAAGGTGTGATACATTGGTAGTGAGAGAAATTTTGCCTGAACACTCGCAAGATGTAGTCTGACCGGGATTGCAGCCGGCTACACCTCCGACATACGCAGTCAGCTCATCGTCCTGAACGGATGAGAAGGTGAGCTTACCGTTATGCTTGCAGGATATGATCGCGCTTTCCGCATCCGCTTTGCCGACCACTGCGCCGACATACGCGTTGCATTCGGAGCCGTTTGAGGCGCCGAATTCCAGCGAACCGCTGAAGGTGCAGGAAGAAACCTCGCTGCACCGGCACTCGGAAACGATTCCTCCGAGGAAAGTATCTTCAGAGAATGAGGCATTGCAATAGATGCTGCATCCCTCGCCGAGGGTGACATTCTTGACAGTTGCCTCATCGCATACGTTGAACAGACCGGCACTTGTATGGGTAAGATTGTCTATAGTGTGGCCGTTGCCGAGGAACACTTCGTTGAAAGGATTTTCCGCCGTACCTATACCTGTCCAGCCGGTAATGCCTGTCATATCTATGTCGCCGAGAAGAACAACCTCTCCATCCTGTTCCCAATCGTCGGTGGGTTCGCCTTCATTTACCGCAGCGGCGAATCTCACAAGACCTTTGGCCGTCAGAAGACCGTGCGCAGGAACGTAGTCCTGTTCGAATTCGGGCAGAGCCACTTCAGAAGCCGTGGCATTGGACAGAACCAGAGACGTCTGTGAAAGCCTCAACTCGGAGCAGTCACTGAAATTCTCTTCGGCGGTGATGACCACCTGTACCGTCCCGTTCTGATTGTCTTCTATAGTATAAGTTGCATACGAGGGCACCTTTACACTTGCAATGGTTTTTTCCGGAGCGGTGAACGCTATCCTGGCAGTCTCATCCTTACCGAAGAAAATGACTCCGTCAGCATCATAGCTGTATTCCGTTCCGAACTGTGAAACGTATATCTCGCCTGTGGACACGTGGCCTTGCAGGGTCAGAGTCACGGCGCCGAAACGTGTGTCAGTATCGTTCTCCAGGCAACTTACGTTCACCGTACGGGTAAGACTTTCGCTATCCTGGCTCACGATATCGCCTTTTGTGGCGGAAATCCAGGAATCGGAGCTTATCTCCCACTCGGGCTCTTCGCCGTCCTCTTTCTGCACCGTAACATTGACCGTAAAGTTTCCGCTGTCCTTGGACAATACGAAATAGGGCTGGGCCAGCAGAAATACACTGCCGTCCTGGTTTACGGTGATAGTAGAGCCGCGATAGTCACCGGCCACAAAGGTCAGCGTGGCCTCTTCGCGGTTTTCGAAATCCTCGTTGGCCTTGACAGAGAGCGTGAAGAAGCCGGGGCCCTTATGTTCCTCGGGAACAACCTCGCACCACTGTCTGTCGGATTCTACGTTCCAGATGAGGGCCGGGTCATTTATATCCACCTTCACCCTGATATCCTGGGCTTTGTTGTCATAGTTGAGGGACTTTGTTTCCTGCCCGTCAACAGAATACTTCACATCTATCCGGGAGGCTGCATCAATCCTCTCCTGCAAAGCGTCCTTCTCCTTTTCCATAAGGAGCTTTTCCTTGCTGCAGGATGTCAGAAGCGCAAGGGAGAGAAGTGCGGAATATAATATATATCTTTTCATAATCGCCTTTTTTATTGTCTTCCTTTGAGTCTTATGTCACGACTTTCCTGAGTGTCAGCCCACCACACGTCCGTGGTCATGTTGTTGGTGCCGCCAAGCCAGCCGTCTACGGCTTCCTTGAAGTATTGTACGTTCCTGTACGCCTCATCCGAAGGATAGCGCAGACGTGTGGGAAGTATTCCCTTGTTTTCCGCTGCGGGACCGTTTGTCTTGAGCACAGGATAGCCGGTACGGCGATAGTCGCACCAGGATTCTATCCCCACGAAGAAAAGGGATACCCATTTTTCAGTCAGAATAGCCTCGAGTGAATTGTCAGAAAATTTCTTGTCGCTGTATGTGTCCGTATTCACCTTGAAATTTATGAAATCCTGCACTTCCTGAGAATCAGCAGTAAGGTTGTGAGGGGCCCATTCCAGGATATTTGCCGTAATTGCCCGCTTGAACAGGTCAAGACGTGCGCCGGGACTGCCGGCAGCATCAACCCATCCCCTCGCTCCGGCTTCTGCGAAAAGAAAGAGCTGCTCCGAATAATTTATCAGACTGTAGTGATCTGCATTCTGCAGGTCATACATTTCCCCGGTGATTGCAGAAGCTGTCAACCCGTTGGGCATACGTCCCACGAGGGAGTTGCCTGCCTTGGAAATGTGATGCTGCATAAAGTTGAAGAAATCAACGTGCTTGAGCTGGGTGGGGGCGCCGAGAGTCTTACGGTAATAGCAATCCCACCTGGGATCCGATGCGTGCAGTCCTACCGTATACTCGTAATATTTCTGGCCGTCTTCGTCTATCTTCTCCGTCGTAGGCAGCATCCTGCGGGCTATGGTCTCACAGGCGGCCACAGTGTTCCAGTTTCCGCTGGTGATGGAGTAGAAAGGAGTGTTGAGCGTTGAATTATACCTGCTGAACCCTACAAGAGCACAATCCTGAATGCCACGCATCATAGGATAGTTGCCGCTGCCTGTGACATAGCAGTTGTAAAGTTCGGCCAACTTGTTGCGCACATCCACGGCTTCCCCCGTCTGGACATTATACTCGAATACGCCGTCGCTCTCCTCGATAACCTTGTTGGAAATTCTCATCAGGGTTCTCAGGTACAGGGCGTTGCCGAATCTCTGCCATTTGTCGCGGCTGCCGTTGAACATCAGGTCGCAGATAGGGTCCACGTCGGTCGCAGCCGGGTCATTGAACTTGTCATTGGCCTCTTCGAAGAGAGCTACGATGCTGCGGTAAATCTCGCGCTGGTCATCGTAACGCGTGGTAACGGAACCCCCTTCCTTCTGGCTGGCTATCTGGCCGGCATCCTTGAAAGGAACGTTGCCGTAGGTGTCCGTAATAAGGGATATCGTCATCGCCTTGAGTATGGCCGCAATGCCGATTACAGTGGGGTTGTTTTCCTTTACGGCAATATCGTACATTGAAAAGGCATTGCCGTACTGAATGTAGAGCGTGGTCCAGACATCGTCGTCCGTAGCCTCGGGAATGGCATAGTTGCCGACCACCCTTGAAGTGGACTCGGTGCTTGTGCTGACGGCGTGCTGCATAAGATGGGCCGTCGTATTGCGATATACGTTGACCAGAGAATACTCCGTCTTGAACACTATGGGATGGATGTATGACTGTGCGGGAGCCGCTTCAAGCGCATACGGGTTATTGTTCATATCGTCGAACTTGGAGCAGGAAGCGAAGATAACAGATGCTGCCGCAACCGTAATCATATATATAAGGTATCTTTTCATAATTGCATCCTCCTATGTTAGAATGTAATACTTAAAGTTGCGCCGAACTGGGCGGAAGAAGGCATCTGAAGTATTTCGAAGCCCGGAACCACAGCGCTGCCGCGCATCGTCACACCCTCGGGGTCGAAGCCGGGGAACTCGCTCCAGCAGTAGAGGTTGTTGCCGTAAAGCGAAACTTTCAAATCGCTTATGACCTTGGTCTTGGCAAGAAGTTTCTTGGGGAAGGAGTATTCCAGACGCACCTCACGCAGTTTCAGGAACTGTGTGCTGACGAAATTGGCCTCCGCATTGGTCTGGTCATATAGACAGTGGTAATAAGTACTTATGTTAGCGGGGGCGATGGCATCCGTGTTGATCACATAGTTTCCGTCAGCGGTCTGACGCACGCCTACAGGTACAAGTCCGCCTTCGCGGCCTTCGAGGGTATTTATGCCTTTACCCCTGAAATTCAACACCCAGTTGGTGTATGAATAGACGTGACCGCCGAACTGCCCGTCGAAGCCGACGTATAGAGTGAGGTCCTTCCATTTGAACGAGGTGTTGAATCCGCCTTTCCACTTGGCTGCGCAATCACCCAGATACTCGAGAGACTCGTTGACCTGCGGCATATTCTGACTGTCAAGGAGTATCATACCGCTGACATCCACCATCTTTCCGCTGGCGTCTATTGCGGTAGATCCTTGAGGAGCCCTCTTGTAGCCCTTGCCGTACATATCGGTAAGGCTGCCACCCTCGTATGCTATCATATAGGCGTGTGTACTGTAGCTGGCGACTATCCAGGAATCGATGTTGTCGCCCAGGCTGAGCACGGTGTTCCTGTTCAGGTTCCAGTTGGCGCCAACCTTCCATTGAAAGTCACGCGTCTTCACGAGAGTTCCGCTGGCGGTGATTTCGACACCCCGGTTGCGTATGGAACCGGCATTGGTGTATATCGTGTTCACACCAGTAGCGATGGAGATGGGCATTCTGGAAATGAGGTCTTTGGTGACAGCGTCGTAGTATGCGACATCAAAGCTGAAACGGTTCTTGAACATTCTCAATTCAAGACCCACCTCCCAGGATGACACTATCTCGGGCTTGAGGTTGGGGTTAGAAAGCGCCGTCTGATTCTGGACAGTGCCGGGGATGCCGGTGGTCTGCAGATAGTTGGTGAAACGGTACGGATCGGTATCGTGTCCCACCTGAGCCCAGGAAGCGCGTATCTTCATCAGGTTCACAAGACCGTTCGTGCGTCCGAAATCAAAGAGGTCGTTCAGGGCCACAGAAGCGGATACTGAAGGATAGAAATATGATCTATTGGTCTTGGGAAGAGTGCTGGTCCAGTCGTTACGCCCCGTTACGTCCAAGAAAATTGCATCTCTCCAGGCGAAAGACAGGAGCCCGTAAATGGAATTTGTCTGACGCTCATATGCATAGTTGTCAGTCTTGAGCTCATAGCAGGCGTTCGCCAGTGAATAGACACCGGGGATGTTCAGGGTGCTGGCGGCCTGGGACTGACGGCTATACTTGCGGAAAAGCAAACTTCCGCCGAAGTTGCCGGTAAATTCGAAGTCATTCCAGCGATGATTATATTTCAAAAGGAAATCACCGTAGTACTGGCTTGAGTAGATATTCTGCTCGCGGTAGTATCCCAGAGGGTTGGCCTGAGTGGACGTGGCCTGTCGCTGGGTACGGAAATCGTTGTTATTGTCAAGGCCTGCGCGTATCATCAGGGTAAGGTCCTTGTAGATTTCGGCATCGAACTTCACGTTGCCGTAAATACGGTCGCGTTTCTGGTTGTTGATGCATTCGTATGCCAGGAAGTAGGCGTTGTTCTTTCCGCCCGACAGACTGGCGTCCTGCTTGTTGGGTTCCAGCCAGTAGTTCTTGACCCAGTCCATATCAATGTTGGGGGCATAGCACCAAAGACCGTACATAATGGCGCTGGAACCATACCCGGACGATGTGGGAATATTGTCATTCCGGATATTCCTGTAGTTGATTGTCGCTTCTGCCTTCAGCCATTTTGCGAGCTGGCCGTTGAAGCGTACGGACAGGTAATCCTGTGAGCTCGGCGTATTGGGGACTATCCCTCGTGAACGCTGGTCGGAGAAACCGACGCGAAGGCTGTTGGCTTTACCCACCTTTCCGGAGAGGACTACGCTGTTGTTCATTCTAAGACCTGTCTGGAAATAATTCTGGAACCAGTTCCCGTAACTTGTGAACGGTGTCTCGTCTCGGACGAAGTTGCCGCTGCCGTCCAGATGTCCGCCTATACCTTTGTCTATATTGTAATATTGGTAGTAGGGGGTGCCGTCAATCTTGGGACCCCAGGATTCCATATTTGCCGTTGAAGAATAGTCCGGTCTGGGGTTCACGCCCGACACATCCTCATCAGCCGTGGTAGGCAGATAATAGTAGTAGTTCTTGTCTGATGAGCCCTGACCGTAGGTGTACTGCAGGTCGGGTGAGCTGAGTACCTTGTCCATCGCGAAGGAGCCCTTGTAGGTAACCCTCAGGGTAGCATCCTGCTTTTCGGCGGACTTGGTGGTGATGATTATGGCGCCGTTGGCGGCCTGGGAGCCGTACAGGGCCGTTGCGGCCGCACCCTTGAGCACCGTGACGCTCTCGATGTTGTCAGGGTCGATGTCGGAAGTGCCGTCACCGTAGTCTATGGCAAAAGAACTGCCTTCACCGCCGGCATCCGACGTGGTGCTGGTGTTGTACATAGGCACGCCGTCCACGACGAAGAGAGCCGTATTGTTTTCGAGGTTGGCCGTGGATTCTCCGCGTATGGTGACACGCATCGAGCCGTTGGGTCCTGAATTGGAACGGTCTATGCTCAGACCGGCCACCTGGCCTGTCAAGCCGTTGAGCCAGTTGTCGGAGGTTACGGAATTTGAGAACCTCTCGCTGTCCACCTTAGCAGCGGAATAACCTATGGATTTTTCATCCCTCTTGATACCGAGAGCCGTCACTACAACTCCTTCCAGAGCGACCTGATCGCTTTTCAGGACAACCCTCTTTACAGTGGCCGAGCCTACCGGAACGGTTTCCGTTTTGAATCCGAGGCAGGAGAACTGAAGATTGTCCGTAGGAAGGGCCTTAATGGAATATTTGCCTTCAAGGTCGGAAACGGAGCCCGTCATAGTGCCGGCTATCATTACCGCCGCACCGGGCAGAGGCTCGTTGTTTTCATCCACGATGACACCGCTCACCTGAATGGGTGCAGCCTTGACCGACGCGGGTTTGGAGCCGGCCTTTTCACTCGCGAGCTTGATGGCGATCTTGTCGCCTACAGTCTCGAACGTCAGTCCGGTACCGTCAAGAACGCCGTGAAGAACAGAATCGACGGAACGGTTTTTCACATCGACGGACACCGTGGGAACTTTGGAAAGGACCTCGTCAGTAAAGAAGAAAGAATATCCGCTCTGCTTCTCCACATTCTGGAGGAATTCCTTGAAAGGCTGGTTCTGGGCCTTAATCGTGATTAGGTTTGCCCCCCCCTGTGCCATTACAGGCCAGCAGAAGGACATCGCCATCACCGTCATTGCCAGAATTTTGAATAGTTTATTCATTGACGTATACTATAATGTGTTCAATTTCTTGATATAATAGTCGCTGTCATTGAGTTTTTCAACGGCAAGCGGTTCCGGAGCGGTAATCGACAACAGCCTCAATGCCACCGATAAAGGTTCATCGTCAATCACACCTTCATAGAGGATGTTCGAAATGGATGGATTGACGTGGATGCACACCCCGTATTTCTTACTCATCTGTGAAGCGACAACCTTCAGGGGCAACGAACTGAAATGCAAGGCGTCGTCCGACATCCATCTGGTGGATTTTGTGACATCCACCTTGCGGCGTCTCATCTCTCCGTCCTCATTGTCGACACTGAGTTCATCACCGGGACTGAGCAATAATGTGTCCCCATTGATATACGCAGCCAAAGACCCCGTGTGAAGAGTTACCACTGAATAATTATCCTCCGAATAGGACATAATGTTAAAAGAGGTTCCTTTTACCACATAATTGTGCTCTCCGCAGGTGATGATAAAAGGCTTCTTCGGATCCTTAGCGACATCGAAGAATGCTTCGCCGTCTAAGTTCACGGCTCGTGAAGAATGGCCGAAAGACTTGCCCAAAGAGAGCCTGGCCCCTTTGTTCAAGGTGACGGAAGTTCCATCAGGCAGGGTTACAGGCATTTTGGATGATTTTGGTGCCTGGTATAATCTCAATCTCACTTCCGCTTTCTCAACCTCTGATGACGGCACTGTCTGCTCGGGAAGAGTCATATCTGCCTGTGCCACAGGCATAACGGTTTCCGTACCTTTAACATCAACCGGATTTGAGAAATATAGGGTGCACACAACCACAGCTGTAATACAAGCGGAAACTGCCGCACCTATGCACAAGCCCCTGAATATGCGCCTTGAACGCCTGCGGGACCTGACGGCATTGAATTTCTCAAGAAAAGCCTCGGCGCTTTCATCGGCAGAAGGTATCTCCCTCAACCTTTTGAGTTCTGCCTTGAATTCAACCACGGCCTCAGGCGAAGAATAAAGCCACTCCGCCAGAACCTTTGTCTGCTCTGAATCCAACCTCCCTTCGAAGTACGCCTTGATGATTTGCTGATATCTGATATCCATTTTTAAGTCACTTTGTATATAAATAGACACATTTCTTTCTGAACCCGAACTTTTTTTTACAAAAAAATTTATATTTGCAACGAAACACTATGAGAAAATGAACAAATTTCTGTTCTCATATTCGGATGAAGACATCAGAAATCTGGTGTTGCGTTGCTATGCCAGAACCAAGGCTTATGTGATGAGAATATCTTCCATTTCCGATGCGGAGGCCGACGACCTGCTTCAGGAATCCCTGCTCAAACTTCTGGACAAGAAGCCTATGGTTCCTTATAGTAAGATCGACGGATATTTTTTCAGGATGGTGAAAAATGCCTGCATCAACCGCCAGACAAGGCAGGTCCGGATATTGAGTCTGGATGCGATAGAGACGGAAGCAGCTTTGAATCTGATCTCGGAAGTGGACTTCAATGATGCTGAAATCAAGAAGGAAAAACCTTCTGACATCCATCATATTCTCAAATTTGCCGAGGAACTGGCTCCCCGCACCTGCGAAATCTTCAAATTGAGCCGCATCGAGGGGAAAACCCACGAAGAAATCGCAAAGGAACTTGGCATCTCTGTCCGTTCCGTGGAAAAGCACCTTCAGAAATCCGTAAGCGAGTACCGCAACAAATTCCCCGCCTAGCTATATTGTGTGATGAGCTGAAAAAGCCGTAGAATGTGACATAAATGTTAATAATTCATTTCGATGACCTTATCAGGGAGAATGGAATTC
>JAKSJV010000150.1 GCA_024402005.1 Bacteroidales bacterium
GGCTTGTCGCCTCAATGGCTACTTAGCTGCACCAAAAGTGACGAAGAACCTGGTTTGGCGGCGTAAGCAGCGTATGTTTGCGCAAAACGCGAGTGACTCGCGTCTGTGCAACATTTGCCAGGCAATATAGTGGCGAATTATTGTCCGAATGATGTCTTACGGGCAATATTCAGGCAGATAATTGCGCTTTCGAAAGAAATTCTATGAAAAACGCAAAAAAATGACGTCATATTGCTTTCAATGGGTGATTTCAGCAATTTTCAGGCAAAATATTGTCCTAACGTCGGAATGGCCAAAACAAAGATGGAAGGAATGCAAAAGCGTACGTTTCCGATTCATCCGGCTGAACGAATGAACAGAATCAAAAGGACTTGTTTGGTTGGTAAACAGCATAGAAAGCAGACATTGCTTACAGCCTGCTACAGTTGAAAAGATTGCATTAATTCTTCTAATGACAGACCTTGCCCACTCCACATAAGTTCTGCAAGAGCATAGATTCTTGGGAACAAACGGCTGTCCAGCATATCCTCTGTCAAGCCGTAATCGGTCCATAGAGCACATTCCATCCCCAAGGTCAGAGGATTGTTTTCTGACAGAACGTAATCTGCCGGATTCCTCAAGTAGGCATCTTCAAGGCAGAAGGTCCTGTCCTTACCATACCCTCTCCAGAGTTGTTCGGGGAAGTTGAGGTATGTATAGTAATTGGGACTGCAAATGACGGGATAACCGCTTTCCAGAGCTTTCCGGCAGTTTTTGTCTTTCTTTCCACGATAGTTCCACCACTGAATCACAACATTGTCAGGAAGTTGGTAGTCTGCGTTGTCGATAATATCCTCCCAGAATATAGCTTTCCGCCCTTTATCCTTCAGATATGATGCCATCTGTGCGGAGAGCCATAGCTGGAGTTCGTGAGAATCTCCAAGGCCGTTCTCCTCTATTCTTTTCCCGCAGTCCGGGCACCTGTCCCAATTGCCTTTCGGGGCTTCATCCCCTCCGAGATGGATATACTCTGAAGGGAAGAGTTCGCAGACTTCATCAAGTATGTCCTTGAGAAATTTCAATGTGGTGTCTTTGCCGGCACAGAAAATACAGTCCGAAAATCCTGTTTCCGGAATCTTTGCCCGCTCTCCGAAACATCCATACTCGGGATATGAGTACAATGCCGCCTCCGCATGGCCGGGAATGTCGATTTCGGGGACAATGGTGATATTCCTTTCGGCAGCATAACGGACAAGGTCCCGAACCTGCTCCTGCGTATAGTATCCCTGCTGCTCCGGCCCCTTACCCACATAGGCTCCGGTCTTCGTCAACTCCGGATATTTCTTGATTTCAAGCCTCCATCCCAGTCCTTCCGTCAGATGCCAGTGAAATACGTTCATCTTGAGGGAGAACAAAAGGTCGAGTTTTGACTTTATCACTTCGACACTCTGATACTGCCGCCCGGAATCCAGAAGCAGGCCTCTCCATCGGCATCTGGGATAATCATTGATAATGCAGCAGGGTGTCTCTGCCACAACTTCCCCATTCTCCTTCACGGTGACAGTCCGCAAGGAATTCAGCGTCTGCTCCGCATAGAGTTTCCCGCCAGTCGAAGAACACATCACTGTGATATTCCGCTTTGTGACTTCTATGCAATATCCGTCAACGGGAATAGTGCCATCATCAACATATGTGATGTCGGTGCATTGGGAATGTCCATCCTTGTATTCCAATTGCTGAGGTGTGGGAAATACCTCAGTTGAAACGGCGGGAATGCAAATCAAGGCAAGAATGGCAGATAGAAGTGTCGCTTTACCATGCATAATTGA
>JAKSJV010000151.1 GCA_024402005.1 Bacteroidales bacterium
GGCCGTTTCTCATTACGCTTATCACCATACAGCCGGAATGGCGCATATTGGTGTCACCCAGGCTCATTCCTGTAAGTTCGGATTTCTCGTAAAGGGTGATTGCGCGCACATCGAAATCTGATTCTCCGTCTGCTCCGGGTTGTGAATATTCTTTCATCTGTGAGGCGAAATTGTCAAGTTGCTGACGTGTCCCGACAGCCAGAAGAAGGTCTCCCGGCAAGACCATTTCGTCTCCCTTGGGAATCAGTATCGATTTCGTCCCGCGTTGAATCTTGATGATGTTGACGCCGGAAGTATGCCTGAACGGCATTTCGCGGAGTGTTTTGCCTGCATAGGAGAAATCGGACGACACGCTGCAGTTTTCGATGAATACGTTGTAATTCTCCATCCGTGCCTTTATGGCGGCTGTTACCGGAGCTTTAGACTTGTCATATTCCTCCTTGGCGTGCAGGTTGGCAATGAACATATCTTCAAGCCCGGTGAAACGAAGCGATACTCTTCTTGCAATGAAAAATACGAGGAACAGTCCGGCGAACATCAGCACCAATTGCCAACCGCTGAGTTTCAGATAGGGCATTATGGAGAACACGGCGAACTCGACGGCCATAAATACGCGGAGAATTATCGAAGCCAGAACGGGAATTTTTGACCTGGGGTCCTTCCTGACAAGGATTTGGGCAAGCGATTTCAAATCTGCTCCGTTGACGGCCAGCCCGTACAGAAGAGGGAACAGAACCGCAAGAGTGATGACAACGTCAACGATTTTGCACGTCAGAGTACCCGTATCGCTGAAAATTCGGGCATTCAACATCGGCATCGCCTTGTTCAAACCTATTATCAGGACAATGATAAGCATACTGTAGAGCGCCACCCTCCTCAGATATTTTTTGATGAAGACGGCCCAGTCGTTCTTCTCCGCCATATTGGTCAGGTCCGAAATTTCTGATTTCAGGCTCTGACGGTCGATGAATCTCTGAGGCATCTTCTTATGAAACCATCTGGAAACGGGATTCGCCGCCTTTATCATATAAGGTGTGGTGAACGTCGTTATCACGGACACCGCTATTATTGACGGATAGATGAAATCGCGCAGTACGCCGAGAGAACATCCCATCCCCGCTATGATGAATGAAAATTCACCCAATTGGGGAAGGCTGAAGCCCACGTGGATTGCCGTATCCAGACCTCTTCCCGCGAACAGGACTCCCGTGGTGGAGAAAATCAGGATTCCGGCCATCGCAACCAGCGTGATGGCAAGGATGACCTTCCAGTACTGGAAGATGACCACAGGGTCGACCATCATTCCCACGGAGACGAAGAATATGGCGCCGAACAGATTCTTGAGACTGACCGTTATGCGCTCTATATGCTCTCCTTCTGTCGTAGAGGAGAGGATTGACCCTATCAGGAATGCTCCCAGGGCAGATGAGAACCCCACGGAATTGGCAAGCACCACCATTATGAAGCACAGCCCCACACTGATGAGCAAAAGAATCTCGTCCGAAAGATATTTGTTGGCTTTTTTCAGGATTGTGGGCAGGGCGAATATGCCGATAAGGAAACTTACAACCAGGAAAAGGACAAGCTTGCCCAGGGACAGAAGCATATCAGTTCCGGAGAATTTGTTCGAAACGGCGATTGTGGAGAACAGGACCATCATCAGGACTGCCAGCAGGTCCTCCACGACAAGGAGACCGAACACCAGGGTCGCGTATCTTTCGTTCTTGAGTCCGAGATCATCGTATGCCTTTATTATTATGGTGGTGGAAC
>JAKSJV010000152.1 GCA_024402005.1 Bacteroidales bacterium
GTGACGTTGCAGGCTGTGCCGAAACTGTCCATAACGATATAGAGCGTGATTATCAGAGCCTGGCTGGAAGCATCGAACCCCAGCACGGCCTCAAGGACACCCAATGCCGCCATAATCATTCCTCCGGGGACACCGGGAGCGGCAACCGCCGTAACGGCCATCAACAATATGAACTGAAGGAGAAGTCCGAAGGAAAAGGACATACCCTGCAGCAGCATAATTGCAACGGCACAGGCCACCACTTTCATCATTGAACCCGGCATATGGATTGTGGCGCACAAGGGGACTGAGAAGTTGCTCACCGGCTCGCTGACACCGCATTTGCGGACGCAGGAGAGAGTGATCGGGATGGTGGCGGCGCTGCTCGATGTTCCGAGGGCGGTCAGATATGCCGGAAGCATCCTGAACAGGCTTTTGAAAGGATTCCTGTGGGAAATCAGAGCAGACACACAGAACAGGGCTATCAGCCAGACGAGGCTCATCGCAAAAATCACGACAATGATTTTGGCGAACACCTTCATTACCGGGACAGCATCTCCGGAATATGTCATCTTGAGGAAGATGCCGAATATATAGAGGGGCAGAAGTGGAATGAGAGTCTTCGAAATTGCCTTTGTCACAATCTCTTCAAAATCGTATACGACATTCTTCAAATGATTCCTGTTTATGGCCGTAAGTAATGTCCCGACCAGAAACGCAAAAACCAGAGCAGTGGTAACCTCCATGATTTCAGGTATTTCCAAGGTGAAGAACGGTTTGACTTCGTCTGTGCCGGAATTATCGACGTCCATCCTCAACCCGTCAAGAAGGCCCGGGAAAAGGTTTGTGCTGACACCGTATGAAAATACCCCGGCAATTACGCTGGAAAAGTATGCCAGTCCGAGTGTGAAAAGCAACATTTTTCCGGCTTCGGCCCCCATCCTGCAAATGGCGGGCGTGACAAGTCCGACTATGATGAGGGGTATCATAAAGCCGATATACTGGGAGAAGACATAATTGAAAGTGGTGAAAATCCTGACTGCAGGCTCGGGCAGAACCAGGCCGAGAAGATATCCCAGTACGCAGGCGATGAGGATTTTCCAGATTAGGGCGATTTTTATTTTTTTCATAGGCATCGTTACGAAGTTAGGACTTTATTTGTACCGAACAAAATTTCCGCGCCACTTTTTTGTCGTTAATTTCAAAAAAATCAATACATTTGCAGTTTGTGAAAATTGAGAAACAATAATATCAACAAATAGAAGAATTTTATGACGAAAAGAGTTTATCGTTTTGGAGGCAAGAATGCGGAAGGCAACGGCCAGATGCGCAACCTCCTCGGTGGCAAGGGAGCGAACCTCGCCGAGATGTGTACCTTGGGAATTCCGGTACCTGCTGGTTTTACAATCACTACGGAGTGTTGTACTGAATATTATGCCCTCGGAGGCGGATATACCGATGAATTGAAGAATGACGTAGCCGAGGCGCTCAAGGCCACGGAAGCGATAATGGGAAAGAAGTTCGGCGACCCCAAGAATCCCCTTCTGGTAAGTTGCCGCTCGGGCGCGAGAAGTTCTATGCCCGGTATGATGGATACCATCCTGAACATCGGACTCTGCTC
>JAKSJV010000153.1 GCA_024402005.1 Bacteroidales bacterium
TTCCGGCTGTCGCTGCCGATGACTACCTTCCGCTTGGGGGACGCCACCGTGATGACCGTCTCGAAAATCTCCCTCAACCCTTCCTGAATATACTGGCCCATCGAATGAAGGTCGGTCGTGAAAATCACGGATGCAGGGTAGATGCCCTTGCCGTCCTTGCCTTCGCTTTCGCCGAACAGTTGCTTGAACCACTCTCCCACATACTGCATCTTGGGGTTGAAACTTGCAAGGATTTCAATGTGCTTGCCGTTGTCATACAGGGCATTCCTCATTGCGGCGTACTGCACGGCAGGATTTTCGACAGAAGTGTCCATCAGGGCTTTCTCCTCGTCCGCGGCACCCTTTATCATTGCCGCAACGTCGAAACCGGCAAGTGCAATGGGGAGAAGCCCGACCGGTGTGAGGACACTGTAACGGCCTCCGATGTTGTCCTCGATGACGTATGTCTTGTAACCCTCCTGATTTGAAAGTGACTTGAGAGCTCCGCGCGCCTTATCGGTCACGGCTATGATTCTCTCCTTCGCCCCGGCCTTGCCGTACTTTTCTTCGATATAACTCTTCATCAGACGGAAAGCCACTGCAGGTTCGGTGGTGGTTCCGCTCTTGGAAATCACCACGCAGGCGGTGTTGCGAATCTGCACGAGATCCATCAGTTCGGCCAGATAATCCTCGCTCAGATTGTTGCCGGCGAAGACGATGCGGGGTGCATCGCTTTCCATCTGGCTTGCAAAACTGTGGCTGAGAGCATCAATGGCAGCCTTCGCGCCCAGATATGAACCTCCGATTCCGATTACGACCACAAGGTTGACTCCCTTGTCCCTCCAAAGTTTGACAACCTTAAGATAATCTTCCAGTTCTTCCGCAGTGGTGGCGGAAGGAAGATGCCTCCAGCCGATGAAATCGCTGCCCTCTCCGGTACCGTCCTCCAGCACTTTATGGGCAGCCTGCGCCCTGGTCAGATATTCTTCGAATTCAGATTTGTTCACAAACGGCTCGCAGCCTTTCAAATTGATTTTAATCATAACAGTTATTGTTTATTCATATTTTCGTATTCTTCATCCGTCAGGAGGTCGGGTCCCGCCGCGGCGGCAACGGCCAGACGGTCGCATCTCTCGTTCTGGGGATGTCCGTTATGGCCCCTGATCCACCGGAAACTGACATTGTGTTTCCTGAACACTGTCAGAAACCTCCGCCACAAATCCTCATTCGCCTTCTTCACGAATCCCTTGGACTCCCATCCGAACACCCATCCTTTCTCGACTGCATCCACGACGTATGAAGAATCGCTCCATACGACCACCTCAGCCTTTTCCCACCTGATTGCTTCAAGACCAGTGATTACTGCCAGGAGTTCCATCCTGTTGTTGGTTGTGCACCTGTAGCCGGCAGAAATGACCTTTTCCAGCCCCGCGCAGTTCATCACGACCCCGAACCCTCCGGGACCGGGATTCCCGCTGCAGGCTCCGTCAGTATAGATAGTTATGGGAGATCTTGTCATTCGGGCATTATGGTACGTTCGTACCGTGGACCCTCGAAATGCTTTATTTCCAGCGGATTCGCACTGATTTCAGCATATTTTC
>JAKSJV010000154.1 GCA_024402005.1 Bacteroidales bacterium
ATAGGTATATTTGCGCGTTTTATATTAAAGTGTCAAAAGTCATGAGGAATTTTTGGAAAATCGTTCTTGCATCCTTTATCGGCGTCCTTGCAGCACTCCTTATTCTCACATTGATAGGAGCAGGCGCCATCGGTTCGCTGGCATCGTTGGGCAGCGAAAAGAATGCCATTCCTTCCGGTAACGTCATCCTGAAGATTTCCGGTGCCATAACCGAGCAGAAAGTGGAGACCTTCAACTTCAATCCGATGAACGCCAATATGGATATGTCAAGCTCCTGCGGCATCCTGAGCGTCGTCCGCGCAATCGACGTTGCAGCAAGCGATTCTTCCGTCAAAATGATATACATCCGTCCTGACGATCTGGCAGTCAGCATTTCTTCGGCTGAAGAACTCCGCAAGGCACTTTCCCGCTTCCGTGACAGCGGAAAGCCGGTGATTGCCTATATGGATGCCGCCTCAACGGGCACCTACTACCTGGCCTCGGTTGCCGACAAGGTGATTCTGAACAGATACGCTGATGTGATGTTCTCCGGAATGAGCAGCAGCATTCTCTATTTCAAGGACCTGATTGACCATCTCGGAGTTGACGTGCAGCTGATACGCCACGGCAAATACAAATCTGCGGGAGAACCGTTCATAAAGAATTCCATCAGCCAGGAAAACAGGGAGCAGTACGAATGTATGCTCGGCACAATCTGGGACACTATGACAGAATCAATCGCACAGTCACGCGACTTCTCCAGAGATGATTTCTGCAATTGGGTGGACAATCTGGGCATTGCTGACGCAGAAGACGCCAAGGCAAAGGGTATTGTCGATGAACTCTGGTTCAAGGACGAACTGGAGGATTACCTGTGCACCCTGATGGATGTGGACAAGGCCGACGACCTGAAGATTGCCGGAATAGCGGATTACGCCGCAGTAAAGGTGAAACCAGATATCCGCACCAAAGAAAAGATTGCCGTCATCTATGCTGACGGTGAGATTGTTATGGGCGATTCACAGACCGGGGAAATCGGTGACAATTTCGCACGCGAGATTGCGAAAGTACGGAAAGACTCGACTGTCAAGGCAGTTGTATTCAGGGTCAACTCCCCCGGCGGAAGCGTTCAGGCCTCGGCCATCATCAGACACGAGATAGAACTTCTCAAGAAGGAAAAACCGGTTGTCGCAAGCTACGGGGATTATGCCGCATCCGGAGGATACTGGATCAGCTGCGGATGCGACAAGATTTTCTCGGACCGCACGACTCTCACCGGATCCATCGGTGTTTTCGGGCTGCTTCCGAGTTTCGGGAACGCTCTCAAAAAGAATCTTCATCTCAATGTCGAGACCGTTTCCACCAACAGCCACGGAGCGCTGGTGGACGGTTTCAATCCGCTCGACGCCCAGGAAGTGGCCTGGATGCAGAATATGATAGAGAATACCTACACCGAATTCACCGGGCTTGTGGCTGACGGACGCGGGATGAGCCGCGAAGCGGTCGACGAAATCGCCCAGGGCCGCGTCTGGGCCGGAGGCAATGCCGTCACGATAGG
>JAKSJV010000016.1 GCA_024402005.1 Bacteroidales bacterium
GGGATTTGCGTATATGTGAAGGAAAATGTCCTTGAGCTCGTTGCGGTCGATATCGTTCTCCACTGAATCCAGCTGCATCTGCATATACTCGTCGAAGTATTCCTTCTGCTCGTCGGTATACTTATAGGAATACTCTTCGCTGCCCTCAAGCATATCGTATGCGATATAGTTCGTATCCCATAGATGATAACCCGATATTACACGCTTGTTGACGGCATGCCTCATCTGGAGGTAGCGGTCGTTCTTTTCACATTCGCCCGCCTGATGTATTTCCCTTTCACTGAGAGGCGTACCGATGGTGAGGTGGATATTGCCCTTCTGCTGGATTACTCCCGTAATGATGCTGTGCAGATCCTCTCCGTCCGACTTGACGTATTTCTGGCGGCGTGAAATATATATTTCCCTTGCCTTCAGTATGTCACAGGACTCGAACTGGTATGAAATGCTCATCGGGATAATGTTCAATGCCAGGAAGTTCTCTTCAAAGGTTCCGGTTCCGCTCATATCCAGCATCTTGAGCAGGCCCTGCTCCGTAATGTCGTATCCGTCCTTCGTGCGGCCCTGACGTTGCGCGAGCCATATGCTGTGATTCCCGCTTGTTATGGTCTGACGTATGTATTCGCTGAGCAGTTGGGAACTGAGGTACAGTTCGCGGGCCGAAATGCCACGGAGAACTTTCACCATCCTGTTCGAACGTATGAGCGATTCGATGAAAGGATTCGTGACAAGGTTGCTTCCCACACAGATTTCCGTAAAAGGAATCTTGTTCCGGAAGAGCACCAGCTGCATAATCGCCGGATCCAGTATGATGTCACGGTGGTTGCTCATCGCCAGGAAGGTTTTCCCTTGCTGGATATTCTCTACTCCGTCATAGGTGAAGTGTGCGGCCGACATACCGAGGATGCGGTCAACGATTCTTGTCATTACGAGTGTCTGGAATTCGTCCACGCTGTGCACTTTCTTGATCTGGTGCGCAAGGTATCCGGGAGCTTTTTCCGGGTAGAAATACTGGGAGATACGGGACATTGCGGGATGCGAGGCCACTTTGGCAAGTGCCGCCACCGCTTCCTCATCGTTGTACGGGATGATGTCCGAAAATTTATCTGAATCTGCCATAACTAGTAGAGTTTTTCGACTTGTGATATGATTTTATCCGCATCCTCATCCGGATCGAGAACCAGATGTGGTTTAGCGTAGAATATCCTGTCTGCAAGCGTTGCCTTCGCCTTCTTCTCTCCGCCGCCTGTAATGTTCAGCATAATTATGTCATCTGCCCTGACCTCGCCGGCCGCGACGGCCTGATGCAAGGAAGCCACGGCAACGGATGCCGCCGAATAAATGTCATAGCCTTCCGTGCGCTCGAATTCCTGCTGCCATCTTTCAAGTTCGTCATTGGTCACCTTGTACATCGTGCCACCCGTATCCGTTAGAGCATCATAAAGCCCCCCGGCAAGGGAATAAGGCGGTTTGCGGTTGCTGAGCACTTTGGCGCGTATGGTTGCCGCCGCCCTTCTGGCCTTTTCCGCAGGGAAATCCACCAGCGCACGCTGCTTCAATGCCCAGGAATCATACATTATTGTAAAAGGATCGTTCTGGGATGCCATTATGCGCATTTTCTTTGCACCGAAACGGCCATCCTCCATCAAACGAAGATTGTTCTCCCACGCGGCGATCGCACCTGTACCGCTGCCTACGGCCTGAAAATAGAAATCAGGTATCGCTCCTATCTTTTCCACGGCGGAGAGCAGGGTCGTGCCCATACCGTCGCGCCTGGCAATGTTCTTGGCACCGCCTTCCGCGAGGAAGCCCGGGCTTGTGCAGACCTTGTCGGCAAGGGCTATCGAATCGAAATAATCCGAGCCAGCAGGAGATGCGATTATCCTGACGCAGGGGTTCAGCGGTTCGTCGAACCACAATGCGTCGATATTGTCATAAGGTATGCTCAGCAGCAGAGGAATGTTGTTCTTGCTGCAAACCGAAGCGAAAGCCCTGGCCGTGTTGCCGGCGGATGCCACGACAAGAGTCCGTTTTTCATCGGGTGCCAGGCGTCCGCATACGCTGTAGGCCTCCGTCTCCTTGAAGGAACAGGTGCTGAATCTTGCCCCGATTTCAGGATTCCATCCGCTGAAGGTAATGTAGAGATTGTTCAGCCCAAGTGTGGCGGCAAGTCCTTCCGATTTGTATGTCACAGGCGCACAGCTTCCTTTCAGAGTGCGTTTTAGCGGCATCCAGTTGTGATAGCGGTACAGGCCCTCCTGAGCAGAATCGGCAGTGAATTTCTTGTCTTTATAAACGGCTCTTACCATTGACGGACTTTGTGACGCAGGATCTGACAGCGTCCAACCGTCATCCTGCAATACGTGTCCGTCAGCAACGTTCAACAGCGAATATTCAGTAGATTTGATTTCCATTACAGATTTTTTATCAGGGAGTACATATAGGCTGCTTCCATCAACAGGAGGCAGACGCCCTCGACTCTGTCCAGTTTCTTTTTGGTGAAAGTGAAATATGATACAAGGAGGAACAGGGCCCCGAGCAGCATCGCCGTAAAATCAAAGGCCGTGATTTTGTCCAGTGCCAGGGGATGGATCAAGGCTGAACCTCCCAGAATCAGCAGTATATTCGAAATGTTGCTGCCTATGATGTTGCCGAGAGCAAGCTGGCCTTTCTTCTTGATGGCGGCTACAACGCAGGTTGCGAGTTCGGGCAGGGATGTGCCGGCCGCAAGTATGGTTATCGCTATGAACTTGTCGCTCCATCCGAGACGATGGGCGATATCCGTAGCGCTGTCCACAAACAGGCGTCCTCCGAATACAAGCGCTACAAGACCTCCTGCAACCATTGCTATGGGTATCCATACGGATTTATACCGGCCGGTTCCAGTTACCGCCTGCTGTTCGGAGTCGATTTTCCCTTCCTTGAATGACAGATACATATAAGCGGCGAACAGCAGAAGCATTATCACGCCGTCAACCCTTCCGAGGCAGTCTTTTTCCTGCCCCCATATCGTGAAGTCCAGACTCAGGGCAATGAGTACCAGTGAAACGATGATGTTGATGGGAAGATCCCTCTTTGCCGTGCGCGAACTGATATCCAGGGGAAGGATGAGGGCCGTGATTCCGAGAATCAGGAAGGTGTTGAAGATGTTGCTGCCGACGACATTGCCTACGGCCATATCTGCCTGGGCGCGGAATGCACTGAAAAAAGAAACGACCATCTCGGGGGTGCTTGTACCTATCCCGACGATGGTCAGTCCTATGACGAATTCACTGAGTCCGCTGCGTCTGGCGATGTCCGAGGCCCCGTCCACAAGGTAGTCGGAGCCGAATACGACCAGAGCCAGTCCAATGATGAGTATTAGGATTGATACCAGCATTGCGTTCTAAAAAACAAGCAAACCAATCTGCGAATTTACAAAAAAATCAGCACTTTTCAAGGGCCACCACGTTTTCAACGTGATGCGTGTGAGGGAACATATCCACAGGCTGGACGGCGGTTATCCTGTAATGCGGCCCGTCGTCGTTTCCGCTGTTGCAGAGTATTGCCAGATCACGGGCCTGTGAGGCTGGATTGCAGCTGACATATACCATACGCTGCGGAGCCGCATCCAATATGACTTTTGCAACATCTGGGTGAATTCCGGCTCTCGGAGGGTCGAGGATTATGACATCCGGCCGGCCGTGTGCGGCTATGAAGTCCGGTTTGAGCACGTCTTTCATATCTCCTGCGAAGAATTCGCAATTGCCGATGCCGTTCGCCCGTGCATTTGCCTCCGCATCCTCAATTGCTTCCGGAACATACTCGATACCAATGACTTTGCTTGCCCTGGAACTGATGAATTGAGCGATTGTACCGGTGCCTGTGTAAAGGTCATACACCACCTCGTTCCCTGTGAGGGCCGCGAATTCACGAGCCACGCCGTAAAGCTTGTACGCCTGGGCCGTATTCGTCTGGTAGAAGGATTTCGGGCCTATCTTGAAGCGAAGGTTTTCCATAGTTTCATAAATGGCCTCTTCGCCCTTGTAGAGTATGCATTCCTGGTCCGTAATGCTGTCGTTGGCCTTGCCGTTTATCACATAGTACAAGCTGACTATTTGCGGGAATCTGGCGGCCACGGCATCGAGCAGGGAAGTGCGGGCTTCCGCATCATCGTTGAAGAAGACTATTATCAGCATCACTTCGCCTTTTTGTGTCGTGCGTACAATCATATTGCGGAGGAAGCCGACGTGCTCGCGTATATTGAAGAATGACAATGAGTTGTCTATGGCGAATTGACGTATGAAATTACGTATTTCATTGGAAGGGGAGTCCTGCAGGAAGCACTCTCTGACGTCAAGTACCTTGTCGAAGAATCTGCCGACGTGAAAACCCAGTCCCAGACGGTCTGCAGGGGCGATTTCTTCAGGATTTTCGCCAGGATAGAGCCATCTGCGTTCGCTGAAGGTGAATTCAAGCTTGTTCCTATAGTAGATTGTCTTGTCCGAAGCCACCGTGGGCCTGATTTCAGGCACTTCAAGGTGACCTATCCGGACCAGCTGGTCCTCAACCTGCTGTCTTTTCGCCTCCAGCTGCATAGGATATGGCAGGGGCTGCCATTTGCAACCGCCGCAAACGCTGAAATATTTGCAGAACGGCTCGAGGCGGTCTTTTGAAGGAGTTATCATCTCCAGGATGAAACCCTCCATATAATTTTTCTTTTTCTTCGTGACCTTGACGCGTACGACATCGCCAGGAACGGCGAACTGCACGAAAAGAGCGATGCCGTCAACGTGGGCTACAGCTTTGCCCTCGGCGGCAACCGCCTCGATCACTACGTTGTCGAGAATTATTTCCTTTTTCATAATATCACAAAGATAGGGCAGTTTTAAGATATACACAACTTAACATAATATAAATTGTGTAACAAATGCTCAATGTCTGATTCTATCTATTGGAACTGACTTGATATTGTTCACAAAATTGAGTAAAACTTGCCATAAATTACAACTTTGTTGTAAATTTGTAAGGATTGCAATAAATGGAATATATGGGCAATTTGGGGAAATTTATATTTACCGCCTTCGCAATGGGCTTATTGTCAGTCGGTTGCCGTCACGTGGAACCCGTATATCACGAGGATTATACGCGTCACACCAGACAAGGTCGGCTGGTGCACGAAGGATGTGTCGAAAATGTATATCTTACTGCCGAACAGATAAAAAAGGTTGTCTGCACAGGCAAGGATAAGGATAACGTATATCTTTCTGACAGAGTGAGATACGGAGTCAGATGCTATAAGGTGCGATATTGGACCGTCGCAATGCATCCGGAACAGATGTCACAGCAGTTCGTATATGCGGATGCCCTGCTGATGGTCCCCGATCACGAAGAAGGTGAGGAACTCCCCTATGCCAGCTATTTCCACGGCACGATTCCGCCGATGAACAGTCTGGAAATGATTGCCGCTTCCCTGCCCTCGAATTTCAAGGGAACCACGACATCGAAGGATATGATGTATTGCGCTCTGCCTCTTGCTTCGGCAGGCTATTGCGTCATAGCCCCGGACTATACGGGATATGGCCCTACGGCCGGCTGGATTCACCCTTTCATATATTATCCTGAGTTGTATAAGAGCGCCTTCGACGGGTTGACTGCAGGTGTTGCGATGGCTGATTCACTGGGAATAAGGCTCAAGGAATCATTGCCTGGAAAAAAGAAGATATGGCTTACCGGGTGGTCCCAGGGCGGTGGTCTTTCGATGTATATGCAGAGAAGGCTGGAAATGCAGAACGGCAATGCCTTCACGGTAATGGCGAATTCCGTCCTTGCAGCCCCCTGCAACTGCTATCATATGATAACGGACCTGTTCGAGCCCGATCCGGATGGAAACAGAAAGGACGAATTCAAACTGGTGCTTGCCCTGTACAGTTGGGCTACATATTGTTTCAATGTCTTTGCCGAGGAACTCCGGCGTCCCTTCGACCAGATTTTCAGGATGGACATATACAGCCAGATAGGGGCTCTCCTCGTTACGCCGCAGAAGCCGTCCGAGTTGTATCAGGACTTCTTCATCAAGCATATCGAGGACTCCACGGACGTGGATTTCATCAACGCGATGAAGAAGAACTGCACGCACGAAGAGTGGAATCCGCAGGCTCCCCTTATAATGCATCACGGCAAGAAAGACATTCTCGTCAACTATTTCAATATGGAAGATGCCATAAAGGGATTGAATCTTGAAGCCCGTGAATTGAAGCTTGATGACCATACCCCTTATGCAGGATATACCGAACTTGCCGAATCGGAGCCGGACCGCAGCAATTACGTGCCGGGCCACGACAATTTCGTACCGAAATATATGGCTCATACCATAGATTGTTTCGACGTCTGGAGGACAGAAAATGGAGATTGACGCTATGAGAAGGATATTCTTGACACTCATTCTTGCTACGGCTTCAACCCTGGCTTTCTCCCAGACCATCACCCCAAGGGACAATTTCCTGTGGGATCTGGACTACTATAACCCGGCTGTTTTCACAAAGCCGCAGGGAATTTATGCAGACCTTTACGGACGTTATGATATAAATCCGGTAAAAAATATATATACCAACCCTCTGGACGTGGTTGCGGAAGTCCGTGCCGTCCGGAAGGACCATTTATGGCAGGCCTCTCTTGCGCACGACTATCTCTCCTATATGGACATAACCCAGGTCAATTTCGGTTATACCCACGGGTGGGAATTCGGCAACGGCAATGAACACCGCATCAATCTGGGAGGTCGTATCCTGATAGGTTTCGGACGTCTGGACTATTCCAAACTGGATTACGGAGAGTACGGCTACAAGATATTCTGTCTTCCTGACCTGGATATAGGTTTGGAGTACCGTTATAGGTTTTTCCATACGGGTATTTCCTTCAGGAACGTTATCTCATATCCGATGAAAGATACTTATGAGAAAGATGAGGACGGCAAACCTCTTGGTTCTGTCTATATGCGTTATCCGCGTGCGGGAATCTGGCATATGCTGTTCGACATTGATTTCTGCGACAACTGCAGTATGTATCCGTTCCTGGCCCTCGGAATGAATCAGAACGCTTTCTTTGAAGTAGGTACCGGACTGAAATTCTTCAAGAACTACCGTTTCAATTATTCCTTCCACGGACCGCAGCTGTCGCACAACTTCGGTTTCGGTGTGGATATCTGCAACAGGGTGCATATAGGGGCAAGTTACTGTTTCTCCCCCACCGTTTACTCGCAGGCCGTTACGATGAGAATTAGCGTGCGGCTTGCTGATTAATGCAAATAATTATGAATGAAGAGATTATAAATTCCAGCCAAATGCTTCCTCCCCTCGCTCAAAGGATGAGGCCGCAGACGCTTGCAGGTTATGTCGGACAACGCCACCTTGTAGGTGAGGGATGCGTGCTTTCCAATATGATCAAGAGCGGGAATCTGGGAAGTTTCATTCTTTGGGGGCCACCGGGTGTCGGGAAAACCACCCTGGCCCGGATAGTGGCCAATTCCCTTGAGCGGGAGTTCTACACCTTGTCTGCAGTGTCTTCCGGAGTAAAGGAAGTAAGGGAAGTAATAGAAAAATCCCGCAATGGCAGGATGTTCAGCGGAGGCAAAACCCCCATTCTGTTCATCGATGAAATCCACCGGTTCAGCAAATCCCAACAGGATGCCCTCTTGGGGGCAGTCGAGGACGGCACGATCGTATTGATAGGAGCCACCACCGAAAATCCCTCATTCGAGGTCATCACTCCCCTTTTGAGCCGTTGTCAGGTGTTCGTTTTGAAGCCGCTGGATATGGGTGATCTCCAGACGCTTATGAACACGGCACTGGAGAAGGACAGCATACTTTCCAAACTGGAAATCAAGGTGGAGAGCACCGGCGCATTGTTCCGCTACAGCGGAGGCGATGCCCGCAAACTGCTGGGCCTTCTGGAGATGGTCGTCAACGCATCTGCAGGCAAACAGGGCCCTATCGTGATTTCCGATGCCGCTGTAACAGCCTGCCTTTCTTCCTCCCCCGCTGCCTATGACAAGGACGGGGAAATGCATTATGACATCATTTCCGCCTTCATCAAATCCGTTCGCGGATCGGATCCCAACGCGGCTCTGTACTATATGGCGCGAATGCTGGACGGCGGTGAAGACCCGCTTTTCATTGCCCGTCGTCTTTGCATCCTTGCGGCCGAAGACATAGGCTTGGCAAATCCCAATGCCCTTTTGCTGGCCAATGCAACGTTCCAGATATGCCATCAGATAGGAATGCCCGAGGCCCGTATTCCTCTGTCGGAGTGTACGATTTATCTTGCATCATCTCCAAAGAGCAATGCCGCCAATATGGCAATCGACAAGGCTTTCGCCCTGGCCAAGGAGACCCAGGATGCGCCTGTCCCCCTTTATCTTCGCAATGCACCTACGAAATTGATGGAAGAACTGGGATATGCCGACGGGTACAAGTACGCCCACGACTATCCTGGGCATTTCGTGGATCTGGAGTTTATGCCGGATGCCGTCAAGGGCAAGGTGCTTTACGAGCCGCAGCCCAACAAGAGTGAAGATGTTATGAAAAGCCGTTTGGAGACTCTCTGGCCCAAATATTACAAGAAATGACACATATGAAAAAAATCATCGCAATTTCCATATTATCAGCTGTTTGCTTTCATTCTCAAGCTATCGACAGGTTTGCAAACGGTCTTACGTCGGACACCGTGGATCCTGTCAGTGACAGCATTGCCTTGAAACAGATACGCAGTCGTCTGAATCAGATACGCAAAGAGCAGAACAGACCTACCGTCGCTCTTGTTTTATGCGGCGGCGGTGCCAAAGGTGCTGCAGAAGTAGGTGCGATGCATCTTATAGATGAGTTGGATATTCCTGTCGACTTTGTTTGCGGCACGTCGATCGGAAGTTTGATAGGAGGTTTGTATGCCGTAGGATATGACGTGGATTTTATGGACTCCATATTCCGCCACCAGGATTGGAAAAAGATGCTGTCCGACAAGGTTGAATCGAAATATATTCCGCTGTCAGTCAAAAAGCAGAAATCCAGATATCAACTGTCCATTCCCTTCCATTACGAGAAAGACGTGCTCGAGCGTGTTGCCAGGCAGCAGGAGATTTACTCGACTCGCGACGGCAAGCTGCACCTGAATGAGGCTACTGAGCTCAATACGCAGAACGGGCTCAGCGGAGTCATAAGTTCAATGCCTTCGGGTTATGTTTACGGCCTGCATATCAACAAGACTTTCTCTGATTTGACGGTAGGCTATCACGACAGCCTGTCTTTCTCGGCCCTCCCCATCCCTTTTGCCTGTGTGGCTACCGAACTTGTCAGCTGCAAGGCCAAGCATTGGGGCAGCGGAGAGTTGAAGACGGCAATGAGAAGTTCTATGGGCATTCCAGGGCTGTTCACTCCGGTCAGAACGGATGGTATGGTGCTCTCCGATGGGGGTACGCGTAACAATTTCCCCGTAGATATCGCCAAGGCCGTTGGCGCGGATATAATAATAGGAATAGACCTGACGGATCCTATGGCACCTTTTTCAAAGATAAACAATATAGGTACCGTTCTTCGCCAATACGTTACGATGCTGGTCAATGCGCGGCACGATGATCTCGCTGCAATGACCGACGTGTATATCCGTCCGGAATTGAGCGGGTTTACAAGCTTGAGCTTCAATACCGATGCCGTTGATTCCCTGATTGCAAACGGTTACAGATGCGCTCTCCAGCACAAGGATGAACTGCTTGCCATAAAAGCGCGAGTAGGTGATGCCGTGACGGTTTATAAAGGTAAAAAGGCAATCGATTTGACCGGGCGAAGCGTTACTATCAAGAGTATAAGTTTCAGCGGTATGGATGAAACGGAGTCAAGGATTCTGCATAAAATGATAAAGCTGGATATTTCGAGACCTGTCGATGCGGATGAATTGGACAAGGCCATTTCAATAATTCAAGGTAGTGGTGCCGTAGAATCTGTCACCTATTCGATGCTTGGCGGCGAGGAACCTTTTGACCTTGTATTCGAATGTGCAAAATCCCCGACCAACAGGATTGGAGTCGGCGGGCGTTTGGATTCGGAGATATGGGCCGAGGTGGGCTTGAACTTCGGGTGGAACGTAAACAAATTATCCGGTCCGAAACTGGATGCGAATCTGAAGCTCGGTATGTCCCAGTCTCTGGACATCCGCTTTATGTTGGACACGCCTGACTTCCCCACCATAAATTTGGAGGTCTATGGGGCCAACGTCAACGGCAAACTGTGGAAAATGGAGGACCCGTGGCTGTGGACACTTAACAATACGAGAATGGATGGAGGATATTTTACACACCGGGAAAAGCTGTTCATCTCCATCAAGGATATAAGGAATTTCGAAAGTTGGTTGGGTGTCAAGAATTACGGTTATTTCATAAATGGTTCGAAATTGAGTGCCGAATCCCTGCTTGTCAAGAATTCCAATATCGCCCAAGGAAATTATCTGGGCGCATTTCTGGGCGGCAACTACTATAGTATGGACAACTACTACTGCCCTACAGAGGGAACTGACCTCAAATTCGGCTTCAATATTGATTTTCTCAAGTATGGAGTGAAGTCATTCAAACCGACTTATGATTTTTCATTTGACGTCAGAGGCGTAATACCGTTCTGTTCATTTGCCGCCCTTGTTCCGGATTTCCACATCAGAGGCGTATTCGACCGATGCAATACCCTGACGATTGTTCCCAAGAAGGATACAGACGGAGAATATAATATTACCGACGACACTCCGGAGTACTCGATTGCCCGCAGGAATTATCTGGGTGGAGATATTGCAGGACGCTATCTCGAGCATCAGATACCTTTTGTGGGCTTCAACAATATAGCTGATTGCACATTCTATGAAATTGACGATGACTCTCACTGCCGTCAAAAGTCATATGACCATCTGGCCGTCCTGAACCTTGATTTGAGGTTCAAGGCCTATAAAGAACTGTATATCTCGGCTCTCGGCGGTTACGCCCATATGGCGGAGGACGTCCAGAACTTCGTCACCTTCAAGAACACAAAGGAATTGTTTGCGGCTGGTTTGCAACTCACCTACAATACAATCGTAGGCCCGATCAAACTCCGTGGTTCGTGGTCAAACCGCTCTACCGTGCAGAAGCATAATTTCGGGGCCTACCTGAGTATCGGTTTCAATCTCTGACGTCAGGAGCAGCGCATATCAGAACGGGTATCCCACTCCGAATTGTACGGCATAACCATCCTTGAACCAGCCTTCCGGCCCGACCCATTTGTTGTCAGTCCTCGCGGGGTCGTGGAAGCGCATACCCCAATCGACGCGCAGTATGAGGAAGTTCAGGTCCGCGCGTATGCCCAGTCCCCAGTTGGCTGCAATGCTTTCTCCAAGAGTGCTGAACCTGAAGAGGGAACCGTCTTCTTCACCGGACTGCGAGTTGCCTACATTCCATATGTTACCGGCATCTACGAACACTGCGCCGGCTATTTTCCAGAATATGGGGAAACGGTACTCGATATTGGCTTCCAGTTTCATATCGGCAGTCTGGTTCGGAATAACGAAGTCCGTATTCATTGCTGACGTACCGGGACCGACAGTGCGGGCTACCCAACCTCTCAGGGAGTTTGCACCGCCGCCGTAGAAATGTTTTTCAAAAGGAAGACTGACCGAATTGCCGTATGCGTGTCCTATGCCTGCCATAAACCTCATTGCAAAGGACTGGTTCTGTTTCTTGCCCCATACGAAGGTCTTCCCTATCTGAGCCTCGGCCCTTACGTATTGGGAATAAGGAATATTCAGTATCATACCTGCTCCGGTGGCATCCTTTTTCATTGCGCTCTTGAAGATACCCAGAAAATTGCCTGACAGGTCCACCTGAAGACGCCCGTACCAGTAATCGAATTTCGGATTGGTATTGGGGCCCGCGCTGCTGTAGTACAATGTTCCGTTCATACCCATATCAAGGTGGTCCTTGTATGCGTTGGCAAGGAAGGGATTCTTTTCCATACTCTTTGCGAATTCGGCATCCAGATACGGCAGGCGCACGAAATTCAGGGAAAGTATATTGAACGAATAGGCCAGGTTCCTCTTTACGTTACCGGTATAACCGTATGTGGCCGTTGCCTGGTTCTTGGTATATTCAGGACGTTTCTGGAAATTGTATGCAAGGCTTATCTTGGTCTGAGGAAGGTTAGGTCCTTTGAACATCTTTGTCGGGAAAGGAATGAAGCGTGGAAGTATCAGGGATGCCGTTACTGAAACTTCATTGGATTTTATGTTGCTGTCCTTGAATTTCAGCTGGTGGTTCGATTGCAGCGAGACGTTCAGGATTTCGCCGCCGTGGAATATGTTCTTGTTGAAATAGGATATCTGAGGAGAAATGCCGAACAGTGCGTTTGAGTTTATGGAGGCCTCGAGACCTATCTTGAAGCCCTGTATCTTGCCTTTCTGCAATTGTATGTCACAATCCACCACCGGCTCGTTTTCCCGTGGTGTCAGGTGCAGGCTGACGGCACTGAACAGGTTCAGTGAGTTGAAACGGGAATAGGTGTTGTTGATCGCCCTTTCGCTGTAGAGATCCCCGGAATGAATGCCGTTGAGGTCCTGAAGCACCTTGGAACGGAATTTCAATTTATCCGGGTATGTGGCGGTTACGTTTCCGAAAGTGTATTTTTCGAACGTGCGCTGAACATCGTCCTTTTCGTTGCGTGTATGTTCCTTGATCGAAACGTTCAGCAGAGCGTTGCCGGGACTCGACAGCGTATCGGCCTCGAAGAAAAAGTAATTTTTCGAAAAGTCATAATAGCCTTTGTTCCTGAGTGCGCTGCAACTCCTGACACTTTCCTTTTCCAATGCATCCGCGCTGAGAAAATCGCCTTTCTTGACAGAACAATTCGTAGTGTCTGCATAGAAATCCTTGATCAGGTCGTGTTGCATCGGCAAATCGTAACTTATGGCACTTATCGGGTAGCGTTTTCCCAACGTTACTTTATAAGTCACTTTTACCTTTTTGTTCTTGGAAGTGATTTCAGGGATGATACGCGAGTTGTAATAACCTATGTAGTCCAGGTGGTCTGAGATGTTGACCATTGACGAAAGCACCATGGTGCTGTCATAAATTACAGGGGCCTTGCCGAGTTTCTTCACGAAGTTGTCCCAGCCCTTGCCTTTCCCGTCCTGCCAGTTGTAAATGCAAAGCGAAGGACTCCAGCCGGCAGCGGGCTGCTTCAAATACGGGGTCAGTTCGGACGTAAGGAAACGTTTGTCATTGGTGACGATGATCTTGTTGCTTTCGAGGCGCTGCTCTCCTTCCGCCAGGATACGTGTAGTGCTGCAGGATACTGCCAGCAGCAACCCTAAACAAAGTGGAGATATGCGCCAAAGGGACTTCATCTGTGTTTGAATGCTGATACGGCAACCGCGGTGGCGACAGCTGCGTTGAGACTTTCAGAACCCTTGCCTTTTGCGAAGGAAGGGATGGTGATTTTTCTTGTACAGCATTTCCCGATTTCAGGAGAAATGCCGTTGGATTCATTTCCTATGACGATTACGCGCGGACCGGAGGATTGCAGATCCGCCTTGTAAATGTCCTCGCCGGAGAGAAAAGTTCCGAAAACCTCTGCCCCGGGAAGTACTTCCGCAAGATTGCAGTAATGGAAATCTACCCTGAAAATGGCTCCCATAGTGCTCTGTACAACCTTGGGATTATAGACATCCACCGTGTCCCGGGAAGCGATGACGCCATCGATGCCGAACCAGTCGGCAATACGGAGTATCGTGCCGAGGTTGCCGGGATCGCGGATAGCGTCCAGGGCGATGTAGAGCGCTCCTTGTTTCAAACGGAAACCGGCTGTTTCCTGCGGCTTGCGCACTACAGCCAATGCCGTTGACGGAGAATTCAACAGGCTTATACGCTCCATTGCGGCCTCGCCTATTTCGTCGGAACGGTACAATTGTTCTATCTTGAATCCACTTTGAACCGCTTCCTCGACCAGTTTCTCGCCCTCGACGACAAAAAGTCCGAGTTCGTCCCTGAACTTCTTGTCCTTGAGCGAACGGATCAACTTCATATTGGCTGTGGACAATGTCATCTCAACTCTTTTATACAATAATCGTAAGGCGCAACCTCCACTCTCTCCCGACGGCTTCTCAAAGGGATGTCGATGACAGCCGACATAGGAGACGATGAAAAATTGCAAACTGCCAGATAGCAAATTTCGTCATTATATCTCAAAAATGCAAAATGCCTGTCCGGATCGAATCCTTCAGAGGATACATTGCAGAAGCAAAGGTCATATGTGGAGCCGTTGCGGAAAACGGCCATTGATGCCAACATTGTGATGTGATGATATTTATCAAGGATATCCTTATCTTTGGCTTCAAGTCCCGTCCCCTTGTGCACCCACTGCCACAAAAGCTTTGAGGAACGTGGTTTCCACCAGTCGAAGATCGTGCTTTTGCCGTCAATGCCGCTGAAGCCCTCGTTATCCATTCCCCTCTCTCCGATTTCCTGTCCGCAATACATCATGAACGACGCTCCGTTGAACAAAGCCGATACCGCCAGGGCGGCAAAACACTTATCCGGTGTGCCCGCGAAGAAATCCGATGCCAGACGCTGCTCATCGTGGTTTTCCAGGAAATTCAGCATACCGTCCTGAAGATCTCCGAGGTATTGCCAGTTGCCTGTTATGCGCCTTGTGCTCTGCCAAGGTTCAGGAGACTGTTCGCCGCTTCCCGTATTGTAGCGGACAATATCGTGCAGGGCATCGTAGAGTCCTGATTTGTCATAAAGCAAATCAAAGCCCACATTCTTCAGGTAATGTCTGTAATTCCCTCTGTCATAGACTTCTGCGATGAATGTCGTCTCGGGACGCTCCTTCTTGATTTCAGCAATGGCCCAGGTGAAGAACTCAGCGGGGACCAGTTCCACCATATCGCATCTGAAACCATCCACACCATTCCCTATCCAGAAACGGAGGATGTCCAGCATCCTGTCCCAGGTCGGAGTGCGGAAAGGGCAATAATTCAACTTGACGGTCTCATACCAGTCATTGATGCCGGGATTGGCAGAGAAACAGTCGTTGCCCGTTGCCCTGGCCGGCAATTCACGATACGGCCCGTCGAAACGGGCATCAGCCTTGAATTCCACAGGCAGGGTCAATTCTTGCCCAGGGTAATAGTAGAAATCATTGTAAGGAGCCCAGTGAACGGATTTGTCATCGCCGAGTCCGAAGTTCACGTTGTCACGGCTGACGTGGTTTGGAACGAAGTCTATGATAACCTTCATTCCTTTGCGATGCGTACGTTCTACCAGTTCCTTGAACTCCTTCATCCTGTCGTCCGGATTCGAAGCCAGATAGGGATTGACGTCATAATAGTCCGAAATGGCATACGGCGACCCGGCCTCCCCTTTGAGAATCTGGGGATGCGAAGGCTTGCAGCCGTTCGTGTCACAATGTGTGGCGTGCCGTATGATGCCGGTGTACCACATATGTGTGACACCCAGTGATTTGAAATAATCCAGCGATTGTGTGTCAATATCTGAAAAATGCCCGCAGCCGTTCTCTTTCAAGGAACCGCCACGAACATTTTCGGATGTGTAGCCTCCCCAGTACCTGGGAAGGAGCTGGTATATAAGCATCGCCTACCAGTTCAGGATTTTCTTGAAGTCATAGGCGGCGGGATCGCTTACGATCTTACCGGCAGCTTCGTAATCCTGAGGGCAAACGTAGTTGCAGACATAATTGTAGTAATTCTGGGCCGTACCGCCTTTGATGTCCACTCTGCGGGGAGGAATCTTGCCTTCCGCATTCTGCAGGTCCTTCAGATACAGAGGTGAGACATTGCCTGAGGCATCTACGTAAACCATACAGCCGGTCTCGCCTTTTTCAAAGAGCTGATATACGCCCATTGCAAGTTCAGAACAGTAAGTAAGGTCGTATCCGATAGGATCCTGACAACGTACGTCGTAGCCGATTTCCACAGGACGGGTCTTGACCTTCATACCGAGCTTCTTGAATTCCTTCTCAAGTATGTCATTGAACATCACCGCTTTGGATATCTTGCCAAGCTCCGGATGTCCGTGGTTGTCGTAGGTGAAATGAACTCCGGCGTCCTCGAGTTCCTTGCTGTCCAGCTCGTGGAACACACCCTCCGAAATGACGATTGTTCCGTAGGGATAACCCATAATCTGACGTTTGATGACGGCGGAGATGGCCAGGCGGATAATCTTGTCTATGGTAATCTTCGTATTGTTGAACATTTCGGGGATGATGGTCATAGGGCAATGTGTGGCCTCGCCTATACCGAGAGCAAGGTGGCCTGCGCTGCGTCCCATTGCGGCTATGATCAGCCAGTTGCCTGACGTACGGGCATCCTCGTAGATCGTGCGGGCAATGTGGGCGCCCTCATCCTTAGCGCTGTTGAATCCGAAAGTAGGAGTGCTGTTGGGCAGAGGAAGGTCGTTGTCTATGGTCTTGGGTACGTGGATGTTCTGGATGGGATATTTCTTGGCCTCAAGGAATTTGGCGATACGATTGGCTGTAGAAGCGGTATCGTCGCCGCCCACGGTGACCAGAAGCTTGATGTTGTTGTCCTTGAAAAGAGAAAGGTTGAAATTCTTCTCGAAGTCTTCGTCAGTCGGTTTGAAACGGCTCATCATAAGGTAAGAACCGCCACGGTTGAAATAGGCATCGGCCTTGAAGAAGTCGATGTCCTCGGTTTTCGGATTTGTATTGAAAAGTCCGCTGTAGCCACCGTGAAGGCCGATTACACGGAATCCACGGCTCAAAAAAGTTTTTGCCACGGTACATACTACGGTGTTCATACCAGGGGCGGGACCGCCACCGCAAAGAATGATGATAGAATCTTTCATTTTATTTCAATTTGTTGGTTTTCATTTTTTTGCCTCAAAAAGCGATACAAAAATAACAAAAAAATAGAATATTTTCCGTATTTTTGTAGGATATATGGAAGATTTCGAAAGGCGAATACAAGAGCTCAGAGAGCAGTTGAACGAGCATAATCGCAGGTATTACGTGGATAACTCTCCGTCAATCAGCGATTATGACTACGATATGCTTATGAACGAGCTCATCGCTCTGGAGAAAGAACACCCTGAAACGGTGACCCCCGACTCCCCTACGCGTCGCGTCGGATCCGATTTGTCCGGAGACCCGTCTTCAAGAGAATTCCGCCAGTTGCCGCACCGCTACCCGATGCTGAGTCTCGGCAATACCTACAACCTCGGCGAGGTTAACGATTTCATAGAGCGCGTGGCCAAGGCATCCGACAAGCCGCTTGAATTCTGCTGCGAACTCAAATTCGACGGCACTGCCATCTGCCTGACATACAGGAAAGGCAGGCTGGTCCAGGCACTGACCCGCGGGGACGGTATCATAGGCGATGAGGTGCTGCGCAATGTCAGAAAAATTGCCGGCATTCCCGCCGTACTTCACGGGGAAAACATTCCCGACGAATTCGAGATACGCGGCGAGATATATATGCCCTACAAGTCTTTCGATGCCCTGTGTCTCGAGCGCGAAGAAGAGGGTGAGGCGCCTTTCGCAAACCCTCGCAACGCCGCGTCCGGCAGTTTGAAGCTCCTTGATGCTGAAGAAGTCGGAAGACGCGGACTGGAATGTACCCTGTACCATATGTTGGGCGAAAATCTCGGTTTCGAAACGCACGACCGGGCACTGCTCGCCGCCAAAGAGTGGGGGCTCCCGGTCAGTGAGCACAGGACGATATGCCGCGGCATTGACGATATTGACGCTTTCATAAATTTCTGGGACACGGAGCGCAAACGGCTGCCCTTCCCTACCGACGGCGTCGTGATAAAGGTCAACGACCTGGCTACGCAGAAGGAATTGGGCTTTACAAGCAAGACGCCGCGCTGGGCCGTGGCGTACAAGTTCAAGGCGGAACAGGCCTGCACAGAAGTGCTTGGCATAGATTATCAGGTAGGACGTACCGGAGCGGTCACCCCTGTCGCGAATCTGGCTCCCGTGCCGCTCAGCGGTACTATGGTCAAACGGGCTACACTGCACAATGCGGAGCAGATGGAGGCTCTGGATATCCGTATCGGCGATTGGGTGTACGTCGAGAAAGGAGGCGAAATAATTCCCAAGATAACCTCGGTGGAATTGTCCAGGAGGCCTCTGCTGTCCACGCGTCCCGATTTCCCCAAGGTATGCCCCGATTGCGGTACGCCGCTTGTCCGGCAGGAAGACCAGGCGAAATGGTTCTGCCCGAATATCTTGGGCTGCCCCACGCAGGTAAAGGAGACCCTGATACATTTCCTGAGCCGCAAGGCTATGAACGTTCTGGCCGGAGATGCCACCGTCAGCCAGATGTATGACCTCGGACTGGTACGCCGGAGTGCGGATTTCTACGATTTGAAATATACGGATCTTTACAGGTTGGAGGGATGGAAGGAGAAATCGTGCGAACGCTTCCTGCAAAGCCTGCAGAAAAGCAGATCCGTCACCTTCGATCACGTTCTGTTTGCCCTCGGCATAAGGAACGTAGGCGAGACAACTGCAAAAATGCTGGCACGACACTATCAGAACATCGATGCACTCTCTGCCGCCACAGCAGAAGAGTTGCAGGAAGTAGGAGATATAGGCGGAATAATAGCCGGAAGCATAAGGGAGTTCTTCGATGAACCCCGGAACAAGTCCAACATAGAGAGGCTCAAGGCGGCCGGGCTGCAGTTCTCGATGGCTGACGACAGGCCCGCGGACAATATTCTGGAAGGAAAAGCCATAGTGATAACGGGCACCTACAGCATCAGTCGCGATGAGATGAAAGCTTTGATAGAAGCCCACGGGGGCAAGCCCACGAGCAGTATAAGCGCAAAGACGGCATTCGTGCTCGCCGGGGAAAACCCTGGACCGGAGAAGGTTAAAAAGGCGGAGGAACTTGGAGTGAAGATGATATCCGAGGAAGAACTGTACGCTATGATAGGAACAGTGCCGTTTGATGCAGGCAATAAGGAATTGACTTTGTTTTAGGAATGGGAATCAAGGGAAAATACAGACGGGCCAGGAAGTTCATCAGCGATGATGTATGGAACGTGGAACTGGAGACTCTTGGACGGGCAAAACGCAATTTTGTCCGGAGTGTCAAAGTCACGATGCTCACCATACGTACTTTCAATTCCCAGAAAATAGGCTTTCAGAGTGTTGCATTGAGCTTTTTCTGTACTATGGCCGTTATCCCCTTCATTGCAGTGGCGCTTGCCCTGACCAAAGGTCTGGGACTGTCCGACAAACTGGAGGCTTTGCTCTATGCCAACTTCCCCAATAATCCGGATGTGGTGCAATATGTTATGACTTATGCCGACAACATCATACGGAAAGCATCATCATCGGTACTCGGTTTCATCAGCGCCGCCTTTTTCGTATGGCTTGTGATATGGATGATGCTGTGTGTGGAGAGGGTGTTCAACAATGTATGGCGCGTGCGGAAGAACCGCAAGTTCGTCACCCGCTTCGGTCGTGACGTGATTATAGTGATTGTCGCTCCCCTGTTGATGCTGTTGCTTTATTTCGGAGCCATTATGATGTCAGGCGCAATCCCTGCCAACGCTTTGAAATGGGTCCTGATGATTCCTATGAGCGTGCTTGTGTTCAGCCTGATGTACAAATATATACCGAACACGAAAGTATATTACAAAAATGCCCTGAAGGCATCTGTAGTCAGCGCGCTGGCATTTATCGGGATTCAGTTCGTATATGTGGAAAGTCAGATTTTCCTTACACGTCTGAGCGGAATATACGGTGCGGTCGCCGCCATTCCATTCTTTATGTTCTGGCTGAATTTCAGCTGGTTCGCGATATTGGTCGGAGCGGAACTGTCATATGCCTTCCAGAATGTGGACAAGATTAATGTAGATTCAATATAATGAAGCCTGTAACAGAATTTACACAAAAGGACAACGAGCTGATACAGCTTGCATACGCAGACCTTATGGAATGCGTCAGGAAACGTTGTAGCGATGCGTCTCAGCTTGAACTTGTGCAGAAAGCCTTCGAATTCGCCAATGCCGCCCACAACGGCGTCAGGCGTCGCAGCGGTGAACCGTATATGCTCCACCCTATTGCTGTGGCGAAAATAGTGGTCCACGAAATAGGGCTCGGCCACAAGAGCATATGCGCCGCGCTGCTTCACGACGTTGTGGAGGACACCGATTTCACCGTCGAGGACATAGAAAAGAATTTCGGTCCCAAGATAGCTCATCTGGTAGATGGCTTGACAAAGATAAAGTCGGTGCTGGATTATGAGGATACACGAGAAGAGCACACCCAGAGTCTTCAGGCGGAGAATTTCAGACGCATTCTGCTGACGCTCAACGACGATGCGCGTGTGGTTCTCATCAAACTTGCGGACAGGCTTCACAACTGCAGGACCATAGAATTCATGCCGGAATACAAGAGGGATAAGATATTGTCGGAGACAATGTATGTGTTCATACCCCTCGCCCACAGGCTCGGTCTTTACAGCATAAAGTCCGAAATGGAGGATATCTGGTTGCGTTTCAAGGAACCGGACGCCTATAATCAGATCAAGGCGAGGGTGAATGAGACCAGCGGGAACAAGGAGAAGATGATAGAGGAATTCCTGGCCCCGATAAGAAAGGCCCTTGACAATGCCGGAATACAATATACCATCAAGACCAGGGTCAAGACTCCGTATTCCATCTGGCATAAAATCAACATAAAGCACGTTGCGTTCGATGAAATCAGTGACCTGTATGCCGTAAGGATAATATTCACGCCTGCCTCGGATAACATCATAGATGAAAGGAATGAATGTTTCCGTATCTTCTCGCTGATTACCGGCATATATGAGTACCGGCCGGAACGGGTGCGCGACTGGATCATGCACCCGAAGTCCAACGGATACGAAGCCCTGCATCTGACCGCCATTTCACCGGACCGCACGAACATCGAGATACAGATACGCACGACACGGATGAACGATATCGCGGAAAAGGGCATCGCCGCACACTGGAACTACAAGAAACTCCAGCCCCAGACGGAAGAAAGCCAGATGGACAAATGGATAGCCAGGATAAAGACTATCATTGAGAATCCGGATGTCACCTCTCTGGAAATGCTGGACCGGATACATCACGACCTCGTGGAGAACGATATTATAGTATTCGATACGAAAGGCCGTCAGATGTCCGTTCCAAAGGGCGCGACGGCTCTGGATTATGCCTATTTGAATGATATTGAATCCGCGCCTCATTCCATCGCCGCGAAAATCAACTACCGTCTGTCTCCCCTTTCCTATGTACTGAAGAACGGAGACCAGGTGGAGATAATCACTTCACGTCAGGAACCGCCACGTGCCGAGTGGCTGCGTTTCCTGACGACAAAAACAGCCATTGACGCCGTCAGAGAGCATTTCGGCATAAACGACGAGGGCTCGCAACAGAAATTTCAAAGCAGCACCTATATTATCGCTCCCTGCTGCAACCCCATTCCGGGAGACCCGGTCATCGGTTTTGTCGGAGATGACGGCAAGATTACTGTCCACAAGAAAAGCTGCCCGGAGGCAAACTCCCTCGCCAGCAAATTCGGAGACAGGATTGTAACGCCCAAATGGATAGTCGATACATACGATACTTTCCCTGTCCGCCTGTCGATGAACGGAATAGACAGGATGGGGCTTATGCACGAAATCAGCGGCAAGATATCGAAAGAGAACAAGATAAGTTTCAAGG
>JAKSJV010000017.1 GCA_024402005.1 Bacteroidales bacterium
GGCTTTATGTACCTGCAATACACCAAGAACCTTTTCAAATTCAAGGCCAAGACGGTATATGGCGGCAGCGGCGAGCACGTGAACCTCGAAAGCGGCTATGCCGTGTATGACAAGAGCGATGATTATAATTGGAAATATACCCCTATCCGCACTTCCGACACCTGGGTGACTTTGTCATACGGACAGAAGGTTCAGGGCTCCGTTCTTTTGGGTTATATGAAGAATTTCGGTACGTCGAAGGATATACTTGCCAATACTGACGGCACTGGTGATGCGTCCTGCATCGCTTTCCAGAAGAACGGTGCGGCAAGCATCAACCAGATGTACCGTATCGAACCTCTTGTCGCATACAATGTCGGCAGGTTCACCGTAGGTCTGGAATATATGCTTACGGCTGTCCAGTATGGTGACCAGGATGCCAACGGGCAATATACATATACCCTCCGAGCCTTGCCCTATGGCGGTATGCACTGGGTTATGAATCACCGTATCGAGGGAATGGTGAGATTTACATTCTAATGAATAACAGTTCCGATATGAAAAAAATAATTGCAACATTACTGCTCGCCCTGCCTTGTCTTGCAGTGGCAGCACAGTCTGTGAACGGCCTTGAAATCGGCTCTTACTATGACAAGGGCTCTATCTATACGGCACTTAACCACGCAAAGGAACTCACCGCAGAAAACGGACAGCAGCTGTTTATCAGCGGTACAAGTTCTTTCTTCTTTGATTTTACAGGCGCTTATGAGAGCAACGACGGACGTTTTGCATCTGCAGATGTCCGTGACGCTTCCCATATCGTGAAATTCCCCTTCGGCGAATTCCAGGTCGGTGACGGACTTGACAAACTTCTGAAACTTCGTGCCGACATTGCGGTCTCCGGACGTCAGTCAGGCGAATGTACCGTGTCATATACCAAACGTTCCGGCGTCAGGATGTCCGCCCGGGTAAGGTTCAATGAGGGTTTCATTATCACGGAAATCACCGATTTCCGTCTTGACAAGGTCAAGAAACAGGATATGCAGCAGGGCAATTTCTACAATGCAGTTTCCTCCGTTGTCGTTTCCGGCAACAGCCTTGAAATGGGCTTCCCCCTGGCAACGCTTTTGCGTTTCGGAGTGGACGTCACGTTCTCACAATATCCTAACGGAGTCTGCCTGATTTCTACCGGTGGCAGACATCCGGTGCAGTACCTGGTCCGTTACGATATGAATCATATCGTCAGGGAGATACTTCCTTTATAAGGAAAACTGACATTTTGGCAGAGGAGGGCAGGTGGCACATCATTTGTCCTCCTTTGTTTTTGAAAAGGGGCATTTATGCTCCGGAATGGAAAACAACGATAAAACAAACAATAAAATGATCAAACCGTTAGCAGACAGAGTGGTTATCGAGCCTAAAGAGGCCGAGACCAGGACAGCGTCAGGACTTTATATTCCTGACAATGCAAAGGAAAAACCCCAGCAGGGAAAAGTTGTTGCCGCAGGCCCGGGCAAGAAGGACGAGCCTATGGAAGTGAAAACCGGCGACAACGTGCTCTATGGCAAATATGCCGGTACGGAAGTGACCGTGGACGGTAAGGACTATGTCATCCTGAAGCAGTCCGACATTCTTGCAATTCTTTAAGTTGAATCATTTGAAAACAGAAACATTATGGCAAAGGATATAAAATTCAACAGTGATGCGCGCTCCCTTATGAAGGATGGCGCTGACGCATTGGCAAATGCCGTCAAGGTAACGCTGGGTCCCAAAGGACGCAATGTGGTGATCGACAAGAAATTCGGTGCCCCTCAGGTGACTAAGGACGGCGTGACTGTAGCAAAGGAGATTGAACTCGAAGACAGGTTCGCAAATATGGGCGCACAGATGGTCAAGGAAGTTGCTTCCAAGACCAACGACCAGGCCGGTGACGGTACTACGACAGCCACGGTTCTTGCACAGGCAATCATCAACGAGGGCCTCAAGAACGTTACTGCCGGAGCCAACCCTATGGACCTCAAGCGCGGTATCGACAAGGCCGTCGAGACTGTTGTGGAGAACCTCAAGAAGCAGAGCAGGGAAGTTGGTGACGACCTCGCCAAGATAGAGCAGGTCGGCACGATTTCCGCCAACAATGACCCTTACATCGGCAAACTTATCGCCGACGCTATGGCTAAGGTGAAAAAGGATGGCGTCATTACCGTCGAGGAAGCCAAGGGTACTGAGACTGAGGTCAAGGTTGTCGAAGGTATGCAGTTCGACCGCGGCTATATCAGCCCTTACTTTATGACCAACGGCGACAAGATGGAGGCCGTTCTCGATGCTCCCTATATCCTTATCACGGACAAGAAGATAAGCACGATGAAGGATCTTATGCCTGTTCTCGAGCCTATCGCACGTGAGGGCAAGTCCCTTCTGGTCATCGCGGAAGACGTTGACGGCGAAGCGCTTACCACTCTCGTTGTGAACAAGCTCCGCGGTACGTTGAAGATTGCCGCCGTCAAGGCTCCCGGCTTCGGCGACCGTCGCAAGGAGATGCTTCAGGACATAGCGATCCTGACAGGCGGAACCGTTGTCAGCGAGGAGCGCGGATTCACTCTTGAGAATGCCACGGTGCAGATGCTCGGCAAGGCCGAAAAGGTCGTTGTGGACAAGGAGAACACCACCATCGTCAACGGTGAGGGCAACAAGGCTGAAATCGAGGAGCGTGTGGCTCTTATCCGCAAGCAGATTGAGGTCACCACTTCAGACTACGACAAGGAGAAGTTGAAAGAGCGTCTCGGCAAACTCGCAGGCGGTGTGGCCGTTCTTTATGTCGGTGCTGCTACAGAGGTTGAGATGAAGGAGAAGAAGGACCGCGTGGATGACGCCTTGAGCGCTACCCGTGCGGCTGTCGAAGAAGGCATAGTTCCCGGAGGCGGCGTGGCTTACATCCGTGCTACGGAAGCTCTTACCAAACTCAAAGGCGAGAACGAGGACCAGAATACAGGTATCAAGATCATCCAGCGCGCCATCGAGGAACCGCTCCGCCAGATTGCCGCCAATGCGGGCCTGGAGGGCAGCGTCATCATCAACAAGGTGCGTGAAGGCAAGGCTGATTTCGGCTACAACGCCCGTACGGACGAATACGTGAATATGTTCGAGGCAGGTGTCATCGACCCTACAAAGGTGGCCCGTGTGGCTCTTGAGAATGCCGCTTCAGTGGCGGGAATGTTCCTGACCACAGAGTGCGCCGTAGCTGACATCCCTCAGCCCGAGGCCGCCGCACCGATGAATCCCGGTATGGGCGGAATGATGTAATTCTGCACGACGGGTTCTGATTTATGATGCATAAAGAGGCTAACGTATTTGACGTGGCATCTCTTGCCGGAGTCTCCCGCGGTACCGTGGACAGGGTTGTCTATGGCCGCGGGAGAGTTTCTGAAAAGACTGTTGCAAAGGTACGCGAGGCCATAAGGCGGCTTGATTACAGGCCGAATCCGCGTGCATCCAGTCTGGCGCGGAAGAAAATATGCAGAATCGCATACATTATTCCACGTTCCAGGAAGGGGGAATACTGGGACCTTATCGACAAGGGTTTCTCTATGGATAGGGATATGCTGTCACGATACAATATCGAACTCCATCCCTTCTATTACGATATCAGCGATGAGGATTCCTTCAGACTCTGCTGTCGCAAGGCTCTTGAGTGTGAACCGAGCGGTGTGATAACCAACGAGGCGCCGAAGGAGGCGCTTCTGGAGACGGTATCAGCTCTGGAGCGGAAAAATATACCGCTCTCGTTCATCGACACCAAATATGACGATATCGATTACGCCCTGTATTGCGGCATCGACGCCTACAAGAGCGGCGAGCTCGGAGCCTTTCTGCTGACCAACCACCAGGAGGTGGACAGCGTTGTCATAATAGGTATTAGGAGACAGAACAAAGTTATCGATGCCAGCGCCACAAGAAAACAGGGTGTGACTGATTATCTGTCATCCCATTTCAGGGGGTGCAGGATTTTCAATGTCGATATCTGGGGAGAACCGTCCAAGGACAATGATGCGGCGCTGGACGCCTTTATTTGTGAACATCCCCAGGTGAAGCATTTTATCTGCCCCAATTCTAGACTCCACCTTATCGCCCGTTGGCTTGAGAAACATCCCGATCCGGCGCGTGTGGTCGTGGGCTATGATGATCTGGACCTTAATCTGCAGGCCCTCAAGACGGGTGCGGCGGACTTCCTGGTAACACGCAAGGTGCCTGAGCAGTCCGGAGCTCTTCTTGCGGATTTTGCGGAATGCATCGTTCACGGTGAAAAGCCTCTCAAGAGGAACCGTTTCGTCCATATGGACATACTTCACCGTATGAATCTTGACGATTATCGCTGATTTCCGCAGGTGATTTGCGGAAAAATTTTGCAATGCGGGAAAATATGCTTTAATTTGCAAAATGAGTGCACGTGCACGCAATAAAATGATTTAGTATGGCAAGAAAGATTTCAATCCTTGGAGCCGGGATGATGGGCTCCGCTCTGGCCTTCCCTGCAGCAGAGAACGGCAACGAAGTACACATCATAGGCACCTGCCTTGATGACGCGATAATCGACGGATACATCAAGACCCGCAAACACGAGAAATTCTGCAGGCCTTTCCCTGAAAACGTTCATTTCCATTATTTCAAGGAATGGAAGGAGGTTGTGAAAGGCTCCGACTTTATGATAGGTGGCGTGTCATCGTTCGGTGTGGACTGGTTCCTCGAGGAAATCCTCACCCAGCTCGATCCGAAGATGCCCGTGCTCAGCGTGACCAAGGGTCTGCGTGCCACGGAGGACGGTTCCCTTCTTTCATATCCCGGATATTGGGAGAGCGAGCTTGCAAAACGCGGCATCAAGCGCGATATTTGCGCGATAGGCGGTCCCTGCACAAGCTACGAGCTCGTGTTTATGGATCCTTCCGAAGTGGGATTCTGCGGTAAGGACAGCAAGGCTCTGAAGATGATGAAAGAGGCTATGCAGCGTCCATATTACCACGTTTCCCTGACTAATGACGTTATAGGCCTTGAAAGTGCCGTGGCACTGAAAAATGCCTATGCGATGGCAGTCACCCTCGCCGTGGGTCTGAACACCCGCTGGCACGGTGAGAATGAGCCCCAGCATTACAATTCACAGGCTGGCACCTTTACCCAGGCCGTGCGCGAAACGCATATGCTGATGCAGATGCAGGGCGGATCGTTCGAGAGCGAGTGCATAGGCCTCGGCGACCTGTATGTGACGATATTCAGCGGCCGTACCCGCAGGTGCGGTGTGCTTATGGGTCAGGGCCTTGACTATGATCAGGTTACCGAAGCCCTTGCCGGCATAACCCTCGAAAGCCTCGTCATAACCCGCGTGATGGGCAACGCCATACGCCGCAAGGCTGAGCTCGGTCTGGTGGACCTGAAGGATTTCCCTCTGCTGATGCATATCGTGGACATTCTCGACAAAGGCAAGGCCGACGCCGACCTCCCCTGGGAAGCCTTCACATACGAGCATCTGAATTAGAAAGTAAATCGTCAGCAGGGGGCGCTACCGTCTCCTGCCTGCGATGCTTATATAATAGAGTAGTGTGGCCAGGGAGCCTATGGCTGCTATGAAATAGGTATAGGCCGCCCATTTCAGGGCATCGGCCGACATTGCTTTAGTCTCACCTTCGGCTATCCCCGCTCTTTCCAACCAATCCACAGCCCTGCGTGAGGCATCCACCTCGACAGGCAGGGTGACCAAAGAAAATAATGTAGTCATTGCGAAAAGGGCGATTCCGGCCCAGAGCAGATGGGGAAAGGCTTCTATAAGGAGGATTCCTGCGAGGAGCACCCACTGTACCCATCTGTTTGCGAATGAAACCACCGGCACCATAGCCGAACGCAGGCGGAGAGGGCCGTAGGACCAGGCATCCTGGACGGCGTGTCCGCATTCGTGGGCTGCGACGGCCGCGGCGGCTATGCTGTTGCTGCCATATACGGCGTCTGAGAGGTTGAGAGTCTTTGTCTCGGGATTGTAGTGGTCCGTCAGCTTGCCGGGGATATGCTCTACGCTGACGTTGGTGATGCCGTTGTCGTGCAGCATCTTGCGCGCGACTTCAGCTCCTGTCAGCCCTTGAGGGGTCTGTATGCGGGAATATTTGTCGAATCTTGAGTTCAAAGTATTCTGAATTATGTAACTGAGCACCATAATCAGAATCATAATAATCCATATTGAACTTGTCGTCATATACGTTGATGTTTCTGCACTGCAAAATTGACAATATTTTGTTAACTTTGCAAGTTGTTTGTTTCGAGTATGTACAAGGTAGATGATTTTTCCAGATTGGAGATAGATTTGCAGGCCTGCAGGAACAATTACCGCTACTACAGGTCCCTGTTGAAGAAATCCACTAAGCTGTTGGTGCTTATGAAGGCCAACGCCTACGGACACGGAGCGGTGGAGTTCGCGCGGCTGCTGGAGAAGGAGGGAGTCGATTACCTGGCCGTCGCATATCCGATAGAGGGTATCGAGCTGCGCAACGCCGGCATACATCTTCCCATACTCGTGCTCAGCGGGGGAACGGATTATTTCAATGAGATGATCGACTTCCGCCTCGAGCCGGCAATCCCGAATATGTACACGCTCAAGGCTCTGCTGGATGTGCTCCGCAAGAGGGGAGAGGCAAGCTATCCCATTCATATCAAGCTGGATACGGGTATGCACCGTTTGGGCTTTATGAGCAGCGAAATAGATGAACTGACATCATTTCTGCCCGCTTGTCCTGAGGTCCGCGTGAAAAGCATCTATTCCCATCTGGCCACCGCAGACGACCCCACGCTCGATGAATATACGCTAGCGCAAATCGAGATGTTCCAGCGCAATGCCCCGCGTATCAGCGAGGCTCTGGGTTACAAACCCATGTACCACATTCTGAACTCAGCCGGGATAGAGCGTTTCAGCGACTATCAGTTCGATATGGTACGTCTGGGGATAGGCATCTACGGGCTCAGCCCTTTCTCTAAGGACAAACTGCAGCCGGCGGCATCATTCAAGTGCAAGATATTGCAGATCAAGACTTTGAAGAAAGGTGACGGAGCTATCGGTTACTGCCGCAACGGCAAGATTGCAAAAGAGGGCACGGTCATAGCGACCATCCCTGTCGGCTATGCTGACGGCATCGACAGGCGGCTGGGTAACGGCAACTACAGTTTTTCTCTTAACGGACATCTTGTGCCCACTATAGGCAATATATGTATGGATATGTGTATGCTGGATATTACCGGCGTTGATGCCCAGGTGGGTGACACTGTCACCATCTTCGGCAAGGAACCCTCCGCGGCCCATATGGCCGAAGTCCTCGGCACCATTCCATACGAAATCTTCACTTCCGTACCGCGCCGCATCGAGAGAATCGTGCTATAAACAGAAAAAGCCGGGACTTCCGTTCCGACTTTTCAGTGCTCCTCAAGTAGGACTTGAACCTACGACCCCCTGATTAACAGTCAGGTGCTCTAACCAACTGAGCTATTGAGGAATTTCACCCGCGCGTTGGCTTGGGACTGCAAAGGTACAACAAATATTTAATGTTCAAAATATTTTTTGAGATTTTTTGTTGTATCTTTGCGGTATGGATATCGCACTTTTTTCCAAGATCGTAAAGAGCCTGCTGTCGGAAAATGACAGTGTGGCGATTCCCGGTTTGGGCACATTCGTGGCGGAAGATGTCCCCGCCTCTTTCTCTGACAGGGGATTTACGATTAACCCTCCGTACAGGACGGTCTCTTTCGTGGGGGGCGGTGCTGATGACGGTATGCTGGTGCGTTTCTATGCCCTGTCCAACAAGTTGGAACTGCCGCAGGCGGAGCAGGTCGTGAATGATTTCATTGCCGGGCTGCGTGCCGAGCTGGAGACCAGCAAGTCTGTGGATTTCCCGCTTTTCGGCCGTATCAGACTGATAGGACAGGGGAGGATGATTTTCGTTCAGGATGAAAATCTGGAGATTTTCCCTCATCTGGACTATTTGGAGCCGGTTTCATTGAAGAGTTTGGGAGAAGTTGCGGAAAAGCCGGACGTTCGCGGGGAGGATAAGTCTGTTGACAGCAAGGCGGTCAAGCCCGCGAGGAGAAAGGCCCTGCCTGTATGGGCAGTAATCCTTATCGTCCTGCTGTGTCTGGCGGCTGCCGGACTTGCATCGTTGGCTGTCGTTGGGCGGCTGGCCCCCGATTTTGCGGATCAGTTCCTCTACAACGCTGAACAGCTGGAAATTCTTCATACGCGGATATGATAGAGCTGGTATATCCCGTTGATTCCAAAGTCCCTGTACTTCCGAATGCTACTGTTGCGACAGCCGGCACTTCCAGGAAGAAAAAGGCATCGTGTGACGAGATGTTCCCTGTGATACAGGAGGACGGTCTTGTCGTGGCAATGGCCGGGAGGGCTTATTGCCATAGCGGCAGCCATCTGCTGCACCCTGTCGTGCATCTTCATATCATAGACAGGAAAGAGCGCCTGCTGTTGCAGAAAAGATCCCAGAAAAAGGACCTGCAGCCAGGCAAATGGGATACTTCCGTCGGAGGACACGTCCGGTATGGCGAAAGCGTTATGGAGGCTCTTTTCCGTGAAGCCCGGGAGGAAGTCGGACTGGCGGAGTTCAACCCCATATATCTCGGCTCTTACCGTTATGATACGGAGAAGGATTCGGAGTATGTCATTATGTTCGCGGCTGTCGGAAGTTTCGACCTGCATCCCGATCGGGACGAGGTGGACGAATGCCGGCCTTGGACACTCCGTGAAATTGAAAAAGGAATCAGGGAAGATGTGTTCACGTCGAATTTCGCGTCTGAATACAGGCAGATAAAATCCCAGTTGCTCTCATTGCTGTAAGATGAAATCCGCTTATGAAATACTGTTCCTGACGGGTCATAAGGTCGCTTTACAAGACGGGGCCTTCGAGCGTCTGGAGGAAATAGCGCTGGCCGGCGGGGCGGATCTGGTGTATTCTGACTATATTGAAAACCGTGCCGACGGAAGCAAGGTTCCTCATCCCCTGGCACCATATCTGAAGGGCAGCGTGCGCAGTGATTTCGATTTCGGTCACGCGGTTCTCGTCAAGCGCGACGTTGCCGCGAAATTCGCCGCAAAGTTCGACTGCTTCGAGTTTTATTCCCTTCGTCTGCGGATGGAGAAGATAGTCCACGTTCAGGAAGTCCTATATTCGGCCGAAGAGACCGATATCAGGGAGTCCGGACAGAAACAGTTCGATTACGTGAATCCCGGAAATGCCGCGGTGCAGAAGAAGTTTGAGGAGATATTTACCGGGTACCTGCGTGAGATCGGGGCGCTTGTAGGGCCTCGTTTCAAGACGGTACCTGTCCCGGAGAATCTTTCGGCAACTGTTGTTATCCCCGTTAAGAACAGGTGCACGACCATAATGGATGCTGTTGGAAGCGCTTTGTCCCAGAAGACCGATTTCCCCTTCAACGTGATAGTCGTGGACAACCATTCGGATGACGGGACGTCGGAACTGCTTGCAGGGGCTGCGCTGAAGGACAGCCGTCTCGTGCACGTCGTTCCGAAGGCGCTGGATCTCGGAATAGGAGGATGCTGGAACGAGGCGGTGAATCACCCTGAATGCGGGACGTATTGCGTTCAGCTGGACAGTGACGATATGTATTCCTCCGATTCCACGTTGCAGAAAATCATAGACAAGTTCCGCAAGACCGGTGCGGCTATGGTCATAGGGTCCTACAGTATGACCGATTTCAATCTCAACCCCATTCCTCCGGGGGTGATAGACCATAAGGAGTGGACGGCCGCCAATGGGGCGAACAATGCCTTGCGTATCAATGGTTTGGGCGCGCCGAGGGCTTTCAATACGGCCCTTGTCAGGAGTATCGGTTTCCCTAACGTCAGCTATGGCGAAGACTATGCCGTTGGCCTTGCGATAAGCCGTGAGTGGCTCATCGAACGTGTGTGGGAACCTGTGTACTGTTGCCGCCGGTGGGAGGGGAACTCCGATGCCGCCCTGAGCCAGGCAAAAATCAATGCCAACAATGCATACAAGGATTCGTTGCGAACGGACGAGTTGAACGCAAGAATCGCTTTGGGACGGCGTGACACATCCTCTGACCAGTTGAAACAGTTTGCCTTGAACCAACTGTCCAGGTGGTCGCTCGCCCGCGACAATTTCCGGGCCTTGAAGAGTGTGGAAACCAAAAATATGGATATAGGCGGGCTGAATGTGACGGTACAGTTCAATCCTGCGCGAGCCATTTCCAGCAAGGCCAGGACCGATGCCGCCAGTATCAGCGCGAGACCTTGTTTCCTATGTGCGGCAAACCGTCCGGAGCAGCAGCTTTTCGAGGAGTTCGAGGGCACGAAGGGGAAGAAATACCATATCCTCACCAATCCGTATCCCATATTCCAGAACCATATGGTCGTGGCCTCCGACAGCCATACGCCGCAGTCGATATGGAGGCGTTATGTGGATATGCTGCTTCTGGCCGGAAAATATTCGGAGTTTACCTGGATATACAATGGCCCCAAATGTGGTGCATCCGCTCCCGACCACCTTCATTTCCAGGCTTTTCCTACCGGCAGGCTGCCGTTGGAAAACAGTGTCAGAAATGGCGATTTCCTGGAATACGTTACAAATGTCCAGGATGCGGAACTGTATCATTATACGGGCTTTGCAAGCGGTATTTTCGTAATAAAGGGGCGCACGTCGAAATCAGTGGCAAAGATGTTCTACAGGCTGCTGGATTGTGCGGACATTCCGGAAGGGGACAAGGAACCCAGGTTCAATCTCTTCACCTACGCGGATGGCGGAGGTTTCACCTCGATAGTGGTTTTCCGCACGACGCACCGTTCGTCGCATTATTTCAGCGCCGGCCCCGACCATCTCGCGATGAGCCCCGGCTGCGTCGATATGGGAGGCATATTCATAACTGTCGACAGGGAGGATTTCGAGAAACTCGATACGAAACTTCTGGGAGATGTCCTGTCACAGATAACCCTGTCCGGAGAGAGCGAGGAGAAGATAATGCGCCGTCTTACCCGCAGCCAGCGGAAACTGGAGGTGGGCATTGTAAGCGGTGACGAGATAAGTTTCGAGATCGTATCCGACGGGGCCGGCAGGCGTACTGCCAGGTATAAGGACGGGCGGATAGAGTATGGCGGCATATTGTATGATGAGCTGTTCTTCGAGGCGAGGACGCTGTCCACAATGTTCGCCGAACCGACATTCATCCTGCACGATGTCACGATAGGCGTCGGCTTCCACTGGCAGAAGAAGGAAAGCCAGAAATTTGCCGGGGCTTTGAAGATAATGGTCTCTGACGGCCGTCTTACCGCCGTGAATATCGTGGGTGTGGAGGATTATCTGTTGAGCGTCATTTCTTCCGAGATGTCCCCTGCCTGCAATGTGGAGTTTCTCAAGGCGCACGCCGTGATTTCCCGATCGTGGGTGATGGCGAGGATGAAGGTCCGTGACCATCATACGGAATTCGACGTCTGTGCCGATGACCATTGCCAGAGGTATCAGGGATTGACGAGAGTGACAGGCAATACTGTGAAAGAGGCAATAGACAGCACTTGGGGGCAGGTTCTGACATATAACGGAGAACTTTGCGACACACGTTTCAGCAAATGCTGCGGAGGCAGAAGCGAGGTGTTCAGCACTTGTTGGGCGGACGTCGATTACCCGTATCTCACTTCGCACGAAGATCCTTATTGCGCCCGCGCCGACAAGATGGTGCTGGCCTCCGTAGTGAACGGTTTCGATGCTCCGACCGTGGATTTCTACAGGTGGAGGGAGGTTCGTTCCCAAGAGGAACTTTCTTCACTGGTTCGTGAAAAGTCCGGACGCGAAATTGGCCTTGTTCAAGATATAAAGGCTCTTGAAAAAGGCCCTTCCGGAAGAATCAAACTGCTGGAGATTGTCGGGGACAAGGGTTCGATGCGTATAGGCAAGGAGTTGGAAATCAGGAGAATACTTTCCAAGTCACATCTTAAGAGTTCCAACTTCTCCGTTTCGAGAGATGCGGACGGAAATTTCGTCTTTGACGGTTGCGGCTGGGGCCACGGAGTCGGGCTTTGCCAGATAGGCGCCGCCGTGATGGCCGAAGAAGGGAAAACCTGCGAAGAGATACTCTCGTTCTATTATCCGGGCACCTCTGTGACCGGCGAATGATTTAATGGCAAAGGCGGCAGTGGATTTCACGGGCCTTAAACCTGATACTATGCCCGTGAAATTCACTGCCGCCTTTACAAATCATCTGCATAGCGGATAATTATTTGGGGAATTATTCAATTGTTCGTATCTTTGTAATTCTAAAGAATTACGAACAAATCAAAATGATATGAATAAATTCAAGTTTATTTCCCTTGCCCTGTTTGCCACAGCTCTTTTTTCTTCGTGCGCAGGTGTGAAGGATATCCCGTATTTTCAAGATTCGAAAAATGGCAGCAAATATGAACTCCCTACCCCAAAGGTGGTGAAAGTGGATATTTCCGACCAACTTTCTATAGTTGTCAACAGCAAGGACCCGGAATTGGCTGCTGTATTCAATCTTCCCATCATCTCACATACTATGAGTGGCGCAGGCTCATCTTCAGGGTTTTCGTCCGGTGACGGTAATAGAATCAGTGTCTATACTGTTGATTCCGGTGGAAATATCGATATGCCTGTTTTGGGTATTGTCCACGTGCTCGGTATGACGCGTGAGCAGGTTGCCTACACCGTGAAGAATCTGATTATCTCACGCCAGCTGCTCAAAGATCCGGTGGTTACCGTCGAATTCGCCAATCTGTATGTGTCAGTGCTTGGTGATGTCGCTCATCCCGGACGTCACGCCATCGATCACGACAAGGTCACGATCGTCGATATCCTCAGTAAGGCCAGTGATATGAACGTCACAGGTCTCCGCAAGAACGTCAAGGTGTATCGCGAGGAGGACGGCAGACAGGGGTGCTATCAGGTGGATTTCACGAATATGGAGAATATAATATCATCTCCAGTCTATTATATGCAGCAGAATGACATCATCTATGTCCAGCCGAACAGTATGAAAGCCCGTCAGAGTACAGTCAACGGTAATACGGTTCTTTCAGTATCGTTCTGGATTTCAACTGCTTCCTTCCTGATCTCAATCGCAACCCTTCTTGTCACTCTGGGCATCATAAAGAAATAGTTCAAGATTCTAAAACAGTTAAATATGGATAACAATACGAACAATAACGGGCAGAATATTACCGGAAAGCCGTCCAAATTTGCAAATGACGGCATCAGCATTATGGAGATTCTGCTCACTTGTCTGAACAAGTGGTACTATTTCGTGATTTCCGTATTCGCTACGGTGTTGATAGCTTCATTGTATATAGCTTCAACAGCTCCTACCTACGTTTCATCGGCCTGTCTGCTGATCAAGCAGGACCGCCGTACCGGTTCAAACGGAGCGGATGCCACATCGATGGGCTTCAACAATATGGGCAAGCTCTTTGCCCAGCAGACAAATGTGTCAAACGAGATTATCGCCTTCAAGTCCCCCGCTTTGATGCAGGAGGTTGTCAAGCGTCTTGACTTGCGTGCCAATTATACTACACCCCAACGCCTGTATCACAAGACCTTGTATGGCAAGGCTCTTCCTGTTAAGGTTTCTATGATCGATTTTCCTGATGAGAGTTCGATGGAGCTTACCTTGAAATATCTGAACCGCGATTCGGTCATCATCTACAAGATGAAAAACTATATCGGTGGCGAGAAGATGGAATATGATGAAATGATTAAAGTGCATTTCCAGGATACCGTGAAGACACCTGTGGGTGAGCTCGCCATAGTTCCTACTATGGGATTTTATGATAAGGCTGATCCCGCTTTCAACGATATCACGCTCCGTTACGGCACGCTTTCATCTGCTGTAGTGGCCTGTTCCTCAGGGCTTGGCGTGGAACTTACGGATAAGGATGCCACTGCCATCACCCTTTCCAAGTCAGACAGGTCTTATGCCCGCGCAAAAGACATTCTTTCGATGCTTATCACTGTTTATAACGAGAAATGGGTCAATGACCAGAACCAGATTGCAGTCAGCACTTCCGAGTTCATAAATGACCGCCTCATTGTCATCGAACAGGAGCTTGGAGATGTGGACAGCGATATATCCCAGTTCAAGTCACGCAACCAGTTGCTTGACCCTGTTATGACGGGAAGTATGTACATCACCCAGGCCGGTCAGATGCGTTCTGATATCTCCGAACTTGAAAACTATCTCAGTCTGGCTTCATATATACGCGAGTATATGGCGTCATCTGCCAGCACCAATCAGTTGCTGCCGGCCAACTCGGGTATTGAAAATTCCAATATAGAGGTTCAGATTTCCGAATACAACACTATACAGCTCAAGCGCAATAACCTTGTCGCCAACAGTTCCGTTGATAACCCCGTGGTGATAAATCTGGATGCAGAGCTCAGTGCTCTGCACGAAAATATAGTTGCCTCAATCGACAATTACATCGTCATACTCAAGAAGAGGATCGAATCTTTGAAGAAGGTTGAATCCCAGAATGCCGAAAAAATTTCCAACAGTCCTCTGCAGGCGGAACACCTGACCAATATCGAGCGCCAGCAGAAGGTGAAGGAGTCGCTTTACCTCTTCCTGTTGCAGAAACGTGAGGAGAATGAACTAAGCCAGGCATTCACGGCATACAATACGCGTATCCTTACTCCTCCTGGTGGAGGTTCGGCACCTGTAGCGCCGCAAAGTTCGAAAATTCTGCTTATCGCGCTGCTTCTTGGTCTCGCCATTCCCGCAGTATGGATTTATCTGCAGGAGAGTTTGAGCAATACGGTGCGAGGCCGTAAGGATATCGAGGATATGATTGTACCTTTTGCCGGTGAAATCCCTCTGGCATATCAGGGGAGCAAGTTCCACAATCCTTTCAATAAGAACAAGAAGTCTAATGATATGGTTGTTGTGAAGGCCAGGAGCAGGGATATTATCAACGAAGCCTTCCGTGTTGCTCGCGCCAATATCGAATTTATGTGCAGCAAGAACGAATGCAATGTTTTTATGACAACGTCATTCAATATCGGTTCAGGTAAGTCATTTTGCTCTATCAACCTTGCCATTGCTCTTGCATTGAAGGACAAGAAAGTGTGTCTGGTGGATATGGATCTCCGCAAGAGAACAATCAGCCGTTATGTACACGCGCGTAATATTGGTGTTACGGAATATCTGTCTGGCAGGGCTTCTGATATTGATTCAATCCTGATGAAAGGTGTCCTTGCCAATAATCTGGATATTCTGCCTACAGGCTCAATTCCTCCCAATCCTACGGAGCTTCTGTATACACCCAATTTCAGCAAGATGATGGACTACCTCAGGGCACATTACGATTATGTATTCCTTGACTGTCCTCCTTCGGAAATTGTTGCCGACGCATCAATCATTCGCGATTATGCGAACCATACGCTTTTCATAGTACGTGCCGGTCTTTTTGACAGACGTATGTTACCCGGTATCGAGAAGTACTATGAGCAGAAAAAATTCAATGGAATGGTTCTGTTGCTGAACGGTACACCAATTAATAATTTGGGCCATTATAACCGCTATGGCTACAATTATGGGCATCGTTACAGCTATGGTGAATCCTATGGGGCTTCGGTGGCATACGGTACAGAGACAACCTCTGCCGGCGGGCACAGAAAAGCTACCGGAGAGGTGGTGGATAATGAAAAGAGTAGGGTCTGATGTGTTTCTTCCATAAGAATACATTGCTTTCCACAGGGGTTTTTCAGGGTTTTACGGATTACCACAGTCACATCCTGCCGGGTGTGGATGACGGCATTCCCAATATGGAAGATGCTCTGGCGGTATTGAAGTATTACGAGGAATTGGGCGTTGCGAGCGTCTGGTGTACGCCACACATAATGGAGGATATTCCCAACACTACTGCGCAGCTGAAAGCGAGGTTCAAAGAGTTGCAGGATGCTTACGAAGGCCCGATAAAGCTCAACCTTGCCGCAGAAAATATGCTGGATGAGTTGTTCGAGACCAGACTCTCGGGCAATGATTTCCTTCCGTTGGGGGAGGCTGGCAACTATCTTCTCGTGGAGACATCCTATTTCACTCCTCCGTTCAATATGGACGATACTTTGAAGAAGATAAAGAATATGGGATATTTCCCTGTCCTCGCACATCCTGAACGCTATGTCTATATGGACAACAAGGACTATAGGAAGTATCACGAGATGGGTGTTTTGTTCCAACTCAACGTCACTTCTTTGTCGGGCGGCTATGGAAAGGTGGCTCAGAAGAAGGCCGAGTGGCTGCTGAAACACAATATGTACAGTTTCTATGGCTCTGACCTGCATTCACTTCGCAGTTTCCAGGCCAAAATCAATAACAAGGTAAAAATCGACATCCCCAATGAAAATCAAATCTGATCTAAAGGTCCGTATGATTGCCGGAGAGGCAATTGTCCTGCTCCAGAGCAACGGTAACAGCGATATGACCAAAGTGCTTGCTTTGAATCCATCCTCGAAATATCTGTGGGATGAATTGCAGGGGAAGGATTTTACGGCTGATGACATCGTGGACCTGCTGTTGCAGCAATATGATGTAGAAGAGGCCAAGGCTCGCGAGGATGCATTGAAGTGGATTGACCAGTTAAAGGAACTCAATGTACTTGAATGAAGGAAGTCTGGGGTCTGATACCGAAGGAATATAGACGCGGCTGCCTGAGGGTAGCCGTGTTGGTTCCTGTCAAGGCGGTTCTGGATCTTGTCGGAGTTGCCGCATTGCTGCCCGTGATGCTGCTTGTACTGGATCCGGCAAAGCTGCAGGATTCCGTTCTGGGCCGTTTCGCGCAGATGGTGAATTTCCCGATAGGCGGTAATTTCACCCTTTTCGTGATTGGCGCGGTAATCCTGGTCCTCCTTCTTAAGACCTTGCTTTCATTACTTATAATAAATTACCAGAACAGGTTCCTTATGGGCCTTTACCGGAATCTGTCATCGCGCCTGTTCGTGTCCCTGTATTCAAGGGGCCTGCTTTATATAAAGAACCAGAATTCCTCCAGGATGGCTTTCAATGTGATAGGCGTCTGCCATAATTTCGTGATGGGATATCTGGGCGGTTGGATGCATCTTTTCGGCGAACTTGCCTTCGTAGTACTGCTGCTGACAGCATTGATGATATACTCACCCAAGGCTACGTTAATGGCGGTGTGTGCATTCATCCCTGTGGTGCTGCTATATATTCTGGTGGTGCGCAAACCTTTGAATTCTATGAGCCGCAAGGAAAATGAGGCGCGCAGGGAACAGAACAAACTCCTGTATGAGACTTTCCGAGGCTATAGCGAAGTCCAGATAAACGACGCTTTCCCCAGAATCCAGAAACGTTTCGTCGACGGACTCAGCAACATTTCCGACTTCCGCATAAGGACCAGTCTTCTTCAAAGCATACCGTCGTACCTGCTGGAACTTTCCGTGGTAGCCATCGTCGCAGTGATGATGCTGTTCGGCCTTGATGCGAAGAATCCGGAGAATGTGCTTTTTCTGGGCATCTTCGCCGTTTCCCTGCTGAAGCTTCTTCCTACGGTGAGGTCCATAATCGGCTCAATATCAGCCCTTAACGTTACCGAGTACACCAAGGAAGTGATATCAGACATCACGACTCCCACCGTGTTCAAGGTTCTTCACAATGATAAGGTGAAACCTATGTCCTTCGAGCGTGAGATAAAGGTGGACAATGTTACTTTCGCTTTCGAAGACGAGGAAACTCCGGTGATAAAATCAATGAATTTCACCATTGCCAAAGGCCGTCGTTTCGGAATAAAAGGCAGGACCGGGGCCGGCAAGACCACACTTTTCAATATTCTGCTGGGGTTGTACCCTCCGACATCGGGTTCTGTACGGGTTGACGGTGTTGCGCTCGGCGTGGACAATCTGGCTTCCTGGCACAAGATAATAGGTTACGTGCCGCAGGAGGTGTTTGTCGCCGATACCACTATTCTGGAAAATGTGGCCCTCGGCTTCGAATCTTCCGAGATTGACCGCAAAAAAGCTGAGGCGGCTCTTCAACAGGCCTCGTTGCTGGATTTCGTGCAGGGCCTTCCCAATGGTCTGGATACAAGGATAGGAGAGGCGGGCTGCAAGATGAGCGGCGGCCAGCGCCAGCGCTTGGGAATAGCGAGGGCATTGTACAAGGATGCTTCCGTGCTGTTCTTCGACGAGGCGACGTCTTCGCTTGACTCGCAGACTGAGCTGGAGGTCAATCATGCCATCCAGGATTTGTCCGACAATCATAAGGAACTTACCATAATAGTCATTTCGCATCGCGATACCACACTTTCGTTCTGCGATGAAATACTTGAGTTATGACCTTGTCAGTACGTAAAATACCGAATGAAATATTCTTCGCCCAGGTGATGGAACTTCTGGGCGAGGGGCAGAGTGTCACAATCCAGGTGTCCGGCCACAGTATGTCTCCCACTTTCAAGGATGGGGTGGACAGGATCATCATTTCCCCTTTCAAAGCGGAAGAGCTGAAAAAGGGCGATGTGGTGCTGTTCAACAGGGGTGATACCATCTGTGTGCACAGAATCATCAAACGCAAGGGAGACAGGTTGGTGATCCGCGGCGACGGCAACTCTCTCAAGGCCCTGGAATATGCAAGGGTAAGCGACGTTATGGGACTGATTACCGGTGGAACTATGTATGGCGGCAGGAAATTCACCGTTTCGGACAAGTTGTGGAATTACAATACCGGTTTTGTCCTGACTTTCGCTCCATTTCTTGCCTTGTGGCACAGAATCAAGTTCATTGTATGCAGATATCCTTTGTCCCTGCTGACTTTCTGCCTGCTTATGTACCTTTCAATCTTCAATCCGGCCGGCAAGGATCTTCCATCCTTTGAAAATTCCGACAAGGTTGCGCATATCCTGATGTATTTCGGAGTCTCGATGGTTTTCTGGTTTGAATGGCTGCACCGTCATCCCTTGTCGAAGAAGACTTGTTCGAGAGGGCTGGTCAGATGCCTTCTGTATCCGATTGTCCTTGGCGGTCTGTTGGAATTGTTCCAGGAATTCTGTCTTGAGTACAGGGGAGGCGATATTATGGATTTCGCGGCAAACTGTATTGGATCTCTACTGGCTTTGATATTGTCTTTCTGCATCACCATACCCCTCATAAGAAAATACAGAAGTTCCAATGCCGCAAAAGAATAGAACAGCCTGGGCTTGGGTTCCTTCATTGTATTTTTTTGAAGGTCTGCCTTATTTCATAGTGAATACCATATCGGTTATCATTCTCAAGCGTCTGGGTTTGGGAAACGGTGACGTGGCGATGTACACGGGGCTGCTGTATCTGCCTTGGGTTATAAAGCCCCTGTGGAGTCCGTTCGTGGATGTGCTGAAGACCAAAAGGTGGTGGATACTTGTCTCGGAGGTCATAATGTGCCTTTGTATCTGGTGGTGCGCCTATGAGATACACGCCGATGTGCTGGACAAGGGGATGCATTTCTATATGCTGCTAGGCCTGTTCTGGGTTACGGCCTTTGCCAGCGCCACTCACGATATAGCGGCCGACGGGTTCTATATGCTCGCTCTTGACGAGCACCGTGCAACCCAGTTCGTGGGCATACGCAACACTTTCTACCGTATCGCATCGGTGTTCGGGCAGGGGGTGCTGGTGATGCTGGCGGGGGTGCTGGAACTTCGTTATGGGGATATCCCGGGAGCCTGGCGTACGGTGATGATATTCTCTGCGCTTTTTCTGGCCGTCATAACCTTGTGGCATAATTTCTTTGCCTTGCCTTTCCCTGACAGCGACGGCGACAGGCTTGCCGAGGGTGACGGGGCTGGAGGGCATTCCGTAAAGTCCGTGGCGAAGGATCTTGCCGGCAGTTTTGCGACGTTTTTCCGTAAGGACGGAATAGTTGTCGCACTGCTGTTTATGTTGCTTTACAGGCTTCCTGAGGCTTTTGTGGTGAAGATGATGAACCCTTTCTTCCTCGATTCCGTGCAACAGGGCGGCCTCGGGCTGGAAACCGGGGACGTGGGCCTTGTTTATGGCACGTTCGGTGCCGTGGCTCTGATAGCGGGAGGCATTCTAGGAGGGCTTGTGGCCGGGAAATGGGGCTTGAAGAGGTGTATGTGGGCGATGGCCCTCAGCCTTACCCTTCCCTGCGCCGTTTTCCTGCTGATGGCTTTGTTCCAACCGTCCAACTTGTGGTTTATTGGAGCCGGGGTATGTCTGGACCAGTTCGGCTACGGTTTCGGCTTTACCGCCTATACCTTGTATCTGATGTATTTTTCGCGTGGGGAGTACAAGACCTCGCATTACAGTATCTGCACTGCTTTTATGGCCCTGAGTATGATGATTCCGGGTATGGTCGCCGGATATATCCAGGAGGCGGTGGGATATCCGATGTTCTTCATTATTGTAATATTGTGTTTCGTGGCGACTTTCGCTGTCGTCGCTTCCGTAAAGGTTGATTCCGATTATGGCAAGAAGGTTGATTAGTTTTTTCGCCGCTGTTGCGGCTTTGTGTGCGGTGTGGCCCGTGGCGGCTGCCCCGAAGGTGAAACCCGGAATAGAGGTGCTGGAGGAGATGGGGTTTGCCCCTTTGAAGGGCAAGCGTGTGGGTCTGGTGACAAATCCGTCCGGTGTGGACCATAATCTGCGCAGTACGATAGAGATTCTCTACGAGTCCGAGGACGTCAACCTCGTGGCTTTGTACGGGCCTGAACACGGTGTGCGCGGGGATGTGTATGCCGGGGGATATGTGGCGGATTATACCGACCCGGCGACAGGCCTTCCCGTATATTCTTTGTACGGGCCTGCGCGCAAGCCGACGGCCAGGATGCTGGAAGGGATAGACGTGATGGTGTATGATATCCAGGATGTCGGGACGCGCTGCTATACTTTCATCAGCACTATGGGCCTTGTTATGGAGGCGTGTGCGGCATTGGACATCGAGGTGATTGTCCTGGACCGTCCCAATCCGCTGGGTGGCCTCAAGATAGAGGGATGCTATGTGGAACAGCCTTTCAATTCTTTCGTCAGCCAGTACCGCATACCTTATATATATGGCCTCACTCCCGGGGAGTTGGCGGTGCTGATAAACGAGGAGGGATTGAACCGTGGGCAGAAGGGCGACCAGAAACCGTGCCGGTGCCGTCTGCAGGTGATAAAGATGGAGGGATGGACGCGTGATATGACTTATGAACAGACGGGACTTCCGTGGGTGTTGCCGTCTCCTAACATCCCCTATGCCGCTACAGCGTTGCATTATGCTTCGTCCGGAATATGCGGGGAGATATACAATTATCTTCAGGTGGGGCTTTCCTATACTCTTCCCTTCAACTGCTTTGCGGCGACGTGGGTCGATTCCGGGGAACTTATGGCGGAACTCTCTTCGTACAAATTGCCGGGGGTTGCGTTCCGCCCCATCCGCTACCGTCCCTTTGCGGGTTCACAAGCCGGCAAACTGGTGTCCGGTGTGCAGTTTTTCTTTACGGATTACGAGGCCGTGCGCCTGACCGAAATCCAGTTCTGGGTTATGCAGGCTCTTGCCAAACTGTATCCGGATCATCTGCCTTTCGGGCCTGAGGAGAAGGTGGGACTTTTCAACAAGGTGTGCGGCACTGATTACGTCAAGAACACTTTCGGTCAGCGTTATCAGGTTTCTGATATCCTGGATTACTGGCGCAAGGACGAGATGTCTTTCCGCATCCT
>JAKSJV010000018.1 GCA_024402005.1 Bacteroidales bacterium
ACTGAACTTTGTTGTCCGCAGTTTAGGCCCTTTTAGAAGCAACTTTAGTACAATCTTAATAATCAGTCATTTACAAAGGTTTTCACTTTTTCGCCCTTAAGGAAAAACAATAAAAATTGGTGCCTTCCGCACCGCTCTAAAATGCCTCTCAGATATCTGAGAGGCATTTTTAGTGTCCGAAGTTTCCTGTAATGTGGGGTCATATATCTTCCATTTTGTGCACGATGCCCTGTTTGGTGGGGGTATTATGCACAACGACCGCCGCTACAATATGCTATAAGCCTGTCCTCGTACACGATACCCACCCTTGATATGGTATCATGCACATTGGGTATCGGAAAAGTCACTCAAATGTGGCTGCTGTCATCTGCGAACGGGATAGCAGCCACATCTGTAAAAAATACCCATTGATTTTCAGACATTTACGGTTTTCAATGTGGCCGCTGTCCACCATAAAAGTATAGCGGCCACATTCTTGGGCTGTGCGGCAGATGGGGATGGCTGTTCCCCTGTTCGCGGGTACCATCGACCAATGGAGAAGTTGTAAATAATTGATAATCAGATATGCTTTCTCTTGGACCGTGGCCGTTCCCCTTCTGCGTGAACCCATCGGCCACAGCACAGAAAGTAAACACATAGTTTTACCGGTGAGCCGTATAATGGAGGGTCCATCCTTATTCGTTCCGCAGTACGGAAGGATGTTCTCGAAGAACGATTATCTGATGGAAATAAAATGATAAATCTATCGGCCGAAGCAGTACCTTACGCCGGCAGTCGGGACGAAACCAAACATCCCGGGAACATAGAATCCGCTATCCGGACCTGTCTGGAAGCCGAAAATAGGCTTCAGATCGAATGACAGCTGAAGAGGAAACCAGAATGTATAGGAAAGACCTATCTGGCCGCAAATGCCGAAATAGAAGGGGATATTGTTGAAATGTGATCCCAAAGCAATGCCGGGGCCGGCATAAAATTCCCAGGTACCCTTGGGCGTCCAGTTCGGGGTGGCGATGGAGAAGTCATATACTGCGGATGTGCCGATGCCGACTCCACCCATGCATTGGAAACCAAGGTCAAGTTCGACGAAATTTTTGCCGATGCTGTGCTGATATGAGACTTCATCGTTGATACCGGCACGTCCACCGATTGCGCGGGGCTGTGCGAAGGCTGCCACTGAGAGCAGTGCAGCCGCAAAAAGAATGATTGATTTTTTCATGGTGTATATTTGAATTATACTTTACGTCAACGACATTTGACGTAAAGTTACATAACTTTTTCAATCGCTGTACGAATGTACTGAAATATTTTGCTAAATTTGTAGTCTTTTGTATAGTACACGCGTTTATGAAATATGCATTGGTTACAGGAGGCTCAAGGGGCATAGGACGTGCTGTCAGCATCAAGCTGGCCCGGATGGGCGTTCCTGTCATAATCAATTATCAATCGAATGACACTGCGGCGGAAGAGGTGCTTTGCGCCATCGAGGCCGACGGAGGCAAGGCCGAGTTGATGAAATTCGATGTCAGGAGCCGGGAGGCTGTGGAAAATGCCTTGAATGCCTGGGAGGCTGCCCATCAGGATGATTATATAGCTTATCTTGTCAATAATGCCGGAGTCAGCAGGGACAACGTGATGTTTATGATGACCGACGAAGACTGGCATACCGTTCTGGATGTAACGATGGACGGCTTTTTCTATGTTACCCGGCAGTTGCTTCCAAAGATGATGATGCGAGGGCACGGCGGCAGGATAGTGAATATGTCTTCTCTTTCCGGGTTGAAAGGCTTGGGGGGACAGACGAATTACTGTGCGGCAAAATCGGCTATAATAGGCGCTACAAGGGCTTTGGCGCAGGAAACTGCCGCGAGGAACGTAACGGTCAACGCCGTGGCACCCGGTTTTATCGATTCCGATATGACCAAAAATCTGCCCAAGGAGGAATTGCAGAAGATGATTCCTATGAAACGTTTCGGCAAACCGGAGGAGGTTGCCGAGCTGGTCGGTTTCCTATGTTCCGATGCGGCTTCGTACATAACGGGAGAGGTCATAAGTATCAATGGCGGAATGCTTTAGTGAAATGAGAAGGGTAGTTATAACAGGAATGGGAATATGGTCCTGCCTCGGGACTGATGTGGATGAGGTCAAGGAATCTCTGTATAAGGGTAAATCCGGCATAGGAATAGACGAGACACGTATCCCATACGGCTTCCAGTCATCTCTTACCGGTATTGTCAGGAAACCTGAACTGAAGGGACTGATCGACCGGCATCTCAGGCGTGGAATGTCCGAAGAGGCTGAATATGCCTATATGGCTTCAAGACAGGCTTTCGAGATGGCTTCGGTCGATGAAGACTATTTGACGTCCAATGAAATAGGCTGTCTTTTCGGCAATGATTCATCCGCCAAACCGGTTATCGAGGCCGAGGCCATAATGGCGGAGAAACACGATACGGAACTGCTTGGCCAGTCTTTCATATTCCAGGCGATGAACTCTACGGTGACGATGAATCTGAGCACGATTTTTCATCTCAAGGGCATCAATTTCACCGTCAGCGCCGCCTGTGCAAGCGGCAGCCATTCGATAGGGCTTGCGTATATGTTCATAAAGAACGGCCTGCAGGATATGATTCTTTGCGGTGGAGCTCAGGAGACCAATTTTTATTCTATGGCGACATTTGACGCCATAGGAGCATTTTCCAGGAGGATGAGCGATCCCGCCGGGGCCAGCCGTCCTTTTGACCGTGACCGTGACGGACTTGTTCCGAGCGGCGGCGCTGCGGCTCTGGTTCTGGAGGATTACGAACACGCCGTGAAACGTGGTGCTCACATACTTGCAGAAGTTACGGGTTACGGCTTCTCATCCAACGGCACGGCGGTAATCAGCCAGCCCAGTGATGAAGGCTGTGTCCGGGCGATGCAGCGGGCCATCGATGATGCGGGCATAAGCACTGATGATATAGACTATATAAATGCCCACGCAACCAGTACGCGTCAGGGAGATATGTATGAGGCCATTGCCCTTGACAGGCTTTTCCACGGGAAGCACGCGCTGATAAGCAGCACAAAGGGTATGACGGGTCACGAATGCTGGATGTCGGGAGCAAGCGAGATTGTGTACTCCCTGATAATGATGCGGAACGATTTCGTGGCGCCCAACATCAATCTGGAGAACAGGGATGAATATTCCAGGCCGCTCAATCTGGCGGAAAAGACCGTTGACACCGAGGTTTCCACCGTACTCAGCAATTCATTCGGGTTCGGAGGCACCAACAGCGCATTGATTATTAAAAAAATATAAAGGCACAATATTATGACAAGAGAAGAAATTGAAGCAAAAGTAAAGGATTTCCTCATCGAGGATATAGAAATCGATGAGGAGAAGATAACTCCTGATGCAAAATTGAAGGATGACCTCGGGATAGACAGCCTGGATTTCGTTGATATTGTCGTTATCGTGGAGAAAAAATTCGGGTTCAAGATCAAACAGGAGGAAATGATGGGAGTTGATACCGTAGCCAAGTTCTGCGACTATATTGAAACAAAGGTGAAATAGAGACACGATGGCGCAGCAGTGGGCTGGAACGACTTACGGCAACGGATGGATGCACAAGCATCTTATCCGTGTTTTGCGTTTTATACCGGTAGGTGTAATGTATGTGTTTGCCGAGGTCTTCATAGTCCCTGTATGCATTGCCGTCTGCAACAGCAGAAGGACATCATATTCATTCTACAGAAACAGGATGGGCTATGGGAGTCTGAAGTCTGCCTGGTCGGTTTACGCAAACCATTGTATGTTCGCCCGGACGGTGATAGACAAGTTCGCAATGTATGCGGGCCGGAGATTCGATGTGCAGGTAGAGGGGTTGGATGAATTCAACGCCCGCGCTTCGCAGGAAGAAGGGTTCATCCATATGAGCTCCCACATAGGCAATTATGAGATAGCAGGCTATACGCTGGTTTCTGAGCATAAGACAATCAATGCCGTTGTTTTCGCCGATGAGAAGCAGTCCGTGATGGACAACCGCAACAATATGTTTGTCCGGACCAATATCCGTATGATTGCGATGAAGGAGGATATGAGCCATCTGTTCGAGATAAATGATGTTTTGTCGGAAGGAAATATCGTGAGCTTTCCCACGGACCGGCACGTCGGCGACGGCAGGTGCATCGAGTGTGATTTTCTTGGTGCCGCGGCACGGTTCCCGCAGGGGCCCTTCAGGGTTGCCGCGATGCGTGGGGTGGATGTCCTTGCAGTGAACGTGATGAAGGAAGGGTGGAAAAAGTACAGGATATACGTTACTCCGCTCCCGTATGACAAGACGGCCTCGCGCGAAGAGCAGATACGGCAGCTGTCAAACTCTTATGTGGCTGAATTGGAACGCAGGGTGAGACAGTATCCCGCACAATGGTTCAACTTTTTTGATTTTTGGGCGTAATGGAAGAGTATGTATATACTAGGGATCAGCTGAAGGATATAGATGTCCATACCTTGCTCCCGCAGCAGGAGCCCTTTGTGATGATAGGTTCCCTGACTCATTTCGAGATGGGGACATCCACCACCGAAACGCTGATAAAGGAAGATAACATTTTTGTGGACAACGGTTGTTTTTCCGCATCCGGTATGATGGAGAATATAGCTCAGACCTGCGCCGCACGCATAGGTTTCTACAATAAGTACATTTTGCACAAGGACGTGCAGGTGGGCTTCATAGGCGCCGTACGTGATTTCAAGGTATATGGTCTGGCTCCCGTCGGTGCCGTGATTACGACGCAGGTGGATGTGGTGGAGGAGATTTTCGGTATGACCCTCGCCAGGGCCACCATAACGGCTTCGGCGCTTTTGGCGGAAGCCGAAATAAAACTATCGGTACGAAATATAGAACGGAATGGATAAAGAACTGACAGCACTTAAGCAACTGGATATCCGCTTCAGTGACGTGGATATGATGGGGGTTGTATGGCACGGTACTTATGTCAAGTATCTGGAGGATGCCCGTGAGGAGTTCGGCCATAAATACGGACTTTCGTATGACAGGTATATACAGGAGAATATCTTCGTTCCCATAGTGGAGCTGAAGATGAATTACGTTCATCCGCTGTCTTATGGGATGAAGCCTGCAGTAAAGATTACATATTGCCATACGGATGCTGCAAAGGTTGTTTTCGAATACGAAATCTTCAATCCTGAGGATGGGACGGTATTCCTGAAAGCCAGATCCGTGCAGGTATTTATGGACAGGGACCACAACCTTATGTGGGAAAGTCCGGAGTTCTATGTCCAATGGAAAAAATCGGTGGGACAGATATGATAGGGATTGTCGCGACCAACATAACATCTCCGCTCGGGTGGACTTCAGAGCAGAACTACCTTGCCGTCAAGGCCGGGCATACCGCTTTGAGGAATTTTCATTCCTGGCGCGGCATCAAGGACACCGTGACCGTGGGGGCTTTTACCCCGGAGCAGGAAGCGTCTTTGCTGCTTGACGGCTTCACTAAATTCGAATCCCTTGCGATACGCTCGGTCAAGGAAGCCCTTTCGCACTCGGACATCGACGTGGCATCGGACCGCACCGTATTCATCCTGAGTACCACAAAAGGGAATGTCGGCGAGCTTTCGGATGCCGGCGGAAATTATTCCGCCCCCGGAGTCGCAGCGAAAAAGATAGCATCCGCGGTTGGTTTCACTACCGAACCTGTCACAGTGTGCAATGCCTGCATTTCAGGCGTGACGGCGCAGATGCTTGCCGGACGACTTATAGCTGCAGGATTTTACGATACGGCCGTTGTCTGCGGGGCGGACTGTCTTACGGAATTTACGCTGTCCGGTTTCCTTTCATTCAAATCGCTTGATCCGTCCGAGTGCCGTCCGTTCGACATAGACCGTCTTGGACTGAATCTGGGTGAGGCGGCCGCAACGGTAATCTATGCTGCCGATGCAGGTAAGGATGCCTGGAGATTCGTTTCCGGTGAAATGAATAATGACGCATATCACTTGAGCGCCCCATCTCCCGTCGGAGACGGTACAGTACGTGCGATAAACCATACCTTGGAAGGCTTTGACAAGGAGTGCCTTGCGTTCGTAAGCGCTCACGGCACGGCCACGATGTTCAACGACCAGATGGAGTCGAAGGCAATTGCCTCTTGCGGTCTTTCCGAAGTGCCCGTTTCCGCCGTCAAGGGCTATTTCGGCCATACTTTGGGTGCGGCTGGTGTATTGGAAACCATAATTTCCATACTGTCGGCAGAAGACGGAACTGTCCTGCCTGTCAGGGGGTTCAGCGAGATAGGGGTCAGCGGTAAGATGAATGTCGTCACAAGCCCTGTTCCAACGGAAAAGACCGCTTTCCTCAAGATCATCTCCGGATTCGGCGGATGCAACGGAGCCCTGCTGTTTACGAAGGATGCGGGAGAGTTCGGCGGGATGACGCCTGAGGTCGCCACCAAGGTTGTGCATACGGTTCATATCACTCCGTCGTCGGTAAGCGTTGACGGGGAGGAACTGCCTGTTGCGATGCGTGGCAGGGAACTTCTGGACGAGATATACAAATCCCATATCGCCGATTATCCGAAATTCCATAAGATGGATATGCTGGGCAAACTGGTCTTTGTCGCATCCGAACTTCTGACCGCCAGGGAAGACGCTGCCAGGGAAAATGTCGGCGGGGAAGACGGAGACAGGAAAGATGAAAACAGGGCTGTGATACTGTTCAATGCCACTTCTTCGATAGTACAGGACCTCCAGCACATCAGGACCATCAATGATACGGAAGGCTTTTTCCCCAGTCCTTCCGTATTCCTTTATACTCTGCCGAACATCTCGATAGGGGAGGTTGCGATAAGAAATTCATACAAGGGTGAAACCTCGCTGTACATACTTCCTGAAAAGGATAATGAATTGATGGATAAGATTATAAAAGCTTCTTTCGCCGGTTCGCTTTCGCGCTCTATGATTACGGGCTGGGCTGATTGCAGCGGTGAGGATACTTTCGAAGCGGAAATGAAAATAATTGAAATATAGATATGGATGAACTGATTCTTAAACTCAAACAACAGATTATCGAGGTCTTGAATCTGGAGGAGATGACTCCCGATGACATAGACGATGATGCTCCTCTTTTCGGGGACGGACTCTCTCTCGACTCGATTGATGCCCTTGAACTTATTGTCATACTGGACAAATATTACGGCATCAAGCTGGCCAGCCCCGCCGAGGGCAAGGTTGTCTTTGCGAGTGTGAATGCGATGGCTGAATATATTCGGGAGCATAGAACCAGATAATGAATGATTTCATTTCCATAACAGGTCAGGGAATAGTCTGCGCCATCGGCAACGATGCCGCGCAGGTGCTTTCTTCGTTAAGGGATGGAAGGTCCGGCATCGGTCCTATGAAATACCTCAGGTCGAAGCACGCCGATATTCCTGTGGGGGAGGTGCAACTATCCAATGACTTGATGAAGGAGATGCTCGGTGTGGACAGGGACGCCGTTTACAGCCGTACCTCCCTTATGGGGGCCATTGCCGTGCGCCAGGCCCTTGAGCAGGCCGGAATTGCGGATACGGCAGGGAAACGTGTCGTTCTGATATCCGGTACGACCGTAGGCAATATGGATATAACCATATCCAATGACAATGAATGTGGCGCGAGCACAAGGGATATAGCTGCATTATGTTCTTTGGAAGATGCGAAGACGTGCACTATATCCACCGCCTGTTCCTCTGCCCTGAATGCCATAATTCTCGGATGCGAGATGCTCAGGAGCGATGAGGCCGATATCGTGATTGCAGGAGGGTCCGAGGCATTGAGCCGTTTCCATTTCAACGGCTTCAATAGTTTGATGATACTTGACCACGAGCAGTGCAGGCCTTTCGACAGCAGCCGCAACGGTCTGAATCTGGGCGAGGGTGCGGCGTTTGTCGTGCTGCAGAAGAATGTCCCCGATGCCCTTGCCTACGTGAGCGGCTATGGCAATCGCTGTGACGCCTTTCATCAGACCGCTTCGAGTGAAAATGGAGAAGGCGCTTTCCTTGCGATGAGCGGGGCCTTGACAATGGCCGGTCTTTCTCCGTCCGATATACAGTATGTCAATGCACACGGTACAGGTACGCAGAGCAATGACATTTCGGAGAGCAGGGCGTTGAAACGTGTTTTCGACAGCAATATGCCACAGGTGTCCAGCACCAAACCGTTTACCGGTCATACAACATCGGCATCCGGCTCGATAGAGACGGTGATATGCATTCTGGCTATGCGGGAAGGGTTCACTCCTGCCAATTTGGGATGGAAAACTCCTGATGCGGACGGAATCACGCCTACGATGGGACAGGAGAAAGCCATCCTGCATAACGTTATGTGCAATTCCTTCGGTTTCGGGGGAAATGATTCGTCTCTTATATTGTCGGACCGCCCCGTAATGCTGCAGGATGTGGAGCCTGTATTCGGGACTAAGGTGGCGGCGATACAGGAAATCGGTCCTGACGATGATATGTCGGAATTGAAGGCTTTCATCCCTGCAATGGAACTGAGGCGTATGGGACCCTTGATGAGGGCATCCATCCTGACGGCTCTGCTGTCTTTGAAAAAGGCGGGTTTGGAAAGGCCTGATGCCATCGTGACGGCGACGGCGGATGGTATGCTGGAAGTGAGCCGCCAGTTCCAGAAAGACATCATCGAAAACGACGAGGAACTGTTGAAGCCGACTCTGTTTATGCAAAGTACGCATAATACGATAGGGTCGGCCATAGCCATACGCACTCTCTGCCACGGTTACAATATAACCTATTCCCACGGAGACGAGTCTGAATATTGGGCTATGGAGGATGCCACGCGTATGATCCGCAGCGGAAAGGCATCTTCCGTACTGGTGACGGTCTTTGACGAGGCCGGGCCATCGGCATTTCAGGCCAAATCAACTGTAATTGTCAGAAAATGATGAGAGGAATTACCACATTGATACCGCTGGCCATAGTCCAGAGTCTGCTGCTGGCAGGAGGCCAGGTGCTGCTGAAGTTTGCATTGGCGCGTATGCTGCCTTTTTCGTGGACTTTCGCCTTTTGGAAGTCGGTGTTTGCAAACTGGCAGTTCGCAGCGTGCGGCATATGCTACGGCGCCGGCAGTCTGCTGTGGTTCTATATACTGAAGAATTTCCCCTTCAGTATGGCATATCCTATGGTTTCCCTGAGCTATGTGTTCGGTATGATAGCAGCTATAATATTTTTCAATGAGCCGGTGTCCGTTACCAAATGGATAGGGGTGCTGGCGATTATGTTCGGATGTTATCTGATTGCGAAATAGTATGAAAAGAGCTGTTTTGATATTGTTTATGGCTATTCTCTGCACGGTAATGACTGCGCAGGTGCCATCATCGCTGGAATGCGATTTCGTCCAGACGGTACATACGAAGATGCTGAAAAATGATGCAGTGTCCTATGGCAGTATGAGTTTTCATTCTCCGGACCATCTGAAGTGGGAATACACTTCCCCAATGAAGTTTGCCCTGGTTATGGATGGGGCGAAGGTTTCCTTCATCAAAGATGGCAGGACCGTAGCATCTGATGCAAATCAGAGCAGATTTTTCGGGGAAATTGCAAAAATGATGATAGGGGTATCCTCTATTGATGATATTGGTGATGATGCCGGCTCCAACGCCTCTTTTACCGCATCCGTCAGCGAGAGCGGGAATGTGAAGACAATCACGCTGGTTCCACAGAAAAAAGCCATGCAACAGTTTATGTCGGAGATGACTCTGTACTATGATATGGCATCGGATACGATGTTGAAGGTCAGGATGTCGACCAAGTCGGGAGACAGCACCGTCATTGAATTCAAAAATGTGAGGAAAACGTTATGAAACTGCTGGACAGTCTTTTCAGTATATATCAGCGCAGGTGCGAGGACAGTGGCGACATCGTGTATGATGTCAGCCTTGATCCGGAGCACTTCATCTACAAGGCACATTTTCCAGGAGAGCCGATAACCCCCGGGGTGTGCATAATGCAGATGGTGATCGAACTGCTGGAGGATGCAAGCGGTGAAAGGCTTGAACTGGATACTGCGAAGAACGTCAAGTTCCTGCAGGTGATACAGCCGCAGCAGACGCCACGGCTGAATTGTACGATAACAAGGATTTTAAAGGAAAACGATATGGTTTCGTCCCGCGCGCGTCTTTCTGCCGGAGATGCGGTTATGGCCGATTTGTCATTGATATGCAGGATACGGAAATAATGGAGAATCAGCGCAAGCGCCTGAAAAACAGGGGAATATGCGTGATTATACCGACATTCGACAATGCCGGGACCATTGCTGATGTCGTAGGCCGTGCGCAGAAACAATGCGATGACGTGATAGTTGTGTGTGACGGTTGCACAGATGACACTCTGCTCAGACTGAAGGCATTGCCCGTCAGCCCTGAAATAATTGCATTCCCGGAGAACAGGGGCAAGGGAGCCGCCTTGAAGGCCGGATTCCGGTATGCGCTGGACAAGGGATTTTCCTATGCGATAACCCTGGACGGAGACGGACAGCATTTCCCTGAGGATATTCCCTCTATGCTGGACGCCAATATCCGTTATCCCGGTGCGCTGATACTCGGCCGGAGAAAGGGTCTTGAAAATATCGAACGAAGCGCCGGGAGCCGTTTTGCGAACAGTTTCAGCAATTTCTGGTTCGCCCTGCAGACGGGGCATTACCTGAAGGACACGCAGACGGGATACAGGCTGTATCCGCTCAAAAAGCTTTACGGACTTTCGCTGCTCACGTCACGATATGAGGCGGAACTCGAATTGCCGGTATTCGCTTCCTGGCACGGGGTGAAACTCGTAAGCGAGCCGGTAAACGTTTATTACCCTAGCCCTGACGAGCGTGTATCACATTTCCGCCCCGTCCGTGATTTTTCGAGGATTTTCGTCCTCAATACCATACTCTGCATACTGGCGGTGGTTTATGGTCTGCCCCTGACCATATTGAGAGGCGTGGACACCATTGTGAGATCACTCTTCTTCGGCTTGTCCTTCATTTTCTTCTCTCTGTGCGTGATGACGCCTTTTGCCTGGTTGTACATAGGCCTTGGAAAGAAGACGGAAAAGAAGGTTATGAACCTGCACAGGATGATTCATTATTATGCAAAATTCGCCATAAACCATATTCCCGGCGTGAAATATACCTGTTCCAATCCCTCAGCCGAGAGCTTTGATGTCCCGGCTGTGGTGATATGCAACCACCAGTCGCACCTCGACCTTCTTGCCTTGCTTTCCCTTACGCCAAAACTTGTCATTTTGACGAACGACTGGGTGTGGAAGGATCCGTTCTACGGATATGTTATCAGAAATACCGGTTTTCTTCCGGTATCATCCGGTCTGGACGCAATTATGCCTAAACTGGAAAAACTCGTAGGAGAGGGTTACAGCATCGCAGTTTACCCGGAAGGGACGCGATCTGCGGACGGCAGAATAGGACGTTTCCATCAGGGTGCGTTCCACATTGCCGGGGCATTGGGACTGGATATGATACCTGCAATCATATATGGTGCGTCCCGAGCGTTGCCCAAGCGCAGGAACATTCTGCACAGATGGCCTGTTTACTTTGAGATCGGAGAGAGGCTTTCTCCTGCCGACATCGGTTCATCGGGTGAGACCTTGAAACAGCAGGCATCGGCAATGCGTGACAATTACAGGATGTGGTATTCGGAAATTGCTGACAAAATTGAAAGGAATGTCTAAGGTTGTTATCATAGGATCCGGTCTTGGTGGCCTTACCTGCGGTTATATCCTGCAGAAGAACGGTTATGATGTGACCATTCTGGAGCAGGGTGCTCAGGCGGGAGGCTGTCTCCAGTGCTTTATGAGGGGAGGAGTGAAGTTTGAAACGGGAATGCATTTCATAGGCTCTGCGGCGAAAGGGCAGATCATCGATCGTATGATGCAGTATTTCGGCTTGTGTGACGATGTCGTGCTGAGCCCACTGGATGCCGTTGCATACAATACCGTGGATTTTGCCGGAGACAAGTTCGGATATGCTGTCGGGAAAGAGGCTTTTGCTGAAAAGATGGCAGGATATTTTCCTGCCCAGAAGGATGCCATATACAAATATATTTCCATTATCGAGGAGATTGCCCGTGTTTCTTCCTTAAGGTCCTTGACGTCGCAGGAAAGGAACATAACCGACAATTCCGAGTATCAAACCCTGCCGATAAATGCGGTGCTGGATTCGATTTTCACCGACCCGTTGCTGAAGAATGTCCTTGTAGGCGACCTTCCCTTGTATGCGGCCAGATATGGCAGGACCCCTTTTGCCCTTCACGCCTTCATTATGGACTTCTATAACAACAGTTCATACCGGATTGTAGGTGGGAGCGATGCGATTTCATCGGCGCTCATACGCAATATCGAGGCTATGGGAGGAAAAGTACTGACGTGCGCAAAGGCGGACAAGATAGTTTGCGATGACACGAAGGCTACGGGGGTCGAAACCGAAGACGGCCGCTTCTACGCTGCGGATTATGTGATAAGCACCATACACCCCAAACGTATGGTCGAGCTGTTGGATACAAAACTGATACGTCCGGCGTACCGCAGCAGAATAAATTCCATTCCGGAGACGTCATCCGTATTCTCGCTGTACGTCAAGTTCCGCGAAAATACGGTTCCCTATATGAATACGAATTATTTCAGGTATGACGGCAATTCTCCCTGGGGCTGTGAAGAATATTCGGACTCATCCTGGCCCAAGGGCTTCATTTATATGCATATGTGTCACCGGCAGAATCCCGTATGGGCACAGGGTGGCATAGTGATGTCTTATATGAATATGAATGAGGTTGCAGGATGGATGGGGACGAAGGTGGGCCGCAGGGGAGAGGATTATGAGGAATTCAAGAAAAACAGGGCGCAGAGGCTGATAGCATCCGTTGAAAAGACTTTCCCCGGCTTTGCCGCTTCAATAGAGTCATATTACACGGCCACACCATTGACTTATTACGATTATACGGGGACTGAAGCGGGTTCAATATACGGAATATCCAAGGATGTGAATCTCGGCCCTGCCGGGAGGGTGATGTACAGGACCAAGGTTCCCAATCTGTTGCTTGCGGGGCAGAATGTGAATTCACACGGTATAATGGGAGTTATCGTGGGCACTATGCTCACTTGCGCGGAATTGGTCCCGTCAGAAAAACTTTACAGACAGATACTTGAAGCTGACATTTGAAGATGAGTAGGAGCGTTGTCATAATAGGAGGAGGCGTAGGAGGCCTTTTCACCGGAGCCATTCTCGCCAGGGAGGGCCTTCGGGTGACCGTGCTTGAGAAGAACGCCACTGCCGGCGGCGGTCTGCAGAGTTATTCGAGGTTCGGTGAGATTTTCGATACGGGGATGCACGTGGTCGGGGGGATGTATGAAGGCGGAAGCACAAGAAGAATACTGGATTGGCTGGGTATCGGTTCCAGGCTTCATCTGCGTGACGTGGATAAGGACGTAACCGACAGCATCTTTGTCTCGAAGGATGGCAGAACATACAGGATATCAGGAGGAAGGGATAACTTCGTCAAGGCTCTTGCCGCTGAATTCCCCGCTCAGGAGCAGAACCTCCGCGAATACGTCGCGGCCCTGTACAGGATAGCCGATGAGGTGGATATGTTCTATCTCAGGCCGGCCAGGGAAAGGGTGTATTCGGATGAATTTCTGCTCAGTGCCAATGCATTGATAGACAAATACATTACTGATGACAGGCTGCGTAGTCTCGTGGCCTATTTCAATCCTTTCTATGGAGGGGTGAAGGATATGACGCCGGCATATATACACGCAATCGTATCGGTGCTTTACATCAACGGCCCCACCCGTTTTGCCGGCGGAAGCTACCTTCTCGCAGAGGAACTCAAATCCTTCATCGAGAGAAACGGTGGCTCCGTGCTGACATCGGACGGGGTTGTTTCCGTAAGTACGGAAGGGCGTTTCATTACCGGAGTAAAGACAGGCGGCGGGAAGTTCTACAACGCCGATTATTATGTTTGCGCCATACATCCCTGTACGTTCTTCACTTTGCTGGACAATCCCTCTGCGCTGCCTCTGTCCTACCGGAACAGACTGGACAGCATCCCGAATTCGCTTTCGGCTTTCAGTTTGAACATCAAGTTGAAAAAGGATACGTTCAGATACATCAACCATTCCGCCTACTATGTATCCGATTATGCGGACGTGTGGAAAATAGGTTCTGCGGGCGGGACCTGGCCTCTCGGCTTTCTGTATATGACGCCTCCCGATATCGGGCAGGGCGAATATGCCACAAAACTGGCGGTTACGGCTCCTATGTCGTGGGAGGAGGTTGCCGCCTGGTCCGGCACAAGCACAGGCAGACGCGGGGAGGAATATGAAAAGTGGAAGAAGGAACATACGGACAGGATTCTTGACTGTATGGAAGAAATATATCCGGGTTTCCGAGGCTGTGTCGATGCCGTCGATGCCTCGTCTCCATTGACAATCAGGGACTTCTATGGTGTAAAACAAGGCTCGATGTGCGGTTTTTCCAAGGACTGCAGCAATATCATATTGTCACAGGTACCTGTCTTTACCAAGATTCCGAATCTTTTTCTGACAGGGCAGAACTGCAATCTGCACGGGCTGTGCGGGGTCAGCCTTACCGCGGTGAATACGGCGGAAGCGATAATGGGACAGAATCATATACTGAATCAGCTGAATGGGGAAGTTAAGACTATATGACCGTTTTCACGAAAGCCGCAGGACCCTGTGGATTTCCCTTGTGACCGTAACGGTCGCAGCGGCGGCATTGCTGTTGCGTCTGGATTACAGCGAGGATATAGGTGATTTCCTGCCTCTTGGTACTTCCGACAGGGAGGCGCTGTCCGTATACCAGCAGATTTCAGGAGCGGAAGACATATATATCCTTTTTTCCAATCCGGGAGATGCGGACCTTACGGTCGAAGCTATGGATTTCTTTGTAGAGACAGTCCGGAAAAAAGATACACAAGGATGGATGAATGATATTTCTGCCAGTTTCGATATGGAGAAAATGCTGGAAGTGTCCGATTTCATTCTTTCGAACGCCCCGTATTTCCTCGAAAAGGAGGATTATGCCGTTATGGACAGCCTGCTGGCCAGTCCTGGCTATGTGGAATCCCAGCTGTCCCGCGATGCCGGTATGCTGATGTTCCCCACAGGAGGGTTTATGGCCTCGAATATTTCTGCAGATCCCCTGGCCCTCTTCACTCCTGCGCTGCAGCGTCTCAAGAAGGCGGATCCGCAGATGAATTTCGAAATGTATGACGGCCACATCTTCACGCCTGATATGACCAGGGCGATAGCTATGACTTCTTCTCCCTTCGGCAACAGCGAAACGAAGAACAATGCCAGGCTGCTCGATATCCTCGAGGATGCGATCGATGAAATGGAGGCCGCTTATCCCGGAGTCACCGCACACATCGCAGGCGGTCCTCAGATAGCCGTCGGCAATGCCTCCCGCATCAAGACGGACAGCATAATCGCCATATCGTTGTCGGTGGTTCTGATAATGCTTGTCCTGATATTTTCATTCAGATCCTTCCGTAACATACTTCTCATATTCCTATCGATAGGATGGGGATGGCTGTTCGCGATGGGAGGTATGTCCTTGCTGTCAGACAAGGTTTCCATCATAGTGATAGGCATATCCAGCGTAATCCTCGGCATAGCGGTCAATTACCCTTTGCACCTGATTGTCCATACGGCGCATCAGAAGGATCTACGCAAGGCGATGAAGGAGATAACCGCCCCGTTGGTTACGGGCAATATCACTACGGTAGGCGCATTCCTGGCGCTGGTGCCTCTGAAATCCGTTGCGCTGCGGGATCTCGGCCTGTTTGCTTCTTTGCTGTTGGTGGGTACGATATTGTTCGTTCTTTTATATCTGCCTCATTTCATAAAAGTTGAGGCTGAATCGGATGGCGGAGAAAGCCGTCTTATGTCCGCATTGACATCCTTCTCTCCAGAAAAATACAGGAGTATAGTCGTTGCGGTTGCGCTGCTGACCGTGGTTTTCGGAATTTACAGCTCCAGGACAGGGTTTGACACGGACCTTACCCATATAAATTATATGACTCAGGCCCAGAAGGACGATATGCAGTATTTCCAGGATCTTTACGATGGAGATTCGGAGCATTTGACCTCCAGCCTGTATGTCCTGTCAAGAGGATATGAAACCGATGAGGCTCTGGCGGGCAATTCAGTGAATGAAGCAATCGCCGACAGTCTTGTCAGAGAGGGCCTTGTCCTGAGTCACCGCGGAATATCCGATTTCATCGTCTCGAAGGAGCGCCAGCGGGAGAGGCTTGCGCTGTGGAGTGACTTCGTGAACCGTCACAGGAAGGCATTGACCGAAGATTTGAAGACTCAGGCGGAACTTTGTGATTTTTCCGCAGACGCTTTCGACAGGTTCAATGCCCTGGTGGAATCTGCCGACACACTGTCTCCTCGGGGACTTGAGTATTTTTCCCCTCTTACCGGGCTTGTTTTCAAACAGAATCTGGCCTACATTGACGAGGCCGGTATGTACTGTGCAGTGGATATCCTGAATGTCGAGGGTGACAGACTTGACGAGGTCAAGGCCTGTTTCAAGGACAGTTTTGACGTGGCGGGTATGAATGCCGCGCTGTCAAACAATCTTTCCGACAATTTCAATTATATAGGTATAGCCTGCTCCCTGATAGTGTTCTTCTTCCTCTGGTTCTCATTCGGGAGGATAGAACTTGCTTTGCTGTCATTCCTCCCTATGGCGGTCAGCTGGGTTTGGATTCTTGGCATTATGGCCATTTTCGGCATAAAATTCAATATAGTGAACATCATCCTGGCGACCTTCATCTTCGGTCAGGGGGATGATTATACTATATTTATGACGGAAGGTTGCCAGTGGGAGTACGCTCACGGCAGACCGATGCTGAAATCTTATAAGAGTGGCATCCTGCGGTCAGCCCTGATAATGTTTGTCGGAATGGGCACCTTGATAGTGGCAAAGCATCCTGCTATGCGCTCTCTCGCGGAGGTAACCATAATCGGAATGGCCTCTGTCGTAATGATGGCATATCTGATTCCACCCTTGTTTTTCAAATTGCTGACGACAAAGGGAGGAAAAGTCCGCAGATATCCTCTGACTATTGCTTTACTTTTGGGATTCAAGCATCGTGATGCCTTCTCGCAGGTTTTGGGTAGGTATATATATAAAGGTAATGAGATTTACCGGACGGCAAAGTCCAATCTTAAACTGTTGAGGAATTCTCCGGCTGTAGATGTTCCGGAAAAAGACGTTCTGGAATGTTGCGACCACGGGTACGGTGAAACTGCGATATATCTGGCCCTGACGCACCCTGGCGTAGTGGTGACGGCCGTAATGGATAATGATGAAAAAAGGGTTGTCGCTGAAATTGCGGCACACGATTTTGTAGATAACATAGAATTCAAACTATAATTATGAAGGAACGTATTCTGAAATTATTGTCAGACGCCCTCCCGGCTGTGGACTTTTCGTCTGATTTCCTGTTCAGTGAACTTGACTCCCTTGGTGTCGCCACAATCCTTGTCATCCTTTCCGATGCGTACGGCATCAATCTGGATGCATCGGATGTTTCGCCCAAGAACTTCCGTTCGTTGGATGCCCTGGTGAATATGGTGCAGGCCAAGGTGGATGCTCTGCCCGGCAAGGGCCTCCTCAATCTCGAGGACAGCATCTGCCGCTTTGCAAGCGAAACTCCTGACAAGGTGGCCGCTGTGTGCGGGAAGGACAGCATTACATATTCACAGCTGTGGTCCGCCATCCTTGACAGGGCGGCTAGTCTCAGGGCGGCAGGGCTTCAACCCCACAGGCCTTATGTGTTCAGGGCGACCCAGGACATAGATTTTCTGGTCACCTATTGCGCCGTACATAAACTCCACGCTGTCGCAGTGCCTCTGGAACACGCAGCGAGCGATGAAAATTTCAAGGCCGTGAAGGATGAGGTCGAGGCTGCGGTGTTTGCGGACGATATTATGGATACGCTGTATACGACCGGCACTACGGGAAAGTCCAAAGGCGTTATGCTCTCTGAGACCTGTCTTGTTTCCTGCGCCGACAATTTCATCACCGACCTTCATTTCTGCCGGGACCTGCTCTTCATCATCAGCGGTCCCCTCAATCACATAGCGTCACTTTTCAAGATACATCCCGTCCTGACCGTCGGAGGCACGTTGTGCATCCTTGACGGGCTGAAGGATATGAATGCATTCTTCGACGTGTTCGAACTCCCGTACAAGAAGTTCGGAACCTTTATGGTCCCTGCCAGCCTGAGGCTTATAATGCAGTTCTCGTATGAAAAGTTGTGTTCTCTGGCCGATAAGATTGATTTCATTGAAACGGGTGCCGCTCCGATTACCCAGACTGATATGCGTCGGCTCAGCGAGGCTCTGCCTCATTCCCGCCTTTACAATACTTACGGCGGTACGGAGATAGGCTGTGTCTGCACTTATGATTTCAATGACGGCAGATATATGGAAGGATGCATAGGCCGTCCGATGAAGAATTCCTCCGTCGAAGTCACCTCCGAAGGCAATGTGATAGTGTCAGGCCGTACGATTATGAGCGGATATGTCGCAGATCCTCAGGCCACGGCGGCCGTCATACAGGACGGCAGGATACACGGTGCCGATCTCGGCTATGTCGATGAGGACGGACTCATACATCTCACCGGTCGCAGCGGTGACGTTATCAACGTGGGAGGCTTCAAGGTAAATCCCGTCGAGGTCGAGAATGCCGCGGCGTCATTTCCAGGCATCAAGGACTGCATCTGCATTGCGGCCAAACACCCCGTGATCGGGACAGTGCTCAAATTGCTGGTCGTACTCGCGGACGGTGCCTCTCTCGACAAACATTCTCTTGCCGTCCATATCAAGTCCAAACTGGATTCTTTCAAGGTTCCGACCTATTATGAGCAGGTTTCCTCGATCCAGCGCACCTATAATGGTAAGATTGACAGGAAGTTCTACCGATAGCTGTGGTACTTGCTCGCTGGACTAAAATTTTTTCTCCCGGGGCCCCGGTTCTTCCGAACCGCCCGCCTCGAAAAATATTTTGTCCAGACTCGACAAAAGTGCCACAGCCTATTAAAGTAATTGTCTGATCAGGAAATCGGTTGCTATGCCGACCACCTCATTTTTCTTCTTGCTGAAGAAGTGGTTTTCACCGTCTATAATATGGAGTTCGCTGCCGGAATAGACCTCGTGGTATTTCTCGCTGTACGACAGAGGGACAATCTTGTCCTTTGTTCCGTGAATCAGGCAGACCTTGCCGTCATATTGCCCGGAGGTCTCATAAATAGGGAGTTTCTGCGCTTCGAGGATGAATTTGCGTCCCAATTTATGCATCATCACGTTGACATATTCCGGAGGGTTTGACGCATCATAGTGCGAGAACATGCATTGTCCTTTGATTGCATCGTCTTTCAGCACGGCAGCCGGTGCGAGCAATACCAGGCAGACGGGTTTCCTTTCGTTATCGTTCAACTGACCTGCCAGCATTCCTCCGACAACTCCGCCCTGGGAATGGCACGCAAAAGCTATCTCGCTGACGTAAGGGAGTTTGCAGACATAGTCAAAAACGGCTTTCGCATCAGAGATTTCGCTGGAAATGGTCATATCAATGAACCTGCCTTCACTTTTTCCGTGAGCGTCGAAGTCGAAACTTACGGATGCAATGCCTTCCTTTGCAAGAGCTTTTGCGACGGACGGTATCGGATTACCTTCCTTTTTTGCCATAAAGCCGTGCATCAATATGACCATAGGACATTTGTCCGTTTCCGGATTGAAACCGTCAGGAAGGGTGATGTGCGTTGCTATGCCTCCGTTCGGGCCGTAAACGGCATAATCCTGCTGCCTGTGAAAAAGAGTTGAAAGTATCATTATCAGAATTGTATGAATCATACTGACAAATGTAAGGATATTTTTCTAAATTTGCACCGCGAAAAAACCTCATAAGGAATATGCGGAGCAGATTTTTGTCGATATTGGTACTTGCCGGCGCCTTGACGGTGTCCGTTGTCCCGGCCGTTTCCGCGAAATCCCGCCCTGCATTGACCATTCCTGTTTGGAATACGACAGACAGGAATAAGGGTAAGGTCGTGATGACGGCCGTGATTCCCGATGATGGCAAGGAAAGTCATACTGCAGTCATAATCTGCCCCGGCGGGAGTTATTTTTGGCTGGACAGGCAGAACGAGGGCCTGCGTATGGCGGAATGTCTTTCTGAACGTGGCATTGCGGCTTTTGTGCTTTCCTACCGTACGGCAGGCGAGTTCAACTTTATCTTTGAATCCCGTGCCCTGTATAACGGGAATGCATATCCTGATATGCTGGATGACGTCCGACAGGCGCTTTCCATTGTCAGAAGTCGCTCTGATGAGTTTTTCGTGAATGCGTCAGCTGTAGGTATAATGGGATTCTCGGCCGGAGGACACCTTGCAATGCTGTGTGCCGAATCCGATACCGGACCCAAGCCTGATTTCGTGGCTTTGATGTATCCCGTGGTGACTATGTCGGACGAGTCCTGCGTGCATCACAGATCCCGTCGGGGGCTGATGGGAATAAGAAGGGGAGACATCTGCCTCAAGGATTCCCTTTCCGTCGAAAAGCACGTCAAGGATGATTGCTGTCCAGTGTTCTTGCTGTGCTGCGAGGATGACAAGGTCGTCAATCCCAAGAATTCCGAGCTTCTTGATTCGGCCCTCACTTCAAAAGGTGTCGGTCACAAGTTCATCTACCTGCCCGAAGGAGGTCACGGTTTCGGTTGCAATGCAGTCGGTTCCGGCAACAATGCTTTCAACTGGCTGGATTTCTTCATCGACTGGCTTTTTCATAAAATTTGCTCTGATTCTAATTATTTTGAGTAACTTTAGACGAATTTATGCTTACCCACACTTCATATAGAATGAGGATAAATATGCTTCCTGCTTGTAGTCCGTTTCTGGGGACTTCGGGCGGAAGTCTTTTTGTATATATACCAGACAAATAGATATCAATTACAAACCAATATATAATCAAATGATGGAAAACAAAATCCAAAACGGACAGAAGTCCTTGTATGAGCCCGTTGCAGTGCGGGTTCAGCAAATCAATCCCACAGGGGTATTGTGCCAGAGCGGTGGCGGAACGGTAACCGGAGTTCTGTATCACGATTCCTCTTCTTATTCATTCTAAATCCCTGACAGCAATGAAAAAGTATATTT
>JAKSJV010000019.1 GCA_024402005.1 Bacteroidales bacterium
GTATAGAAATGTTTGCGCACGGCGCCCTGTGTATGGCGATTTCCGGCAAATGCTATCTGTCTCTGCACGAATACGGAGCATCGGCCAACCGCGGTTCCTGCTATCAGATATGCCGGCGCGGTTACAGGGTGACGGACCTTGAGACGGGCAGCGAACTGGAGATAGACAACAAATACATAATGTCGCCCAAGGATCTGTGCACCATAGAGTTTATGGACAAGATCATCGATGCCGGCGTGACTGTGTTCAAGATAGAAGGCCGCGCACGCAGCGCCGAATATGTCTGGCGTACCGTGGCCTGCTACCGCAAGGCCGCCGACGAGGTTATTGCCGGGACCTATTCCCCGGAGAGGGGCACGCAGCTCAAAAAGGAACTTGCCGAGGTGTTCAACCGCGGTTTCTGGGACGGTTATTACCAGGGGGCGCGGCTCGGGGAGTGGAGCAATGTCTATGGTTCGCACGCGACGCGGACCAAGGTCAATCTCGGCCGCATCAGCAACTGGTTCGGCAAGCTCGGAGTGGCTGAGGTCCAGCTGGAAAGCAGCGATTTGAGTGTCGGAGACGAGGTGATGATAATCGGCCCGACGTCAGGGGTAAATCAGTTCAAGGTCAGCGAAATCCGTCTCGACCTCAAGCCGGTGCAGACAGCTCCCAAAGGCTCCGTGGTCAGCATCCCCGTGCCCTGCGGGGAAAATCACCCCCGCCGCGGCGACAAAATCTATCTCTGGAGGGAGAATTGTTGATAACTTGTTGATAACTCTTTTTTGGTGGCAGGGGAAAAGTTGTTAAATTTGTATGTTGCGACAAATTATAATCAATCCAATATTTTTATGAAAACAAAATCATTACTACTCAGCATCTTAGCTATGTCTTTGATGCTCGTGGGCTGTCAGAAGGAGAATGCCGAGGAAGGCACTGCTTCTATGAAGCTCGATCCCGCTGCTCTCAATTTCGAGAAGACGGCTTCCAGTCAGACTGTTCAGGTTACCTGCAATCGCGACTGGAAGGTTGCAGAGGCTGACGTCCCCGAGTGGGTGTCTCTCACTGTCAATGGCCAGGACATCAAGGGCCAGACCCAGAAGGCGTCCGGCAACCCTGTGACTGTAACTGTTACCGTTCTTGCGAATGAAGGTACTGTCAGGAGCGCGAGTGTCGTTTTCAACGGCGGTACTCTCGCAAAGAAAACCCTTACCGTGAACCAGGACGGTATTCCCGTATATCACGGTGACGGCACTTTGGAGAAACCCTATTCTGCATCAGACGCCATCGAGGCGGCAGGCAAACTTGCGGATGGACAGGAAGTCGAGGCTTATGTAAAGGGTATCATTTCCACGATAAAGAGTATTGATACCGGCAGTTTTGGAAATGCAGAATACAATATCTCCGATGATGGCACCACGGCTAATGAGTTCATCATTTACAGAGGTTATTACTTCAATGGCGATAAATTCACTTCAGCTGATCAGATTAAGGTAGGTGATGAAGTGGTTGTATTCGGTAAGCTCGTCAACTTCAAAGGCAATACTCCTGAAATGACCACTGGCAGCAAGATTATTTCCATCAATGGTCAGAGTCCCGAACCTCCCAAACCCATCACAGGCGAGAATCTGTTGACCAACTCCGGTTTCGAGGAGTGGAACGGTGATGCTCCCGTTGCCTGGATGGAGGCTTCAAGCAATGCTACAATCGCCAAGGAGACTACTCAGGTTCACGGCGGCGCAGCCAGCATCAGCATTGAAGGCTCCACGTCAAACAAGAGGGTTATGTCCAAGGCCTATAATTTGAAAGCCGGAACTTATCAGCTCGGCCTTTATGCAAAGGGCGAAGGCCAGCTTAGAATCGGTTATGCCCTTCTGGATGCAGAAGGTAAGGTTGCTGATACTAGTAACGACTACAAATACCTGATTGACCCGGTTGTCGCAGGTACTGACTGGACTCTTCACTCTAGTCAGTTTACTCTTGACAAGACTACCAAGGTCAGCATCATCATTATGAACTCCAGCAAAGGAGGTAGCAAGTCATTCTTCGCCGACGATGTTGAACTCGTAACCGAGGACGGCGGCATCGATGATTCAGGCGAGTCTGCCATCACTCTTGACAAGACTACCCTGAGCGTTGCTGCTGAAGCCGGCAGCCAGAAAGTCAATGTGACTTCGACTGTTGCCTGGACTGCAACTTCCAGCGCTGACTGGATTGAGGTTTCTCCTGCGTCCGGAAGTGCCAATGCAGAGGTGACTCTTACAATTACTGCCAATGAGGGTGCTGCCAGAAACGCCACTGTCACTTTTGCCGGTACGGCCGAAAAGGACAAGGCTGTAATTGTTGTCAGCCAGGCCGCTTCTGGGGACGTTCCCGCCGGTGACGGTACTCTTGACAATCCCTACAGCGCTACGGAGGCTATTGCTAAGGCCAAGACGTTGGATAAGAATGGTAAGGTCGAGGGTGTTTACGTCAAAGGTGTTATTTCCTCAATAAAGAGCGTTGATACCGGCCAATTCGGAAATGCCGAATACAACATTTCAGACGACGGTACTACCGCTCTCGAACTGATTGTCTACAGGGGTTACTACCTCGAGGGCGCTAAATTCACTGCCACGGACCAGATTATGGTAGGCGATAAGGTCGTTATCCTCGGTGACTTGGTCAACTTTCAGGGCACTACTCCTGAAATTAATACCGGTAGCAAGATTATCTCTCTCGACAGGGATGGCGATTATCTGTCAGTAAGCCCTGAGACCATAACTGTTGGTGCAGCAGAGACCTCTGCCCAGTTTAATGTCAACTCCAACATCGAGTCCTGGACCTGCTCTGTGGACAACGGTGCTTCCGTTAACGTTACTTCCGGCAGCAAGAGCCAGCCCGTGACCGTTACTTTCGAGGCAAATACGGATACGGAAAACGCCAAGACCTATACCGTAACGGTTAAGGGTGGAGATATAACCAAGACCGTGACCATCACTCAGTCCAAGAACAGCGTAGACAAATATGTCGCGATAGACAAGATAGCCAATCTTGCTGCCGGGACATACCTTATGGCTGGTTTCCTGGAGTCTTATGACAATACGAATTTCAAGCCATATTCCTACCATTTCTGGAATGGAACAATAACAACCGGAACCAACGGAGATCTCAATACAATGTCTTACTCATTTGAATCCGGAGTGCTTACAAAGAATCCCAATCCCACTTCAGACAAAATGACGGGTGAAGCTGCTGAAGTCACCCTCGTTGCCACGGGCGCGGCAAATACATATTACGTGGTGTGTGGTGGTAAGTATCTTGTCAGCACAGCGTCTGCAACGAACAGGAGATTGGCTCTTCAGGAGAGTCCTGCGGAATGGGTGGCGAGCAACCAATCTGACGGCGGCATAGTCCTGACCGGGAATGGCGTGAGCATCGGAACAGCCGGTGCAGCATCCGCTCTTATCCGTTCATACAAGAATGCAACCTCACTGAAATATGGGCTTGTATTCTTCAAAAAGCAGTAAGATAATTTGATGCCGCTTCACGACATATTGCAAAGACACTTTCCGCTGATGGCTATTCTGGCCATCAGCGGTGGTGTTTTTTCCTGTACGAAGCAGGATACGCAGGCTGTTGTCGTTGAGGCGACGATAAAATTGGGCACGACCAACGCCACACTGGACAAAGGGTCGTCCTTTGTCTATGTCACGGCTCCCGGAGACTGGAAGATGTCCGTCAGAGGGAACGAAGGCTGGGCTAGACTCAAAGATACGGAGGGGTCCGGCAATGTCGTGAATATACTTTCGTATGACAGGAATCCCGAAGAAAACGAGCGCAGTTGTGTGTTGACGCTGATAAGCGGAACGGATACAACCAGCGCTCTTTTCGTTCAGAGCGGTTCAAGGACAGTAATAAAGAGCGATCCTGTGGCGAAATGGATGGAACTTCCGGCGACTGGTAATGTGGATGACAATAGGTATTATTTCTTCTCACACCCTATGGCCATAGGAGGGAAGAAATGCCGCAACTATTCGTATTGCTGGGATATCGATGGCCTTGTGGCACGGTGGGTGGCCTATCCTCTTAATTCGGCATTGCTGAAAGGTAGCTGTGGACGTTCCGAGGAATGGGGGTTGGATCCGAAACTCCCGGAGAAATATCAGCCCGTGATGATAAAACCCGTCAGCGGGGGAGACCGCGGGCATCAGATACCGTCGGCGGACAGGCAGATACTGGAGTACAACGAACAGACTTACTACGGTACGAATATGACCGTGCAGAACAGCAGGCTCAATCAAGGTGTATGGTCCAATCTGGAGATGTACGTCCGTGACCGCAGCCGTAATCTCGACACCCTTTATGTGGTGACCGGCTGTGTGGTCAGCGGAAGTTCCAGAACGACGAGGGATAACAGTGGCAAGAGCGTGAAAATCCCCGACGGCTATTTCAAGGCCCTGCTGGGTTACAGCAGTAGCCGGACGGTAGGAATCACGAATTCCACAAGCGGCTATACCGGCATAGCCTTTTATTTCAACAACAATTCGTATTCAGGTTCATATCTGAACGAATCGATGACCATAGACGAGCTCGAAAGGAAGACGGGCTTGGATTTTTTTGTAAATCTTCCTTCGGCCATCGGGGAGACCAAGGCCGCGAAGGTTGAATCCACACCCGACGGGTGGTGGAAAGATTGATTATGAAAAGACTATTTATATTCATTGCGGCGCTTCTGGTGGCAGGAAACGCAGTCAACGCACAGAATGCCAAACAGAATTATGTCATAGGATTCTACAACCTGGAGAACCTTTTTGACATTTACGATGACCCTGCCAAGAACGACGAGCAGTTCCTTCCGAACGGCTCCAACAAGTGGACGGAGGTCAAATACAGGAAGAAACTCAAGAATATGGCCCACGTGATAGGGGAGATGGCCAAGTCCAACGGACGCTGGCACACCATTCTGGGTATCAGCGAGATAGAGAACCGCCTCGTTATCGAGGACCTCGTCGCCGAACCGGAAATCGCAGCGGCCAATTACCAGATAGTGCATTATGACGGTCCGGACCGCCGCGGTGTGGACGTGGCTTTGCTGTACAATCCCAAACAGTTCAAGCTTCTTGCCAGCGAATCCATACCTTTCACCTTCTATGACGACGGCTCCATCAAGTATTCGTTGAACCAGTCGGAGAAGGAATACTTCCGCACCCGTGACATACTTATGGTGCGCGGAACTATTGACGGCGAGATGTTCGCCTTCTTCGTGACGCACCTGCCCTCGCGCGTCGGCGGCAAGGGAGCTGACCTCCGCAGCGGCGGAGCGCGTATCATCTATATGCACGCCAGGGCCCTTATGAGAATGTGGCCCGACATCAAGATTGTAGTGATGGGCGATATGAACGACGATCCAACGGATGAAAGTATGGCCAAGTGGCTCCACGGCAAGGAGAAGATTTCCGAAGTGGAGAAACTGGACTTCTTCAATCCATACCTTTCTATGATAAAAGCCGGCTACGGCTCGCTATGCTATCAGGGCACCTGGTCCATCTATGACCAGGAACTGGTGAACAGCAATCTCGTACATCCGAAGGAAGGTACGCTGAAACTCCAGCCCATAGGCAAGAAGGGCTATTACGGATATATCTTCAAACGCCCGTTTATGACCACCCAGGAAGGCCCCTATAAAGGTTATCCTTTCAGAACTTTCCGTGGCGGCGCATTCATAGGCGGATATTCCGACCACTATCCGACCTTTATAGTTGTGGGAAAATAAAAATTATACATATATGAAAAAACTTATTTCAATTCTCGTGCTTTCCTTCCTTGGGGTGATGGCGTTCGCCCAGGGAACAGGCGGCATCAAGGGAACTGTAGTCAACAGGCTTGCAAAGACCGCCGTTGAAGGAGCTGAACTTGTACTGAAGCAGAACGGCACCACCATCGCTACTCTCAAGGCGGACAAGGACGGTTCGTTCCTCTTTGAAAATCTGAATGACGGAAGTTATCAGATTGAGGTGGGTGCAGACGGCTATCTGTCCACCGAGGTGTTCGTAATCGTTGAAAAAGGTCTCGTGAGGGATCTTATGAGGGTGTCCCTTTCCGCGGACGCAAATCTTGCCGAGGTGGATGCATCATCATTCACCGAGTTCGATATGGCGGACAGCGGCTACAGCGACTCTCCGACCATACTCTTCAACGCCAATGACGTCTATACGGATGTTGCCGGCTATGGTTTCAGCAATATCAGGTTCAAGAACCGCGGTTACAATTCAGAGACCCAGGAAGTTTATCTGGCCGGTGTGCGTATGAACGACGCATTCACAGGTTATAGCCCGTACAGTCTCTGGAGCGGTCTTAATGAAGCTATGCGTACGAAGGAGACATCCATCGGCCTCAATGCCTACGATCAGGCGATAGGCCGTTACAACGGTGTGACCAACATCTTCGGTACGGCTGGCGACGTCCGCAAGGGCTGGCGTTTCAGCGCCCTGACCAACAGCGCTATGTACCGTCTGCGTCTTATGGGAACCTACGCATCAGGCCCTCTGGACAACGGCTGGAGTGTGGCTGCCAACGTATCTGTACGTCTTGGCGGAAATGACTGGATAAAGGGTGTTTATTACCGCAGCTTCGCATACTATGTGGGCGCCGACAAGAAATGGGGCGACGAGCACAAACTCAGTTTCGCAACTTTCGCCACTCCCGGCGAGCGCGGAGCGCAGAACGCTTCCACGCAGGAGGTGTATGATATGATGGGCGACAATATGTACAACAGCAACTGGGGTTATCAGAACGGCAAAGTCCGCAACTCGCGCGTCCGCAAGACCTTCGAACCGGTGACTTTCGCACGCTATACCTGGACTCCCAACGATGACTTGAAGAACAATGCCATAATATTGTGGCGTACGGGCATGAACGGCTACACGGCTCTTGACTGGTACGATGCACCGGATCCCCGTCCGGATTATTACCGCAACCTTCCTTCCTATTTCTATATGCCCGATGAGAATTACGACCGTAACTCCGAGGCCAAGGCTGAATATGCGAGGGAAATGTGGAATCCCAACGTTTCCGAATATGCCAACTACCAGCACGTGGACTGGGACAGGATGTACAACGTGAACTACAATTCCCTGGACGATGAAGGACGTCGCCGCAGCAAATATGCTCAGGAAGAGCGCCACGTGGACCAGAACGACATTCATCTCGTGGACAACATTGCCTGGAGAATAAATTCCGACTTCAAGCTTAACGGCGGTGTCGATTTGCGTTTCAACGCAACTGAGAACTACAAGAAGATGGCCGACCTCCTCGGCGGCGACTACTTCCTCAACGTTGACCAGTTCGCAGAGCGTGATTTCGGCGGTTCGGAGGCCAGGATACAGAATGACCTGGATTACTGGCTCAACCACGACTGCAATGCGCAGAAGATAGGCAAGGGCGGAAAATACGGCTATGACTATATGTCCTACCTGTTCGACGCCAGTCTGTGGGCCAATGGAATGTACAGCTGGGAGAATCTGGACGTGAATCTGGGTCTCAAGGCCGGCTACAACACCATCTGGCGTCACGGCCTTTACCGCAAGGGCCTGTTCGCAGGCGCCAATGAGGACGGCTCACACATTATCGACCCCATTTCAGGCGAGGACCTTACGGAACTTTCTCACGGCCAGACCTCGAAGGGCAGCAGCGGAAATAAGAACTTCTTCACATATTCCGTAAAACTAGGGCTTGCCTACACGCTTACGGGCGGACATCGTTTCAGCGGAAATATCGGTTATTTCAATGATGCGCCTACGTTCAACAATGCATTCATTTCACCTCGTACGCGCAATACCTGGGTGGACAATCTCACCACGCAGAAGGCATTCAGCTCCGATTTGTCCTATCAGTATGACAACAACGGGTATCGTCTCCGCGTGACTGGTTACTACACCACAATCAAGGATCAGACCAAGGTGATGAGCTTCTACGACGACTCGCAGAACTCCTTCACCAACTTCGCAATGACGGGCATCAACGAGCGTCACGCCGGCATCGAACTCGGTGCCAAGGTTCCCCTGCCCGTGACGGGTCTCAGCCTGTCTGCGGTTCTGGCCTGGGGTCAGCACATCTATACCAGCAATCCGCATATGGTGCAGACTATGGATAACAGCGCCGAGGTCATACGTGAGGATGATGTCAAATACTGGCAGCAGTCTCCGATTTACAGCAAGGTCACCGACCCCGATACCGGAGAGCAGATTTATGAGCAGGATATGGACGGCAACTATATAATAAAGGGGTATCAGAAGCACTATGTGCCTTCTTCTCCCCAACTTGCCGCCGAACTTGCCCTGAACTATCGCACGAAGTCCTACTGGTTCTTCGAACTCAACGGTCAGTATTTCCAGGACTCGTATCTCGATATGAACCCCCTCTACCGTACGTCTTTCGCCTGCGCCGGCCCCGACGGGGTGGAGACGCCGCAGGAGGTGGAATATATGACGGCTCAGGAGAGGTTCAAACCGGCATTCCTGCTTAATTTGAGCGTGGGAAAGAGTTGGTATCTGCACTACAAGTACCAGTTCGGTTTCAGTCTCAACGTGAGCAACCTCACCAACAACAGGAACGTACGCACCGGCGGTTATGAGCAGACGAGGCTCATCAAGGGCGCAGACCGTAACGTCTATTACAAGTTCGATCCCAAGTATTTCTATATGCAGGGCGCAAGTTATATGTTGAACCTTTATTTCAAGTTCTAAGGATATGAAAAAGATATTTTACTCTATAATCGCAATCAGCGCTCTCGTATCCTGCAAAGGCGAATTCGACCCGGTATTCACGGGCCAGTACAAGAATCCCAAGGCCTACGAATATGTGACTGCCGATGATTTCGACAAGATCACGACAATTGCCGAACTGGCCTCGAAATATACTGCACACGGAGCTCCTTTCGAAATGACCGATGGATGCGTGATCCACGGCCGTGTATCCACCACCGATCAGCCCGGCAACTTCTATAAGAGCCTCTACATCCAGGACGGTACGGGCGGAATGGAGATAAAGATAGGCCAGAACGGGCTTACCAACAACTATCTGGAAGGTCAGGAGATTTTCATAGCCTGTGACGGACTCTGGCTCGGGGAGTACGGTTACAAGTCCGGAGACAAGAACGGCAACGGTATGGTGCAGATAGGTTTTGACGGTACAGGTACAGATTATGAAACCTCATATCTTGAGAACAAACTGCTGGTGGATACTCACATCTACCGTGGCAATCCCTCTGATATACAGAAAGTTCAGCCGGTAACTCTGGCAGAAGCCCAGCTCCCTGCCCAGAACGCTACCATTGCCTCCTGCCCGTATCTCGGCACTATGGTGACCGTGGAAGGCCTCCAGTATGGCTGGACCAATGCCTATAGCGAACACGAGACGGCTTTCGTACTTATGTACATCAATTCACAGATGGACAAAAAGAACTCAGCCAACCGTATCTTCATCTCAGGTGACGGCACCGGTGTGGACCGCTGGGGCCTTTCGAAGGAAAGGATGGACAGCTACCTCACTTCAGGTATGTGGGACGATGTCCAGATCGGTAATGCCGGTGACTACAACTACGGCAGCGTAGGTGACAAGCAGTACAAGAACCTTTATATCATTGACAAAGGGAACGAGTTGCAGGAGAAGGCCGTGGAGGTTCTTCAGAAGGCTGTGCCTGCCGGATGTGTTGCAAGGATAAACACCGTTTACAGCAACACATACAGGGGCGATGATGAGATAAAGACAGAGGATGTCACCCTCGAAGGTGGCGAAACCGTTACCCTGCGTTACGTCGAGACTTATCCCGGCATAGAGCGCGCCGCTTATTCGGTAAGCCAGTATTTCACGGTTCCGGGGAGCAAGAAACTGGGCCTGCAGATACGTACCAGCGGATACGGCAAGTTTGCCGATGCGATTATGGATCCTGGTATATTTACCGGTTCGAAGACCGTGACGGTGACAGGTGTTCTCACTCTTTATCAGGGTAAGATACAAGTTACGGTAAACAGGCTCGATGATATTACAGTCAAATAACTAATATGAAAAAATCACTTTTTGCATTTGTTGCGTTTATGGCGATTTCCTGCACACAGAATCCTTTTCTTCAGGAGTGGGATACTCCCTACGGGATACCGCCGTTCGAAAAGATAAAGGAATGTCATTACCTGCCTGCGATAAAGGCCGGTATCGATGAGCAGAATGCCGAGATCAAGGCTATCGTCGAAAATCCCGAGGTGGCGACCTTCGAGAATACTATTGTCGCTATGGACCGCAGCGGGCAGACACTCGACAAGGTGTGCGGAGTGCTCTTCAACGTCAGCGAAAGCAATGTCACCGAGTCCCTCAACAAGATAGTGGAGAAGGCAATGCCCCTGCTGTCGGAACATTCCGACAACATTTATATGAATGCGGAACTTTTCGCCCGCGTGAAGGCGGTGTATGAAGATCCTGCCACTGCGGAGCGTTCCCGTGAGGAGCAGATGCTGGTCAAGGACTTCTATGAGTCTTTCGTGAACAACGGCGTGGCCCTTCCCGCAGAGCAGCAGGCGCGGCTCAAGGAGATAAATTCCGAACTTTCGTCCCTGGTGCTGACCTTCGGCAACAACCTGCTGGCCGAGAGCAACGCATTTATGGCGGAATTCGGTTTCTCAGTGGCCAACTATTATGACAAGATGGCCTCCATCGAGGACCGTGACCTGCGCGAAAAGATATTCTACGGTTATTCACACCGCGGAAACAACGGCAACGAATATGACAACAAGGCCGTCATACTCCGCACTATGGAACTTCGTATCGAAAAAGCCAAGCTTCTGGGTTACGACACTCCCGCAGCGTGGATACTTCACGACAAGATGGCCGGCAATCCGCAGGCCGTGGATGCCTTCCTCGCCGAGATTATGGACGCCTCGATGGCCCGTGCGAGGGAAGAGGTAGCCGATATGCAGAAAGTGATGGATGAGGATATCTCCGCCGGACTTTTGCCCGAAGGCACGAAAATCCAGCCTTGGGACTATATGTACTATGCCGAGAGGGTGCGCAAGGCCCGCTTCGCCTTCGACGAGACCGAGGCGATGAACTACTTCAAGATGGAGAATGTTCGCGCCGGAGTGTTCGCCAATGCCACAAGGCTCTACGGCGTTCATTTCGAGAAGATTGATTCCATAGCCCTGTACCATCCCGAATGCGAGGCATTCAAGGTTTCCGACGAGGATGGCTCGCTGATAGGCGTACTCATCACTGACTACTATCCCCGCGAGAGCAAGAGGGCCGGTGCCTGGATGGAGAATTTTGTACAGCAGTATGTGGATGAAAATGGCGTGAACGTGCGCCCCGTCATCGTCAACGTCGGCAATTTCAACAAGCCTGACGGCGACAAGCCCGCCCTGCTGAACATAGACCAGGTGGAGACTATGTTTCACGAGTTCGGTCACGCAATTCACGGTCTGCTCAGTCAGTGCCATTACAAGAGCATCAGCGGCACTTCCGTCAAGCGTGATTTCGTCGAGCTGCCTTCACAGATAAACGAGAACTGGGCCTTCCTGCCCGAGGTTCTTGCTACCTATGCCTTCCACTACGAGACAGGTGAGGTCATTCCCGAGGAACTCGTGCAGAAGATTCAGGCGGCCGCCAACTTCAATCAGGGCTTCACCTGCGGCGAACTCTGTGCGGCATCCATACTCGATATGAAATGGCACGAACTTGACAGTATGGAAGGTGTGGACGTAGAGACGTTCGAAGCGGAAGCGACGAAGCAGATGGGCCTCATCGATGAGATCATCCCCCGTTACCGCAGCACCTACTTCAACCATATCTTCGGATCCAGCGGCTACAGCGCCGGCTATTACAGCTATCTGTGGGCCGAAGTCCTCGATAAGGATGCCTTCCAGGCCTTCGTCGAGGAAGGCGTTCTCAACCGTGAGACCGGTATGCGTTTCCGCAACGAAATACTCAGCCGCGGCGGCAGCGAAGAGCCTATGACCCTCTACCGCAATTTCCGCGGCGCCGACCCCAATCCCGTTTACCTCCTCAAGGGCCGGGGTCTGAGGTAGTTTTCAGGCTTGAAATTATCCGTTGCACTTGGAACTTTACAATGGTATTTCTCAACGCGAGGGGGATACCCCCTCTCTTCCACTCCGTTCCAGATTCACCCCATTGTTTCGAAACACCATTGCAAAGTTCTGATAAAGTGCAACGGAAGAAAAAGATAACAAAGGTTAAGAAATAATAAGACAATGAATAAAAAAGTATTATTGATGATTCTCGACGGCTGGGGAGAAGGCCGCCACGATCATTCGAACGCAATCTACACGCAAGGCACCCCCTTCATCGACAGCCTCCGCGCAAAATATCCCTTCTCACACCTGCAGGCCTGCGGAGAATACGTCGGTCTGCCCGACGGCCAGATGGGCAACTCCGAAGTCGGTCACCTCAACCTCGGCGCCGGCCGTGTCGTATATCAGGACCTCGTGAAAATCAACCACGCCTGCCGCGACCACAAGCTGATGGAGAACCCCGAGATCAAAGCCGCATACGACTATGCTGCAAAGACAGGCTGCCAGGTACACTTTATGGGTCTCGCATCTATGGGCGGCGTACACTCGTCCCTCGCTCACGTCTATGAATTCCTCGCCGAGGCGAAAAAGGCAGGACTCGACAAAGTGTTCGTACACTGCTTTATGGACGGGCGCGACTGCGACCCCCGCAGCGGCAAGGGCTTCGTAGCCGACCTTGAGAAGGAAATGGCTAAGACCACAGGCAAGGTCGCCACGGTGTGCGGCCGCTACTACGCTATGGACCGCGACAAACGCTGGGACAGGGTCAAGCTGGCCTACGATATGCTCGTAAAGGGCGAGGCAGCCAAGGCCGACTCTGCCACCGCAGCAATACAGGCGTCCTATGACGAAGGCGTCACTGACGAATTCATCAAACCCGTATGCATATGCGGAGAAAACGGCAAGCCGCTTACAACAATCCAGCCCAACGACGTAGTGATTTTCTTCAACTTCCGCAACGACCGCGCACGCGAGATAACCTCCGTGCTCACCCAGCAGGATATGCCCGAAGAGGGGATGAAGACTATGCCCCTGTACTACTGCTGCCTCACTCCCTATGACGCATCGTTCACAGGCGTGCACATCCTTTTCCCCAAGGACAATGTCGAACAGACTCTTGGCCAGATAGTGTCAGAGGCAGGAAAACACCAGCTTCGCATTGCGGAGACCGAGAAATACGCCCACGTGACCTTCTTCTTCAACGGAGGCCGCGAGCAGCAGTTCGACCTTGAGGACAGAATCCTTGTAAATTCGCCCAAGGTGGCGACATACGACCTCCAGCCGGAGATGTCAGCCTATGAGGTAAAGGACAAGCTGGTCGAGGCTATCAATACAGGCAAGGAAGACCTTATCATACTTAACTTTGCCAACGGCGATATGGTAGGTCACACAGGCGTCTATGATGCCATCTGCAAGGCCGTCAAGGCTGTTGACGAGTGTGTGAAGGAGGTTGTCACCGCAGCAATCGCACAGGACTACACCATACTGCTCACCGCAGACCACGGCAACGCCGATTACGCTGTGAACGAAGACGGAACCCCCAATACGGCGCACTCGCTGAACGTTGTGCAGTTCATAGTCATCAACGGGGTTGACGCCGGCGGCAAGCCTGTTGCCAAGGTGGCTGACGGCGCCCTCTGTGACGTGGCTCCGACCATACTCAAGATAATGGGCATCCCCCAGCCTGAGGCTATGACAGGCAAGGCGCTGATATAAATCAGTAACGTGATGGATCAGAAATTAAGGGAAAGACTGCGCGCTGTACGCCACGTGGCGTTGGATATGGATGGAACCATCTATCTTGGCAGCACTTTGTTTCCATATACGCTTCCTTTTCTGAACAAACTTGGACGTTTGGGCATTACATATTCGTTTCTCACGAACAATCCATCAAAGTCCCTGAATGCGTATCTGGACAGGCTCAGGAATTTCGGCGTCCCCTGTACACGGGAGCAGATGTACAGTACGACGGCCGCTACGATAGATTACATCCGTGTGCATTATCCGGATGCAAGGCGGCTGTTCCTGCTGGGTACGCCATCGATGATTTCCCAGTTCGAGACGGCAGGATTCGTTTCCTGCGCGGACAGTCCTGAGGATGTTCCTGACGTCGTGGTGGCGGCTTTCGATATGACTCTGGAGTATTCGCGGCTGTGCCGCTGCTGCTGGTGGGCCTCCCAAAAGAAGGAGGACGGGTCATATTCCATACCTTTTCTTGCAACCAACCCCGACTGGGTATGCCCCACTGACCAGCAGACGATACTTGTGGATTGCGGTTCCATCTGCGCCTGCATCGCGGCGGCTACGGGACGCAAGCCGGACTTGGTCATCGGCAAGCCCAATCCCGATATCCTTTACGGTGTGCTGCACTCGAAAGGATTGACTCCCGGCGAGGCGGCTATGGTGGGTGACAGGCTCTATACGGACGTACAGACGGCGCTCAATGCAGGAGCGCTCGGAGTGCTTGTCCTTTCCGGCGAGACGACGGCAGAGGTTGCCGCCACGGCGGACCCGGACGTTCTCGTGTGCAGGGATATTGAAGAATTCGGAAATCTTCTCGAAGAAGCAAGACAATAATAATTTGACACAATGAATATGAAAACCATCAAATTGTTTTTTGCAGTGGCGGCTCTGTCGTGCGTCTCTCTTCTGGCGCAGGCCTATGCTCCTACAGGTGAAAGTATAAGAACGAAATGGGCGGCCGAGGTAAGTCCCGAAAATGCCCGCCCGGAATATCCGCGCCCGCAGATGGTCCGCAGGGACTGGGTGAACCTCAACGGCCTTTGGGATTATGCGATTGCAAAGGCTGACGTTGTATCGATGCCGGAGGTCCAGGGACAGATACTTGTCCCTTTCTGCGTCGAATCATCCCTTTCCGGTGTCGGTAAAAGGGTGGAAGCAGACGAGGCCCTTTGGTACAGGACCACGCTGGCTGCGCCGGAAAAATGGGCAGGCAGGCGCGTGCTGCTGCACTTCGACGCCGTCGACTGGCAGTGCGAAGTCTTCATCAACGGTGAGGCCGTAACCACGCACAAAGGAGGTTATACGGGCTTTGAAGTGGATGTGACGGAATATCTGGCCGAAGGTGAGGCCACACTTGAACTCAAGGTGACCGACCCTACCGATGACGATACGCATCCCGTTCCCCACGGCAAGCAGTATCGTGAGCCCCACGGTATCTGGTACACTCCTGTTACCGGTATCTGGCAGACGGTGTGGATGGAAGCCGTGCCTGAAAAAGCATACATTGACGATTATAATGTGGTTGCAGATATTGCTGACGGCACGTTTACCGTTACGACCGACCTGGTGGGTGCCGAGGAAGGCGACGAGATACAGGTGGTAGCCCTGCGCCCGCGCATAGGCTACAGCGCCGAGAATCCCGGATGGGCCATTTTCGGAAAGGGCCGTGCGAAAGGTCCTGCAGGTGAGCCTCTTACAGTGAAGGTGCGCCGCCCGAAACTTTGGACTGTCGACAAGCCCTATCTTTACGGTCTGCGTATCAGCCTTATCCGTAATGGCAAGGTGATAGACCGTGTTCAGGGCTACAGCGCTCTCCGGCAGGTGACTGCACAGAAGGATGAATTCGGTGTGAAGCGCCTTGCCCTCAACGGTGAGATTCTTTTCCAGTTCGGTCCGCTCGACCAGGGATGGTGGCCCGACGGTCTTTACACGGCTCCTACGGCGGAGGCTATGGCCTGGGATATCGAAAGGACCAAGGAGTTGGGATTCAATATGATACGCAAGCATATAAAGGTCGAGCCGTCAAGGTGGTACTATGACTGCGACCGTCTCGGAATGATGGTTTGGCAGGATATGCCCTGTATAGGCGATTATGGTAGGCACGACCGTGCAGACTGGGCCCAGGGCGAGGACGTGTATGGTGCCGGACGCGATTATTATGCCCTTACACCCGAGGCTGCTGCCGGATATTATGCAGAATGGGGCGACATACTCCATAAGTTCGCCAAGTTCCCCAGCATTGTGGTATGGGTGCCTTTCAATGAGGCTTGGGGCCAGTTCGATACCAAGGCCGTTTGCGAGTTCACGCGCGAAAAGGATCCCACCCGCCTCATCAATGCCGCTTCCGGCGGAAACTGGATAGAAGGTGCAGGTGACATTCTCGATTCACACCATTATCCCGGTCCCCGTATGAGGTTCCTCGATACTGCAATGGTCAATGTCCTCGGTGAATATGGCGGAATAGGATATCCTGTCGAGGGACATTTGTGGCAGGAAGGCAAGAACTGGGGCTATGTCAAGTTCCAGAGCACGGATGAGGTGACGGACAAATACGTTGAATTCGCGAAAGCGCTTGAAGGTCTCGTGAAGACGGATATGTGCGCTGCGGCCGTATATACCCAGACAACTGATGTGGAAGGTGAGGTGAACGGTTTCTACACCTATGACCGCGAAGTCCTGAAAATGGACCTCGGGCGTGTGCGTGAGGCCAATACGCACGTGATAAATACGAAATCCGACGTCAAGATGATACCGGAAGTCAACTTCTATAAAAAGGACGGCGATGGCAGAAGGACAGCGCTCTACACCATAGAAAATGGAGGTATCACTATGCAGATCACCAATTTCGGTGCACGTGTGATAAGCCTTTTCGCTCCCGACAGGAATGGCAGGCGCGATGACATTATCGTCGGCTATGACGAGCTTGAGCGTTATGTCCACAATACGGGTGAGCGTTTCCTCGGGGCCACCGTGGGCCGCGTGGCGAACCGCATCTGCAAGGGTAGGATGACTGTTGACGGCAAGACTTACACCCTGCCGATAAACAACGACCCCAACTGCCTGCACGGCGGTCTCAAGGGTATTGATATGGTGGTGTGGGATGTCGTGGAGCACACTGACACTCTCCTGACTCTCCATTATCTCGCCCCTGACGGGCAGGACGGTTTCCCCGGTAATCTGGACATCACCCTGACCTTCGCCCTTACGGGAGAAGGCGCGCTTGACCTTCAGTACAAGGCGACAACTGACAAGACAACTCCTGTCAATCTTTCGCAGCACGCATTCTTCAACCTGAAGGGCACGCAGGGCGGTACAATCCTCGACCACAATATGACCATATATGCCGATGCCATCACTCCTGTGGACGCAACGCTTATCCCTACAGGGGAGTTTATGGATGTGGAAGGCACCCCGTTCGATTTCCGCACTGCGCACAAGATCGGTGAAAGGGTGCTTGCGGACCACGAGCAGCTCCGTTTCGGCAACGGCTATGACCACAACTGGGTGCTAAACAACTCTGACGGCACGCTCCGCAAGGTGTGCGAGTTCTCTGAGGACAGCACGGGACGCCTTGTCGAGATTTACACGGACCAGCCGGGTCTGCAGTTCTACTGCGGCAACTTCTTCGACGGTTCATACTGCGGCAAGACTGAAGGTCAGCCCATAGGTTTCCGCGAGGCTCTCGCCCTCGAAACGCAGAAGTTCCCCGACTCCGTGAATCAGCCGGCTTTCCCTTCAACCCTGTTGACTCCGGGAGAGGTCTATACCCAGCATACCGTGTACAGGTTTACGACGAAGTAGAGCGTCTGAACAGCACCACCATCAGCGGCAGGGCTATTATCGCCATCGTGGCGCTGACAGGCAGGTAGAAACCGAAGTTGCAGTATTCCACTACAAGGTAGGTTATAAGCAATAGCGCTGTCCCCATTCCGACGGACAGCGCATATTGTTTGCGTATGTCCCCTGGTTTTACGATGATGCGGGCAAGATTGGGTATGCCCAGACTTACGAAGCCTATCGTTCCGCAGATGCTCACCACGCTCGTGACCAGTATGCTCACCATAAAGAGTATTCCCGCTTTGGTCAGGTTCGAAAGCTCGATTTCGCCGCTGTGGTGAAGTGTGAGTTTCTTCGCGCACAGGACGGCTGAGGCTATGCCTGCTGCGAACAGCGTCAGACTTATGACAATGTCGACCGGCGTTACACCCTGCAGCTTGAAGTTCGCCGCTCCCCAGAGGTAATACTGTTTCAGCAGGTCTCCCGTAGGTGCGTTGGTGACCACTATGGTGCCGAGCGAGCCTATGAGCGTGCCGAACAGTATGCCGAACGTTATCAGTTTCGGAGTGTCCAGCCTGAGTGCCACGAGGGCTACGATTATTGCGCATACCGCCTGGCAGATGAAGGCTCCGGCGGTCAGCGAGCACCAGCCAGTCATAGTCGCCGCGGCCGCACCCAGACAGGCTGCGCTGCCGAGTCCAAGGGAGTATATGTCGCCGAGCTGGTTGCGCCAGAGATATTGCATCTGGACTCCGCCCACCGGGAGGGCGATGCCGCAAAGTATTACGTAGAGAAGGTTGAGCATAACTTGTGTCTAGAATTTAAAATTTATTTCTCCGAAAAATGAACGCCCTGGCATAGGGTAGCCGCTTGTGAGTTCATAGCGGCAATCGGTGAGGTTGCGGGCAATGAATTTCAGCCCCAGAAGAAGGTCGTGGGGCAGGCGGATGTCCTTTCCTGCCGTAAGGTCGAGGGTGTTGTAGTCGGGCATTTTGCCGGCTGAGTCATATCTGCCTCCCCTCCAGTTCCATTTCAGGTCCGCCCACCAGCCTCTGTATGAGGCGTTGGCGTCGAGACAGACCGTATGCTTTGAAATGAAGGGTATCTGCTGTCCGTAGGTGTAGGCGTCAGGAGTCTTGTCGATGGCGTCATTATAATTGTAGCGGACTGAAAAGCCGGTCTTTACGCCGTCTCTGCCGCCTGTCCGCGTCGAGCCTGCCGATGCTCCGGCCGCTCCGGAGTCATAGATGATGCCCGCCTGCAGGTCGGCGCCCGCCATTCTGGCTTTGCCTATGTTGTATGGCAGCCAGATGCTCGGATCCAGCTCAGTAGGAGCCGATACTATCTTGTTTTTCAGAAAGTTGCAGAAACCGTCCGCCTTGGCGGAAACGTTCCACCTGTCAGCGAAGGTCAGGTGGTATTCCAGCCCGACATCCGTCAGCCAGGCATCCTCCGCCTTGAGGTCCGGGTTGCCGTAGCCGGGATAGTAGAGTTCGTTGAAAGTGGGCGTACGGTATGCCCTGCGGCCGAAAGCCGTGATGTCGAATCCCTTGAATGCGCGATAGCGCAGATCTATGGAAGGGGAGACGACGTTGCGGTTCCTGCCCTGACCGGCTATGGCGTCCGTGCTCTTCGTCGCTGCCGCGTCAGTGCCCTGAGTCCTGTCGAAGAAACCTGAATATTCCACGGCAATGTCCGCCTTGAAATTCTTAGGATGGAAGGTGACGGTTGCCGCCGCAGTGACGGCCGAACGGGATGCCGCGTATTCCGTGGAATTCAGCCCGTCCCACTGGTAATCGGCGGCGATGGAGGCGTCGAACCAGCTGCAGACGCTGAACCTGTGCGATGAGTTTATCTGTGCTTCGCCCTGACGGTAGCGGCTGTCGCCCCACTCGCTGAAGTAGAGCAGGTCGTCGTATGCGCCCTTGGCGCTGATGTTCAATTGGTAAAGCGGTGTGAACCGTTTCCGGACCAGGGCTTGTGCGAAAGCGTTGCGGTCCTTCTGACGGTCTGTGGATGGCCAGCTGACGGATCCTGGCGTGCCCCTGTCGGAGCCGTTGTAATATGCCTTTGCGTGCCAATGTCCCCCGTCAAGGTCACCCCTGAAGTCAAGACCCGTGCGTATCTGCTTTATATCGTTGTTTTCACGCCTTGCGTTGTCGCTGCCATAAGTGAAATCGCCTTTGCTGATGGTTCCTGTGGCACTTGCAGACATTGTGACACGGTCCGTGAGTTTGAAATCCAGCCTTGCCGCAGGTTCGTAGGTTCCGAACGAACCGCCGCGGAAGTTCACGCTACCTCCGATGATGCGTCCTCCCTCGAAAACAGGTTTTGCCGTATTGAATGAAATGCTGTTCTGGGCATAATCCACAACGGCGGCGGAGCAGTTGGCAAGGTCCAGCATTCCGAGGTCGGCCTGCCCGTTTTGGACATTGCTTATGCGCACTCCGTCCAGGTAGATGGCGGTGTGCGGGCTACCGAATCCGCGCAGGCTCACCGATTTCGGTCCTGCAAGAGCGCCATAGTCGCACAGGTAGATGCCTGGCACCGATGACAAGGCATCAGTAATTGAAATGGAATTTCGGGTAAGTACGGTGTCGGTCCTTGACACCACCATTCCGCGGTCCGCTACCACGGTCACGGCAGAGAGCGTGTCGGTTTTCTCTGCTTCAGAAATTCCTGCATCGCAAGCGACTGCAGAAATCATCCCGGTCAATGCCGGCAGAATTGATAAAAACATAGTTTGTTTCGTCTTTCAAGAACCTGCTCCCGGGCTCCGGTGATTTGACTTGATTACGGCAGGTCTTCTGACTCATCCCATCCTTGCACCTTCTCATCCCATAGGGACAATGGCCTGAAAACAAGGACTTTCAAGGACTTACAGCTGCGGGCACAGTTCAGGCTTTTCACCTGATTCCCTTTTGAAACCGCAATGGTTTACCGTAACTTGCTGCAAAG
>JAKSJV010000002.1 GCA_024402005.1 Bacteroidales bacterium
TGCCTTTTGTGGATTTGATGAGGTCCAGCAGCATTTCGTTCATAGGAACATACGAAGCTTCAGCAGTCTTCATCATAAGACTGCGGTTCGCAAAATCATCATAATAATGAGAATCCTTGCCTATGTCGAAAAAACGATACAAACGGAGCCTGGCAGGCTCGTGCACCTTGAATACAAGACAAATATTGGGTTTCATATCTATTTGTTGTTTACAACTGATTCATATACATCCTTTATCTTGGCTGCAGCCGCAGTCCATTTGAGGTTGTTCACCTCGTCATAACCGGCAGTGGACGCCACGTGGGAAAGTGCCGGATAATTGAGCAGACCATACATCGCATCCGCCATTGCGTCAACATCCCAGAAGTCCACCTTTATGGCATAATTGAGCACCTCCGCCACACCCGACTGTTTGGAAATGATCGAGGGGACATTGGTCCTCATCGCCTCCAGAGGCGAAATTCCGAAAGGCTCGCTGATGGAAGGCATCACGTAAACGTCCGAAAGCGCAAACATCTTCGTCACCTCCGCTCCGCGCAGGAAACCTGTGAAATGGAACCTGTCCGAAATACCGAGTCTTGCCACGTGACGTATGCAACGGTTCAGCAAGTCTCCGCTGCCGGCCATCACGAAACGGACGTTGTCGCAACGCTTGAGCACCTTGGCGGCGGCCTCGATGAAATATTCGGGCCCTTTCTGGTACGTCACACGACCGAGGAAGGTGACCACCTTGTCCTTGATGCCCCTTTCAACGGAAAGGTTGTCATTCCCGCTGAAATCCACGGCATTGTGCACTGCAACCACCTTGTCCGGCGATATGCCGTACTTGTTGATGCAGATGTTGCGCGTCAGTTCCGATACGGCGATAACCTTGTCCGCGGCTTCCATACCCCTGCGCTCCAGACTGTAAACCCTGGTGTCGATGTTGTCCTCGCTGCCCCGGTCGAAAGACGTCGCGTGGACGTGCACCACCAGCGGCTTGCCTGTGACTTTCTTGGCGGCCATACCGGCAAGGTAGGTGAGCCAGTCGTGGGCGTGTATCACGTCGAATTCATCCGAGTGTTCCAACGCCAGCGTTGCACCGGCCATCGCATAACGCGCCACCTCTTCCATAAGGTTGGCTCCGTATTTGCCGCTGAATTTGTATTTGCGGCCGTATTGTATGCGGAAATCCTTGTCGAGGAATTTCTTTTCGTTTTCGACGATCTGCGAGAATTCTTCCGGATCGGCATAGGGAATCATATTGGTTCCGATACGGTAGAACTGCACCCTGTCGATGAACTCATTGACATCGTCCAGAATATTTTCTATGACGGGAGTATCGCTGGCATTGAGTATGCGCACCGCACTCTGGTCCTCGTCACCTGAAGCCGAAGGCATCACGAACAGGACTTCGACTCCGTTCGCCGCCAGCCCTTTCGTCATACCGTAGCAGGCAGTACCCAGACCGCCCGCAATATGGGGAGGGAACTCCCAACCGAACATCAACACTCTCATCTTCCGCCCTCCTTCGAATATTTGTCCATCAGATACATACAACGCATAAGCGCCGCCGTGGAGCAGGCCGCGGAAATTGCCCCGTGAGGCTCGTGCGGCGGATCTCCGTCATAAAGTTCGCTGAACGCCCCCACGCCGTGCAGGTTGACGTCCTCGAAGAATCCTTCCGTGAGCCATTTGGCCCTGCCGCAGAATGAGTCTCCAACCATACGGAAGCAGACATCCTCCCACATCCCGAGAAGGTCCGTGCGGGCGCAACCGTTGTAATATGCCAGGTCACGCTCTGTCTGCGAACCGTCATACACACCGTGATAATCGATGCTGCGCGGGGACAGGGTGCGTATTCCGCGACGGGTAACAAGCTCCTTGTCTATCGTGGCAATAATGTCCGACTGAACCTCTTCGTCCACCGGACAATATGGAACATATGCAGCCCAGAGCATATTGGGGCGGCATTCTCCGTGCTGTCCGGAAGCATCGACGTAATCCGCAAGGGTGTGGAATCCGCTGCGGCTTGTCATCAGGAACACTTTCCGGAAATTCTCCTTGACCGCATCCCTTACGGGAGTCCACTCCGTTATGAAACCGGACTTTTTGCCGCCGTGTGCCGCCTCCATTTCAAGGGCGAAGCAAAGGGCGTTGTACCACAGGGCATTGGTTTCCACCTGGAAACCGGCACGCTCGGTAACGGGCCATCCGTTCACATAGGTGTTCATCCAGGAAAGGGCCACACCGCGTTTTTCGCACCACAGAAGACCGTTGTCGGCAATATGTGCCTCTTCACGGTTGGAATAGCTGGCAATGACGTTTTTCAGCACTTTGCCGTATTTCTTCCAGACCGTCTTGGGGTCCGCACCGAAAGCTATATACTGCTGTATAGTGTCAGTCAGGGCCAAAGGAGCTTCTATCTGTGTCGTCTTCCGATAAAGCCTCTCTTCTTCCGCGGCGATAATATTGTCCAGAATCTCTTCGAATTCCGCCTTGTTGCCATCAGCATACAGCGTAAGACCCGGCAGAGCGGTGATCGACTCGCGGAGCAAACCCGTATTCAGCCAGGAATACCCGGCAGCAATCTGCTTCCTGCCATTGGGAATCACTTTCAAAGCCCTGGCATTGTTGAGAAGGATATCCCTGTGGCTGCCCACATTGGTCACCTTGCGGCAGATGCCGGCAAAAAGGGGCTTGAGCGTCTTTGTCTGCACCGGCTCCGTAGATGCGGAAACGACCAGTTCCGAGCCTTCCTTGAGATCCACCGTGAAACAGCCGGGTACGAGCAGGTCTTCACGACAGTCGAATCCGCGACGGTACTCATCGGAATATGTTATTCCCTTGTACCAATACGGCTGGTGATTGTAAGTATTCTTCAGGCTGGTCTGTATGCACAGATCCGGAAAACCGTCGTACATCCTGTATGCGGCTCCGTTCTCGACCGCCCGGAATGACGTATCTGCAGTCCCGTTCTCCTGCGTGAGGCTGTGATAGCCGCTGAACGCCAGGAAAGGTTTGATTACCAGCGATATCCTGCCCGGACAGGCGAGCACCTTGTAATGTATCAGCACCTGGTTCCTGTCCTGAACCATCGTAATGGACTTGGCAATCGTGACGGGCCCCACCTTGTACGTGATTACGGGCACTCCGTCCGCATCAAAATCAATGATGTACTTGTGGCCTTTAGGCTCGTAGATGTCGCCGTAACAATGTATCCCGAGATTGAACATCTTGCCTCCGAGAACTATGCTCTCATCCATCGTGGACAGAAGCACGTACTTGTCACCCCCAAGATTATCCAACGGAACCACAAGAAGACCGTGGTATTTTCTGGTATTGCAGGCTATTATGCTGGTGTTGAAATACGAGCCGAAGCAATTGGAACCGAGTATCTCCCTGCGGAGGGAGTATTCCAGATTCACCAGTTCGGCCTTGTTGAATTTCAAAAATGCCATATCTCTACTTTACTTTTTTCAAAACAATAGCGCACCGGCTTGGAATATACAGTTTCAACTGCCCATCCACAACCCGATGCTCCACATCGTCATTTTCCCTCGAGAAGCCTCCGAACTCTTCATTGTCGGAATCAAGTACCACCTTGTAACTTCCTTCAGGAGCTGCAAACCCGTAATCAGTAAAAGACTGAACCGGGTTGAAATTGAATGCAAAGATACAATCTTTTCTGGAAATTATTAAAACTTTGTCACCATCGTTAATACAAAGCTGTTCCGGTTTTCCATCCAGAAAACTCTCGCTTTCGGCAAGGTGTACCATCGCCTCATCCCATTTGTCGAGATGACGGTAGCGGAGCAGTTCATCATCCACCAGATGCCACTGCCTGCGCGCATATTTGTAGCTCCACCCGTTTCCTTCGCGCGGAAAATCGATCCACTCCGGATGGCCGAACTCGTTGCCCATGAAATTGAGGTAGCCGTCGCCGGCGGTAGCCATAGTCAGAAGACGTATCATCTTGTGCAGGGCTATGCCCCTGTCGACGATGAGGTTCTGGTGCAGTACGGTCATATCCGTGTACATAAGTGAATCCAGCAGGCGGAATATTATGGTCTTGTCCCCCACCATCGCCTGATCGTGGCACTCGGCATAGCTTATGGTCTTTTCATCGTCCCTCTTGCGCGTCAGTTCATACCATATCTCTCCCATATCCCAATGCCAGTCGTCACGCTCCTTTATCCATTTTATCCAATGGTCGGCCACACCCATGCTCAGACGGTAGTCGAACCCTATGCCACCCGCTTCATAAGGCGCCGCCAGACCTGCGAATCCCGACACGTCCTCGGCCACGGTAATGGCACCCGGATCTATCTCGTGTACAAGCAGGTTCGCAAGGGAAAGGTAGCTCAACGCCCCTTCATTGACATTACTGTCGAAATAGTATTGGTAGTCACCGAAATCACGGCCCAACCCGTGGTCCCAATACAGCATTGAAGTAACGCCGTCAAAACGGAATCCGTCAAGATTGTACTCCTCCATCCAGAATTTCAGGTTGCTGAGCAGGTAGCAGCAGGTCTCGTTCTTACCGTAGTCGAAGCATCTGCTGCCCCACGCAGGATGCCGCCCGGCAGGGCCGTAGTGGAAATACAGGTCCTCGCGGCCGTCAAACATGCTGAGGCCTTCCGCTTCGTTGTCCACGCTGTGGGAATGTACCACGTCCATTATCACCGTCATCCCGCGCCCGTGAGCATCATCGACCAGGGCCTTGAATTCCTCCGGAGTGCCGAAACGGCTGCTCAGTGCGAAGAAATTGGACACCTGATATCCGAACGACCCGTAATATGGATGCTCCTGCAGGGCCATTATCTGCAAGGTATTGTATCCTAATCTGTCTATTCTCGGCAATACATCGGCACGGAATTCCTCGAAAGTCGAGACCTTCTCCTCCTCGCCGCTCATACCGATATGGCACTCATACACCAGAGGAGCCGTCCGTCTTGACACCTTGTGATTCTTCCATTTGTATGGCTTCGGGCACCAGACCTGGGCGGAGAAAATCTTGGTATCAGGATCCTGCACGCATCTCGTGGCATAGGAAGGAATCCTTTCCCCGCCGCCTCCGGGCCATTCGATGTAAAGTTTGTACAATTGTCCGTGAGATATGAAGCCATCCTGAATCTTCAACTCCCAATCGCCGCTCCCTATGGCTTTCAACTCCCAGGATGAATTTCTTCTCCACCCGTTGAAATCACCGATAAGGTATATCTTCGAGGCGTTGGGGGCATATTCCCTGAACACCCAGCCGGTATCCGTGCGGTGCAGTCCGTAATAGAGGTGGTTGTTGATTTTTCCGTTCAGGCTGCCGAGCGCGTCCGCAAGAGCGTTCCTGCGGAATTCCGTGTTGCGGTGCCTGCCGTCGACAATACCCTTCCAAGGTTCCAGAAGAGTATCCATTTCATATAGTTTTTTCCGGGCCATAGTCAGTTGTACTAGTCCTTAATATTTTCTTTTTCACTACGCAGATACGCCTCGCAATCCTCCAGCATGCCGCCGGCCTTGGCAATGAGGGTCTCCGCCTTTTCAATTCCGGTGGAGGGGTCTTCCACCAGAGCTATTATCTTTTCTATTTCCCCTACTGTCTTTTCGTAATCGAAGTTTTTCATATTTCCACCGATTCAACCGTTGTTCTCAATTTACCGTCGCGGAAAAATACCGTAACCTTGTCTCCCGCACAGACGCCGGTCACAGAGGACAGCAGACGCCCGTTTCCTCCAACGGCAAGGACATAGCCCTTTTCCAACAGACGGCGCGGATCGGCCGCGTTCAACCTGGCGCGAAGCACGTCCAGCCGCCCCTGCATCAGCGCAAGCCTCGTAAGCCTTACGTTCCTCAGACGCTGGCGCAGGCCGTTCAGCCTTGTATCCTCCCGCGCATATATGTCTATGAACCAGTCAGCCAGGGCCGTGGGCGTCTTCACATACGCATAGGATACCATATCGCAGAGATGCGTGTCCTGGTCGTGACCTATGGCAGTAAGCACGGGATAAGGATTGGCGGCAATCGCGGCGCACATCACATACTCGTCAAAGCAGGACAGGTCAAGCTGGCCGCCACCACCGCGCAGTATCAGCACGGCATCATACTTTACTCCCGATTCAGCCACCTGAGCAAGCGCCCCGGCCACGGATTCCGCACACGCCGCCCCCTGCATTGTCGCGGGATAAAGAGTCGTGCTGAAACGGAAACCGTACTCATTATCCTTCAGATGACGTTCGAAATCACGATATCCGGCAGCGTCGGGGGCGGAAATCACGGCCAGACGATATGGCAGCGCAGGCAAAGATAGTTTTTTCTGCGCATCGAGCAGCCCCTCCTTCCTCAATCTCTCCAGCGTCTCCATACGCTTGCGCTGCGCATCCCCGAGCGTATATTCGGGATCGATATCCTCGACTATCAGCGAAAATCCGTAAATGGGGTTGTAATTGGCTTTCACCAGCAGGAGCACCTGCTGTCCGACAGAGAGTTCCGACCCTGTCACGGATGAAAAAAACAAGGACAATTGTCTGAAAAGTCCGGCCCAGATGATGGCACGGCTCTGAGCAAGGACCTCCCCGTCTTCACTTTGGACGAGGTCCATATAGCAATGGCCGTTGCGACGGACTGAAATGGAAGCGATTTCAGACCTCACCCACACCGCCTCAGGGACGGCATTTTCAACACCCGCCCTAACTACGGTCAGTAAGCCCAACAGGTCCGTTTCGTTTTCTTTCATAAGCAAGACAAAGTCCTTTGCAACAAATTTAACAAATTTTTAATAAATTTGCAACAATAAATCATCTCTTCACCAGGTATGAAAATCACCTCCGCGAAATTCGTTTGCAGCAGCGCAACCGTCTCGGGAAAACCGGCGGCCAAAATGCCTGAATTCGCGTTCATCGGACGAAGCAACGTCGGCAAATCATCTCTGATAAACTGCCTCTGCTCCAACTCCAGACTGGCCCTGATCTCCTCCAAACCGGGAAAGACAAGAACCGCCAACCATTTCCTGATAAACGACGCCTGGTATCTTGTGGATTTGCCCGGATACGGCTTCGCAAAAGCCCCGCAGAAAGAGCGTGAAGCCATCGAGGGTGTCATACGCGATTACCTCAACCATTCACAGGAACTCCACGAACTTTTCGTTCTGATAGACAGCCGTCACGACCTGATTTCCTCAGATGCGGATTTTCTCCGCGAGTTGGGAGAATCGGATATCCCGTTTTCAATAATCTTCACGAAAGCCGACAAATCCGGGCCCGTCGCCTGCCGGAAACAGGTGGACGGCATTCTCGGTCAAATAGAGGCAATCATAGGTACAAAACCTACCCATTTTATCTGCTCATCGCTTAAAGGAACGGGGCGGGAAGAAATTCTGGACCACATTTCACGGCAATTATCAAGATAATTGAATTATTTTCCTTATTTTTGTGTCTTCAACGGGCCTTTTAACCTTCAAAACTATGCACGACGAACACAGAATGGAAATCTTTGCCTGCAGGAATTCCGAACCTCTCGCAAGGAAAATTGCCGAAAAACTCGGAGTCGAACTCGGCAAAAGCAGTTTACTGACCTTCAGCGACGGAGAATTCCAGCCGGCTTATGACGAGAGCGTCAGAGGCGCTTCGGTCTATATCGTTCAAAGCACCAATCCTCCGGTTGAAAATCTTTTCGAACTGCTGCTGATGATTGATGCGGCAAAAAGAGCTTCGGCACATAAAGTGATAGCCGTAATGCCTTATTTCGGTTGGGCCCGCCAGGATAGGAAAGACCGCCCCAGGGTACCCATAGGAGCGAAATTGGTGGCAAACCTCCTGACAGCGGCAGGTTGCGACAGGGTGATGAGCTGCGACCTGCACGCCGACCAGATCCAGGGTTTCTTCGACGTCCCGGTGGACCACGTCTATGCCCAGAGCATTTTCCTTCCGTACATCAAGAAACTTCATCTGAAGAACCTTTCCATCGCCGCCCCTGATATGGGTGGAGCGAAGAAAGCCAATTCCTATGCAAAGAAGATAGGCTGTCCTATGATTATATGCCACAAGACACGCGCCAAGGCAAACGTAATCGAAAGCATTACGGCAATAGGCGAGGTCAAGGACAGGGATATAGTCATCGTGGATGATATGATAGATACGGCTGGAACCCTCTGTGCCGCATCCAACGTGCTTATGGAGATGGGCGCCGCCAGCGTAAGAGCCTGCGCATCACACGGAGTCCTGTCGGGAAAAGCAATAGAAAACATTGAAAACAGCGCATTGAAGGAGGTAATCATCACGGATACCATTCCAAGCGCCTATGCAAAAGCCGAGACCTGTAAAAAGATATCGGTGCTCAGCATTGCCCCTCTGTTCGCAGAGGTGATAAACAACGTTTACAACAACATAAGCATAGGCCCCATCTTTCAGCGCGATAATTTCTGATCCGCTATGAAAGTATTCCTCGCCGCTCTCGTACTGGTTGCTTTATGCGTTGTCGGGTTGTGTTTCAACATAATATTCCGTAAGAACGGACGTTTCCCCGACACGGAGATAGAGCACAACGAGAATATGAAGAAACTCGGCATCAAATGCGCCAAAGCGGAAGAAATCGAGTTATGGGGAAAACGCGGCAAGGGCGGCAAGCCTTCCTGCAAGGGAGATGCCGGATGCAGTTCCTGCATAGGATGCAGTTTTTATGATGCGGGGATAAACGATAAAAATAAAGAGAAATGAGCCTTGTAGCTATAGTAGGACGGCCCAACGTGGGCAAATCGACACTCTTCAACCGTCTGGTGGGAATGCGTCAGGCAATCGTGGATGAAGTGGCCGGCGTCACGCGTGACCGCCATTATGGCCGGAGTGAATGGTGCGGACGGGAATTTTCCGTTGTTGACACGGGCGGATGGAGCAGCGGCAGCGATGACGTGTTCGAACAGGAAATACGCAAGCAGGTTGTCCTGGCCATAGATGAGGCCGACCTTGTGTTGTTTATGGTGGATGCCGGGACGGGAATTACGGATTATGATTCCGAAATAGCCGATCTGCTGCGCAGAAGCAAAAAGCCGGTCATCCTCTGCGTGAACAAAGTGGACGGCGGCGACAAGATTTACGACAGTTATCAGTTCTACGCCCTCGGGCTTGGAGAACTGTATTCCATATCCGCGGCAAACGGCGGAGGCACCGGAGATTTGCTGGATGCCGTGGTCGCAGCGCTGCCGCAGGAAAGCGAGGACAAGGATGAGCACCCGGATCTTCCGCATATCGCCATCGTGGGCAAGCCCAACGTTGGCAAATCCTCGATGACGAACGCGCTTTTGGGTGAGGACAGGAACATTGTCACGCCTGTCGCCGGAACCACACGCGACTCCATCGCAACGTATTTCAACAAGTTCGGGCACGAATTCATGCTGGTGGACACCGCGGGAATGAGGCGCAAGACAAAGGTGCACGAAGACCTGGAGTTCTATTCGGTGATGCGCGCCATCCGCGCCATAGAGCATTCTGACGTATGCATTCTTATGATAGATGCGGCCAGCGGGGTGGAGGCCCAGGATATGGCCATCTTCAACCTCATCCAGAAAAACCGCAAGGGCTGCGTGCTGGTGGTCAACAAGTGGGACACCATCATCAAGGACAACAATACGATGAACGGATATATCGAGGCCCTGCGCAGCCGCCTGGCTCCGAACAACGACATCCCCATCATCTTCACCTCGGTGTTGAAGAAGCAGAGGATCCTGGATGTCCTGGAGGCGGCGACGAAGGTCTATGACAATTATTCCCGCAGAATCTCCACCTCCGTCCTCAACGAGGCGATGCTGCCGGAAATCGAGAATTATCCGCCGCCGGCCTGGAAGGGAAAATACATTAAGGTGAAGTATATCACGCAGTTGCCAACGCACAGCCCCTCCATAGCATTCTTCTGCAATCTGCCGCAGTACATCCGCGATCCGTACAAGCGTTTCCTGGAAAACAAGCTTCGGGAGAAGTTCGATTTCAACGGATGTCCGCTGCAGCTTTATTTCAGACAAAAGTAAATTTTTTGCTCATAATCAATTTTTTGATTATCTTTGCCGTCCCAAACGGGAATCGAGAAGTGGCGCAGTTGGCTAGCGCACCACGTTAGGGACGTGGGGGTCGGGTGTTCGAGTCACCTCTTCTCGACGAAATAGAAAAGCCGACAAGTCAAAAGTCGGTTTTTTTATTCTGAGGGCGGAGTTTTCGCAAGGAGATTTTCCTGAAAGCGGATTCCGCACCGGAGGAAACGGGAAGTGGCGCAGTTGGCTAGCGCGCTGCGTTCGGGACGCAGAGGTCGGGTGTTCGAGTCACCTCTTCCCGACAGAAAAGTGGCAGTGATGCCACTTTTCTGTTTTAGGGGGCGCTGCCCCCTGATTCGCTTCGCTCCCACTTCGTTCCGCTCGCTACCCCCGCGGCCTTTGCGCCTTTCCGTATTTGCTGGTGCAAATACCCGGCCCGGCCGGACCGCTGATGCGGTCTCTGATGCCACTTTTCTGTTTTCAGGGGTCAGGGGGGTAAATTTTTTTGTTCACGATGCCCTGCTTGGTGGGGGTATTATGCACAACGACCGCCACTACAATACACTATAAGCCAGTTCACGTACACGATACCCACCACCGTAATGGTATCGTGCACATTTGATGCTCACATCGCCTCTATAATGCCTCGAAGGCGCGGATTTTTAATGATTTTTCGCGCATAATGCCTATCAAGATCTCAAATGCGCGGATATGAGGGCTATTCTCGCGTTTTTGAACCTTTTAGGAGGTGAAAACGCGGAATCTGCAACCAAATCCGCGCCAGCTCCACTTTGGCGGCAGGTGCGGCGTCGCGAACTGTGTGAAACTCGCTCCGGCGTTTCCGCTTCGCTCCACCCACCATTATCCGAAAAGCGTGACGGTGAAGCAGGCGCCGCCGAGTGTGAAACTGCGGCTGTAGGCGATGCGGCCACCGCATTTGTCTATGATGCTGTGGCAGATGGCCAGGCCGAGACCGGTGCCGCTGCTCTTGGTCGTGAAATTCGGGGTGAACAGTTTGTCCAGATTTTCTTCCGGTACGCCGGGACCGTTATCCTCGAATACTATGTCCCAGGAATCACGTTCAGCACCCTTCCTGAGGCTCACCGTAACCTGAGGATTTTCAATTCCATCGACCGCCTGGACTGCGTTGGTCAGCAGATTGACAAACACCCTTATCAATTGGGGCTTGGGGCCCTTGACCACTGCGTCCGCCGTACCCAGGTAGGTGATTTGCACCCCTTTGTCTCCGAACAGCAGCAACTGGTCGCGGAGCACGGCGTCAAGATTGATTTCCACAGGCGGCTCGGAATACAGTTTTGCGAATGTGCTGAACTCATTGGCGGTCTGGGCCAGAATGTCTATATGCTCCAGGACGACGGCCGACACGGTGTCGAATTTTTCCGACCAGCTGGGATCGTTCTTCTGCTTCAGGCGGACAAGACGCTGGATTTCCAGTTTTATGGGAGTAAGAGGATTCTTTATCTCGTGGGCCACCTGACGGGCCATCTCGCTCCAGGCCTTGTCCCTCTCCGCCACGGCCAGACGCGCAGTGCTTTCCTGCAAATCCACCACCATATTGTTATACGCTCCGACAAGGGCGGAAATTTCATCATCACCTTTATAATCAATCTGTTCCAGGCCACCGAGGTCGGAATTGCGCATCTTCTGGCTCATAGTCAGAAGCGGCTTGAAAATGGCCCCGGTCATAGATGACGTGACAAGTATGGTGATGAAAAGCAATATGAGGAAAAGACTTATTATCGATGAGGCGTGGAAGACGGCGTCCATCATAAAGTCATAGTCCTTTTCGGTGTAGGGCGTAGATGCTATGGCTATCAACTGGCCTGTGGAACCTATGACGGGCGCATAAAGGACAGAACACTCATTTCCGTCAAACGTTTCCCTGTTGATGAAATAGCGCCTCTGCGAAAGCATTATCTTCTTGAAGGCCTCGGGATTGATTCGAGAAGAAACCGAACCGCTCGCGAAAATCGCAGGTGAACTTCCCAGGAAAAGACGGCCCGACGGGGTGTAAAGTATGATGTCGGAATTCGTGTTTCCGGCAATTTCCCTGAGTTGTGCCATAAAGGCGGCATCCCTCATCCCGTCGGTATCGGCAATGGTCCTGCAGGCACCGTCCAGCATTACCTGAATGGTACTTATCTTGCCTGACATAATGTTCTCCAGATTGCGCTCGTTCCTGTTATATACGAACAGTACGCTGATTGCAGCCATTATAAGAAGCGTAACCACCAGAGACATTACAATAAGCCGTCTCATCCTTGTGCTGAAATATCCGGCTCTGTATTTTTCCTCGTGCAACCGCGGCTTGAACAGGAGCAGCACCAGAAACAGCAGGAGGGTAAGATACGTGACGCTTACCAGATATATCGTTACGGACCTTTCCCTGCGTGATATGACAATGGTCTCATCGGAGCTGATACGGTTTATGAAATGGCGGTATCCTTCGCGCACGAAAGTGGCGGGCGCATCCTCCCCGTCGATGACTATCCCCCGGATGCCCGTAGGATAGGCATAAGTTCCGCTGAATGACACCAGTTTGCCATCGTAATATTTCGCATAAGAATAATAAGGTGGCAGCGTCTCCCCTCCGGTCATACCGCCATTGCCGCCTATCTTGGGCCTGACATCTATGAAAACGATAGCCAGACCGGCACCTTCATCATAAAATTGGAAAACTCCCGTATAATGAGACCCGTGGATAGGGTCATACTTATATAGGAAGTGGCTGTCCGGGGATATCTGCACGCTGCCTTCGTTGACATCCTCCATCTCCTTGCGAAGATGCGGGTCGTAGCCGGACATAACATTGACGTCCACATCATATTTGCCCACAAAACGCCTGAAGTACATTTCATTGAGACGGCTTGCCAACAGGTTGCCGCTTCCCTGGACAAAAGACAGGGCGGAAAGCACAGGGTCGGACGCAATGGAAGCATCCACCGCCATCAATGAAAGCTCTGTCCGGAGATTCCTGTCCACGGCCAGACGGTTGCTCAGACCTACGATTCTGGAGTGTTCTTTATCGAATCCTGCAGAAGCGGAGATGACTCCGACGGCAAAAGAACAGACGAACGCAAAAATCAGAATGACAGGCAGCCTCAACAGCGTCCGTGAAGAAGATGTCCGTGGATACAGACCGCGCATTGTCTCCAGCAGAAGAAATAGTCCTGCAAAAAGGAAGGCGTACGAAACATACACGACAGGAGTGTACCAGGACAGAGTGTTGAGCCTGTACAGTTCCAATTCGATGCCGGAATTGTAAATCAGGCTGACAAAGGTGTAAAAACCATATGCCGTGACGAGCAGCAGCGTTATTCCGAAACACGACAACGCCGCCGTCCTGCGTCTTTTCGACCCGGCCGTCCTCTCACCGATCTGTCGCCTACGCCGGAAAATCGTCAGCAAAAGCAGGAATATCAGGGTGTTGAAGATTATCAGTGTTCCGAATGAATTCAGCAACCCGTCGTGGGCATAGAGCATAGGGCTGAAGAACTGATCGAAGATGAATCCGGCGAGAATGGAAGGCTGGTGCGAAGATCCGTCAGGAGAAACCACCTTGAAAACGGGCTCTCCGTCCACAAGGACGGGCGAACCTTCATCCTGTCCCAGTATATCCAGATTGTATTTACCGTGAACGTGAATATGGCTGTTTATCTTCTCATCCTTGACGAAAAGCCCTTCGATGACCTTGACATCCCCCTTTTCACGCATCCTCACAATGTACCAACGTGGTCCGAGATTCATATAGAGGGCCTTGTCGGACGCTGCGGAGAGAGGCGAAGAAAGTGAAAATCTGGACGTGGAAATCCTCTGGTAAATGGACTTCTCGGAAATGTCATCGTTGGTGACGCTGAAGAGGTTGTACCAGCTGTGGAGCGTATCCGCCACATATTTGTACAGGACCATATCATCAGGAAATCCCGGCAGATCCCTCCATTCGTGCTCCACGTGGTCATCTTCCAGAAGGATGGAGGCATAACGGTCCAGCTTGTCCATCCTGGACTGTACGCGTTCGGAAACGTGGGCGGCGATATCATCCGTATCGGTGGACGTGGCCCGAACAGACAGTATTATGGCAACAGCCACCGCCAGGACCGCAACCGGAATCCACCACAATCTTCTGTTCTTGAAAAAACCTTTTTCCATTGCCCGCCGTTTATTCGTGATGATACGGCTCACCGCCAAGTATCGTAAAGGCGCGATACAGTTGCTCGGCGAAAATCACGCGTACCATCTGGTGCGAGAAGGTCATCCTACTGAGGGACATCTTGCCGTCGGCCCTGTCATATACGTCCTTGCTGAATCCGTACGCACCGCCGACCACATATACCATATTCCTGCCCTTGGACATTTCTCCCTGAAGCCGCGAAGCCCAGTCCATACTGCTCTCCTGAATGCCTCTTTCGTCCAGAAGAATGACGTTGTCATCCTTCTTCAACGACTTGAGTATCAATTCCCCTTCCTTCTGCTTTATCTGCTCCCTGGTATATGCCGAAACGTTCTTTAGCTCGGGAATTTCGACGATATTGAAACCGACGTAATGACCCAGGCGGCCTGCATAAATGTCCAGACCGTCTTTCACCCATCCTTTGAGCGTCTTTCCGACGAGAAGCAGCGTAATCTTCATACAAGTTGACCTCTCAAACAGCACAAATATAGTCAAATGCGGGAAATTTTACTAATTTTGCTCCGGTATGAGAAGATTGACTTGCATATTGGCGGCCGTTATGCTGGGATGTTTTTCCGGTTCCGCCCAGAAAATATCCTATGACGTGTTCGTGCCCATCGCAAAATACATTTCCGCCGGGGATGCGGAGTCGCTTTCGGCCTGGTTCGCACCGACGCTGGAGCTGTCTCTGCCGGACAAGACCAACGACTGCTCGAGGCTTCAGGCCAAGCAGATAATGAAGTCTTTCTTCAAGGATTACGTACCGCGCTCATTCACCATCCGCCATCAGGCCGGACGAGAAAATCTCAAATATGCGATAGGCGACCTGAACGCCGCTGGAGAGCATTTCGATGTCACCATCTTCGTGTCCTGCCCCTCGGGAGGACGCTTCACCATCCAGCAGCTCAAGATCGAGAGACGGTAGATTTCGCTACGGCTCTTTCTCACTTGATCTCGAATGTCAGGACCACGTCGCCGAAATGGCCGGTAACGGTGTCGCTGGACTCAATGTACTTGCGGCTGAGCATACCGCGCCAGACAATGTCATCGCGGGAATTGAACGGAATCTTTATCTCGAATCCGTAACTTTTGGAATTGCACTTGACCATCGCCGAGCAGGACCAGGTCGTAATCGTGCCCCCGTCATCCTCGGTCAGAAGAAAGGCGGCGGATTCGAACTGGCCGGTCCATTCGGACACCAGCACGGTATTGAGCTCGTGTGCAATACCTACCTGATTCCTTTTGAGAACCACCATAAAATCTGTAATCGACGGATTGTACAGGTACATCTCCGCCTCCGTACTGGCCGTAAATGACTCCACGGCACCGATTTTGCAGAAAAATTCCGAGGCGCCGGCCAGCCAGCAATCGTACTGACGAAGCATAGTGAAATCCTTAAGCACCAATGTTTTGCAATCATCCGATGATGTGCGGAGAGGTGCTGAACCCACCTTGTACGGAACTTTGGTACCAGACCCGGAACCTGCCTCTGTACCTGTCTTGGAGCCCGTACCGCCGCCAATCACCAATGAGCCTCCCTGAGACCATTCAGGATTGTCACGACGCATCTTCTCCAGTGACACGTAACCGGCATCGTCGTTGCGGTTTATCACCCATACGGGACGCTGACGGGCCATCTCTTCCGTTACGTACACCTCGTCCAGAGTTCCGTCCGCCGCCATCGTATATCCCACATTGGACGATACTTCGGACATAGGATCAAAGGTGATTACAGGCATTGTCTCACCGTCCCATTCATCAGAGTAGGGCCAATAAACCTGCATATCGCTATCAGACATAAATTCGATATAATCCTGCACAGTCACCTCTTTTCCGCCCTTGGTAACGGAGCGGGATTTCGCCACAGACGACAAATAGTCCGACAGCGCCTCGCGCAACGGATGGGAATATCGCGACGAGCCCTTTGTTTCACCGCCTGCGGAAGACGTTACGTCCTCGCCCACCCCGGCCCCGGGAGAAGAAAACAGGTTTTTCATAGTATATTCCTCGTCATAGCCGTTCCCGGATGAAGAAGACACGGCATCGTGTACCTCCTCCAGATGCCCAGGCTCAAGACCAACTGACGACAACATTTTTGCAACATCCTGCAGCTCAAGAAGATCGGGAGTATCATCGGCTATAGGCTCCGGTGTAACATCCACTTTTTCACAAGACAGCGCCACTAACGGCACAAGCAGAAACAGAAACTTTTTCATTTGCTCTAAATTTAGTTTACAGGGCAAATGACGGAACAATTATCCGTTTAGAAAAACACAATACGGATATTTACTGTCTGGAGTACTTCAGGAAGCGGTTTTTGCCGAAAATATCCTTTATAATCACGGATTCTTCAAATCCTGCATCCTTGAAAATACGGCAACAGGCATCACCCAGCGACTCATTTATCTCCACTATGCCTATACTATCCGTTTTGAAGGCTTTGGCTGAAATTTCCGCAATTTTTCTGTTGAAACGCATAGAATCGTCGTCCGGGACGAACAGGGCGAGCGATGGTTCATAGTCCAGGACATTGCTCCGCATCTGCGCCTTTTCGCAGTCAAGTATATACGGAGGATTGCTGACGACAATGTCGAAGCCACCGGACAGAACAGATGCCATAGCATCATCATCGAATATGTCGGCCTGGACGAAGTGCGGTTTTACAGTCTTGTCGAACGGCTGTTTGGAAGCGACTTCCAGAGCATCGGAAGAAATATCCACCGCCACGATGTCGGCACCAGGCACATTCAGAGCAAGAGTCCAGGCTATGCACCCGGAGCCCGTGCACAGGTCCAGAATGCGCACAGGGTCCGCATTGTGGCCGTAGGCGCTGCGCGTGCGATACAACCGCATTGCGGAGTCTATGGCCTCCCGGCATAAAGTTTCCGTCTCGGGACGTGGAATCAGCACGGACGGATTCACATTGAAACGACGCCCGTAAAAATCGGAGAAACCCAGTACATATTGGATCGGCTCGCCGGCAAGCAAACGCCCGAGAGCCGCCGCAGCCTTTTCCATTCGTTCCCCTGATATTTCCAGGTCCGGTTCAATAATATAGGTATAACTCTCTACACCAAGACACTCCCGGCAGAGAATGCCGACCATTGCCGCGGCCTCTTTTTCAGGATACAGAACTTGAAGCTGTTCTCTGGCGGAACCGACAAATTCTTTCAGCAGCATTTGGACTTGATTATCGTCGTCAGGAAATCTGTCATACTCATCCCGGCCACCTTGACCATCTTGGGAACCAGGGATGCGGCCGTCATACCGGGAATGGTATTAATCTCCAGAAAATACAGGCCGTCCCGGGAAAGTATGTAATCGACCCTCACGAGGCCCTCGCAACCCAGCTGCCGGTAGATCTTGCAGGAGGCTTTCTGTATCATATCCCACGTAGTTCTGCTCAAATCTGCGGGACATATCTCGTCGCTGAGTCCATTGTATTTTGCTTCATAGTCGAACCATTCCGTATGGGGAACGATCTCCACGATGGGAAGCGCCTTTATCTGGCCCCCATCACTATAAACGGCACAGGTAACCTCACGGCCAGTGATGGCCTGCTCGGCAATCACCATATTCCCGCCTTCGGCGAAGGCCTTCTCTATTGCCGGAATTATGTCTTCCTCCTTCTTGACCTTGGTGACACCGAAACTGCTGCCGCCGTCCGTCGGTTTGACAAACATAGGCAAACCCAGTTTCTTAATCCATTCGGAGGTGTCCACCTCAGTGCCGCGACGCAGGAAAATATCCTTTGCACACTTGACGTACGGCACGTCACGAAGGTAGTTCTTGCTGGAAAACTTGTCGAAGGTCATCGCCGCCGTGAATGCGTTGCAACTGCTGAACGGAATGTTCATTATCTGCAGATAGCCCTGTATCAGTCCATTCTCGCCGGGAGTGCCGTGCTGCATTATATACACGAAGTCAAAAGTGACCTTCGCGCCCCCTACCGTTACGGAGAAATCCGTCTTGTCAATAATCGGTTGATCCTCGGACACAATCCTCTGCGGACCATCCCACCAGGCTTTCAATGACCACTTGCCGAATCTCGCAAAAATCTCATAAACGTTGAAAAGTTTATGGTCCAGCTGTGATGCCGTAAATTCCCCGCTCCTTACCGAAACTTCCCACTCGGAAGAATCACTGCCGTAAATTATCGCTATGTTTTTCATTCTAGTCGAAATAATCTTCTTCGCTCTGCTCCTGTGAAATCCCGGCCGATGCCGCCGTAATATCTTCACCGCAATCAAGGTTCATCCCAAAGTTGGCGGGGGCGGCAAAAGTGTCGGATGAGCTCAAGCCCAAACTCCCGTCCGCCACGCATTTCTTGACGAAAATACCCCAGATAGGCAATGCCATATTGGAACCTCCTCCCAAAGCAAGCCCCTTGAAGTGCACCTGCCTGTCTTCGCCGCCGACCCATACGCCAGCCGTGATTTTCGGCGTATAGCCTATGAACCAGCCGTCCGCCTGATCGTTGTTGGTTCCAGTCTTGCCTCCTATGTCGCCGCCAAGTCCGTAAGTGGCTCGCAGCCTCACCGCCGTACCGCCATTGACGACACCGGCCATCAGATTTTCCATAAGGTAGGCGGAATATTCGCTGATAGCCTCTCTCTTGCGGGAGGTGAAAGTGCCGAGGACATTGCCCATATTGTCCTCGATCGAAGTGACGAATATGGGGCTGATATATACCCCGTTCGACGGGAAGGTGTTGTAGGCCGGAACCATTTCATACAGGGAAAGGTCACAGGAACCTACACACAGGGAATAAACCTCGTCCAGATGTGACGAAATCCCCATCCTGCGCATCATCTGAATCATCGCAGCCGGGCCGAACTGTTTCATAAGATATGCAGAGATGTTGTTGGAAGACTTCATAAGACCCCATTTCAGCGTCACGCTCTGACCTATCCACTCTTCCTTATCCGTACTCCTCGGAGTCCAGGTCGTATCCGACGCCGGCAAATCGAAAGTCTGGGGCACATTCACAACCCGGTCGCAGGGAGACATACCCTCCTGCATCGCAAGCGTGTAGAGGAAAGGCTTGACGGTCGAACCAACCTGCCTTTTACCTTGACGGACGTTGTCGTATTTGAAATATCTGTAATTGGGACCTCCGACATATGCCTTCACATTGCCGGTGAGAGGTTCTATAGCCATAAATCCGGCACGGAGTATGCCTTTGTAATAACGTATGGAATCGTTCGGAGTCATTTCCACATCCTTGTATCCCTTCTCGTTCCAGGCGAAAACCCTCATCTTCACCTTCTTGTCAAAGGCGGCAAGAATCTCATTCTCCGAGGCTCCCCTATCCTTCATCACGGCATAGCGCTCACTCCACCTGCGGGCGTGCTTCATTATGGTCTCGACCATCTCCTTCGGGGTGTCGGAAGCAAAGGGCCGCATACTGTTGTAACGGCACTCGTTTTCGAACTCTTTCTGCAAAGTGCGGCCGAGATGTTCCGCAACGGCCTCTTCGGCATATTTCTGCATCGCATAGTTCAGCGTCGTACGTATTCTGAGTCCATCCTTGTCCAGACTGTATTTCGTGCCGTCAGCCTTCTTGTTCTTGTTGAGCCAGCCGTAAAGGCCGTCATCGGCCCAAAGCAAGGAATCCGCACGATAATCCTCAACTTCACGGTATCTTGACCTTTCGGGCTTGTCGGCATTCATCACGCGTCGGAGCATATCCCTGAAATACGGGGCAAGACCTGAATTGTGGTCTTGAATCTGATAGTCGAGTTCTATGGGAAGAGCGCAGAGGGAATCACATTCGTGCTTCGTCAGATAGTCGGCATCATACATTTTCCTGAGCACGTAATTGCGTCTGTGAAGGCTCTGTTCGGGATTTATTGCCGGATTGTAGCGGGTAGGCTTGTTGACCATACCCACCAGGGTGGCCGCTTCCTGAACATTGATGTCTATCGGGCTTTTTGCAAAGAAGGTATTGGCCGCCGCCCTGACTCCGTATGAATTGCTGCCGAAGAAAATGGCATTCATATACATAGCCATTATCTCGTCTTTGGTGTAACTGCGTTCCAATTTTATGGCTGTCACCCACTCCTTGAGCTTGATCCATACCATCTTTATGGCACTCACGCCTGGAATCTTGCTGCTGATGTCAGCGCGCGGATACAGCGTTTTGGCCAATTGCTGGGTTATGGTGCTGCCGCCGCCCTGGGAGGACTGATGCAGGAACAGGGTTTTGACCGCAACCCTTCCGAGACTCCATATATCTATTCCGGAATGCCTGTAGAAACGCTTGTCCTCGGTAGATACCGCCGCCTGCACGAGATACGGCGACAATTCGTCATAGCTTACGTAGGTTCTGTTTTCTATATGGTAAGTCGTAAGGATTTTCCCGTTCTCATCCAGAATTTGCGTAGCAAGCTTGTTGTTGGGCGTCTCCAATTCCTCAAAAGACGGAATGTCGGCAAACAGTCCCACGAGAAGGAGAAAAAACAGAAACAAGGCTATCGGGGCCAGGATTATTATCCAAAACCACTTGGTTATTTTCTTTCGCGTCAGGTCTGTCATAACTACCATATTGAAATACAAAAATACGCTAAAAATTTGGAAAATTGGCTCAAAGTTGCGTTACTTTGCAAAAAGTTTTGAAAACGCCAGAAATGAAGGGAAATCTTGTAATCGTCGAGTCTCCAAACAAGACAGTGAAGATAAAAAGCTATCTTGGAGATGGTTATACGGTAGAATCCAGTTACGGACATATCAGGGATCTTGAGGAAAACAATCTCAGCATTGACATAAAAAACGGCTTCAAACCCAAATATGTCATTCCGGCAAAGCAGAAAAAGGTCGTAGAAAAACTGAAAAAACTTGCAGACCAGGCCGAGACCGTATGGCTGGCATCCGATGAGGACCGCGAAGGGGAAGCGATTGCCTGGCATCTTTTCGATACGCTGGGGCTGGACCCTGCCAGGACGAAAAGGATAGTTTTCCACGAAATCACCAAACCGGCCATATTGGAGGCCGTCAAAAATCCCCGCGATATCGATATGAACCTGGTCGCTGCACAGCAGGCGCGCAGGGTGCTCGACCGTCTCGTGGGATTCGAACTGAGCCCCGTCCTCTGGAAAAAAATACAACCCAAACTGTCTGCCGGACGCGTTCAAAGCGTAGCCCTGAGACTTATCGTGGACAGGGAAAGGGAAATCCAGGCCTTCGGCAGCGAACAATACTATAAGGTAGATGCCGTTTTTGTCCCTGATGGGGAAAGCGGTGAAATAAAGGCCACTTTGGACAGACACTTTGCAGGCGAAGAGCAGGCAAGGGCATTTCTGGAAAAGAGCATAGGCGCAGAATATACGATATGCGACGTTTCCTCCAAGGAAGGTACGCGAAGCCCTGCCGCCCCGTTCACCACTTCGACCCTCCAGCAGGAGGCCGCCCGCAAACTGGGAATGAGCGTAAGCCAGATTATGCAGACTGCCCAGAAACTGTACGAAGAGGGACTCATCACCTATATGCGTACCGATTCCGTGAACCTTTCCACACTGGCTTTGGGCAGCGCCAAACAGTTGGTTTGCGACAATTTCGGAGCCCAATATTCAAAACCCCGGCAGTATAAGACCAAGTCCAAGAGTGCCCAGGAAGCGCACGAAGCCATCCGCCCGACCTATATCGACAAGGACGACATAAACGGCTCTCCTGCAGAACGCAGGCTGTACCAACTCATATGGAAACGTACCGTAGCCAGCCAGATGGCAGACGCAAAGGTGCTTAACACAACCATACGGATCGCCAGTGACAAGACGGATGAAAAATGGATGGTGGAAACATCCCCGGTGCTGTTTGACGGATTCTTGAAGCTTTATACCGGCGACAAGGACGATGAGGAGCAGACAACGGAATACGTAGCTACCGCAGGACTGGAGAAAGGGAGACGTATGATCGAGAACGGCATCACGGCCGAATGCAAGTTCACGGCCGCACCGCCCCGCTACAGCCAGGGCACGCTGGTGAAAAAACTTGAGGAACTGGGCATCGGAAGGCCTTCGACATACGCAAGCATTATCAGTACGCTTATCCGCGGGCGCGGTTATGTCGTAGAGGGCAACAAGGACGGACGCAGCGAGACGGTGACCAACCTCACTCTGAAAAACGGCAGGATAAGCACTTCGCAGAAAAAGGAAACAATAGGCGGAGAAAAGAAGAAACTGCTTCCGCAGGATATAGGCATAATGGTGTCAGACTACCTGGTTTCCCATTTTTCCGACATCGTTGACTACGGCTTCACCGCTGACGTCGAAAAGGACTTCGACGAAATCGCCACCGGCAAGAGTGCCTGGAACAAGATGATATCCGGCTTCTATGACCCCTTCCACGCTGAGGTGAAAAACACGTTGGCAAACACAGGGTACAGCCATTTGGAAAAAGTTATCGGCATCGATCCTGCAGACGGAAGGCAGATTATCGCAAAGTACGGGCAATACGGGCCCTACGTGCAGAAGGGAGAAGGGGCGGACAAGATATGCGCATCGCTTGCAAAAGGGCAGATTATCGAGAGCCTGACTCTTGAAGAGGCGTTGAAATTGCTCCAGTTGCCGCGCAATCTGGGAGAAATTGGCGGAACTCCCGTAATTGTAACAAAGGGGAAATTCGGTGCATATATAAGATTCGGGAACAGGAACGTTTCGATTCCGAACAGTAAGGACCCCTTGACAATCACTCTCGAAGAAGCTGCGGCTCTTATCCGCGAACAGTCCGAGAAACCGGCACAGGAAATACTGGCACAATGGGGAGATTTGCAGATAATCAAAGGGAAATACGGGCCGTATATAAAGAACGGGAATTCCAATTACAAAATCCCTAAAGATCTTGATGCTTACAATCTGAAAGAGGAAGAAGCACGGAAAATAGTGGAATCCACGCAGCCAACCGCAAAAAAACGCAGTTATTTTAGGAAAAAGTAATATATTTGCACGGTTATAAAGTGTAAGTACCATGCAAAATATTCAGTTGGATGACGCGGACAGGAAGATTTTAGGATTCCTAATCAAGAATGCCAGAATGCCTTTCCTGGAAATTGCCAGGGAGTGCGGAGTTTCTGGCGCGGCAATACATCAGAGAGTAAAAAGACTTGAAAATGCCGGCATCATCACAGGCTCGCGTCTGGTTGTAAAGCCGGAGGCGCTCGGCCTCAACGTCTGCGCTTTCATTATGATTTCCCTGTCTGAGGGAGACAAGTCACCCATTGTTCTCGAGGCACTGAAAAAAATTCCGGAAGTCGTGGAGTGCAATTTCATAACAGGCAGGTACGCAATGCTGCTGAAGTTGTATTGTTTTGACAATGAGCATCTTCTGGAAGTCGTGGTGAACGGTCTGCAAAAGATTCCCTTCATTCAGAGCACCGAAACGCTGATTTCCCTGCAACAGCCCATCGAGCGGCAGATATGGGTGAAGGAGTACGAGAATACCAGGTTCAATACTACGCCGGCAAAGAAAGCGGAAGGCAGGAAATCAGACACCAGAAAGAAGGGCTCGGGCAAGAAATAAATCCTCCGGAGTCGTAATCTTGATATTGTACTTCTCCCCCGGTACGTATTCGATATCCACGTCGTAACTTCTCACTACGGAAGCATCGTCGGTATAAAGAACATTGTAGGGCTGCCCATAGGCAGCCTTCAGTGTTTCACTCAAAAACACCTGAGGGGTCTGAGCCCCGAAAAGAATGCTTCTGTCAGGATTCACGCCTTCAATTTCCTGCATATTCCCGTCCAGAGCCTTCAATGTATCCGTAACAGGTATTACAGGTACAACGGCCTTCCGCGCTTCCATATTTTCAAAAAGAGACTTTACAAGTTCCCGGCTCACGAAAGGTCTTACACCGTCGTGTACGGCAACGATGGCTCCGTCCGGGACGTGTTCCAGAGCATTCTTGACCGAGTGGTATCTTGTAATGCCGCCTTTGACAAGGGTTTGAGGAATATCCGTCATACACCTGCCGCACTCCTCCTTCCAGAATTCGATCCACTCCTGCGGAAGAACGACGACAACGCGGACTTCCGGCACTGCGTCACATATTTTTTCAATGGACAGCTGAAGTATGGTTTTCCCGCCTATTCTCAGAAATTGCTTCGGGGTTTCTCCTCCCATTCTCGTCCCGTGACCGCCACAGGCGAAGATGCAATATTTTTTTCGTTCCATAATCTTCTACGACACTGCAAATTTAAATAAATTTGCTTAACTTTACATTCGAATATTCCGCAATCGGAAAAACATCATAAACAATGGCATTTTCATTCTTGACCCAGGAACTTGCAATCGACCTCGGAACGGCCAATACCGTCATCTTTCAGGATGACCAGATAGTGCTTGATGAACCGAGTCTCGTCGCAATCGACAACCTCACCGGCAAACTGGTGGCGCTTGGACAGCAGGCGAAACTTATGTACGAAAGAACCAACCCAAACATCAAGGCCATACGTCCAATGAAAGACGGCGTGATAGCCGACTTCAATGCGGCGGAGCTTATGATAAAGGGATTCATCAAGCAGGTGAACAACAAGCATCACTCACTTTTCACCCCGAATATCAAGTGCGTGATCGGCATTCCATCCGGAAGTACCGAGGTTGAAATCCGTGCCGTACGCGACTCTGCGGAACACGCTGGCGGACACGACGTATATCTGATTTACGAACCGATGGCCGCCGCTCTCGGAATAGGTCTTGACGTACTTGCACCGAAAGGCAATATGGTTGTCGATATGGGTGGCGGTACGGCGGAAATAGCCGTAATATCACTCGGCGGAATAGTCGTGCAGGCCAGTATCGATACCGCCGGTGACGTATTCACCAATGACATCCAGCAATATCTGCGTCAGCAGTACAATATCCGTGTCGGAGAAATCACTTCCGAAAAAATCAAGATCGCTGTCGGTGCAGTCACCACGGATTTGGAAGAGGAACCGGAGCCATTCATCGTTAATGGTCCGAATATGGTTACAGCCAAGCCTATAAGCGTTACTGTGGGATATCAGGAAATTGCACACTGCCTTGACAAGTCCGTATCAAAGATAGAGCAGGGCATTATGACTGTTCTGGAACAGACACCGCCTGAACTTTATGCGGATATCGTTGAAAACGGTATCTTCCTCAGCGGTGGCGGAAGCCTCCTAAGGGGTATAGCAAAACGCTTCAGCGAAAAGATCAACATTCCGTTCCACGTTGCAGATGACCCGCTTCGCGCCGTTGCCCGCGGAACCTGCCTGGCCCTGAAAGGCACTGATACTTATCCGTTCCTGATGAGATGACGATAAAAACCAGCGGAGTCATCATAAATGCAGCCGTCTTCATTTTTTTGGAGGTGGCTTCATTTTGTATGCTCGCCGCAGGGGATTCAGTACAAAATGTCTGGATAGGACGTGGATTTACAAATGTCAAGGCCGCCATCTGGGGACAGATTGATGGTGTCAACAGATATTTTTCTCTCAATCAGGAAAACCAACGGCTGGCCGAAGAAAACCGCACGCTGCTGTCGGCTCTTGCAAATGACAAAACCTGCAATCACGGAAGCCCGGCTTTCGCTTCCAACGGCAATTACAGCTTCAAGAATGCCGACATAGTGACAATGACCACCGGATCACAGCACAATTATCTGATTGTGGACAAAGGTCTGGCTGACGGGGTGGAAGTGGATGACGGGATTGTCACGTCGCAAGGAGTGATAGGCGTTGTTACCGGAGTATCGAATCATTTCAGCTACGCAATATCCTACGCCAACAGCGGAATGACCATCAGCGCCAAGATAGGAACAAAAGAAAGTATCGGAAGTCTCGGATGGAGTGGTTATCGCGAAGATGAATCAATACTGAGCGGCATCCCTATCCATACGGAAGTGGAACTCGGTGACACCGTGTGGACAAGCGGTTTTTCCTCCATCTTCCCCGCCGGAATTCCCCTGGGAACGGTCAAAGACAAAAATATCGAAAGCGGCAGTACGGCGGAATTCACCGTGCGTCTCCTTGAAGATTTCAGAAACGTCCATCACGTCTTCATAGTCAAGAACCTCGACAGGAAAGAAATAAAGGATTTGGAAAATGAGCAGCAATAGGTTTACAATCTGTTTCATTCTGGCACTGCTCGTGCAGCTGGTTCTGGCAAAATACTGCCAGTGGCCGCTTGTATATATCTGTATTCTGCCGGCGATGATACTTTGTATGCCTACGATAAGGCCCGTCTGGTGGACTATGACCGTGGCTTTTCTGGCAGGCCTTGCGGTGGATGCCCTTGCCGATGGTCCGCTCGGGCTCAATGCCGTGGCGCTTGTCCCCGTTGCCGCCTTACAGAAAACCATTATCCGTCGTGCAATAGATGAAGACATTGTGGACCGACATTACAATCTGTCATTCAGGGCGAACGGCTATGTCCGCCTGAGCATAGCGCTGGCCCTTGCCTATGCCGTTTTCTTCATCATTTATATCATCGTTGACAGCGCAGGCGTCAGGAATTTCGGTTTCAATCTTACGAAACTGTTGTCAAGTACACTCGTAAGCCTGATTTTCGGAATGACAACCATAGCTGTTCTCTGCCCGTATCAAAGGAAATGATGTGAGAATGGCAATCAGACGCGACACAAAACTTCTTATAGGATTGGGGGCATTTCTGCTCCTGCTCCTGGGAAAATTGTTCTGGATACAGATAGTGGATGACAGATACAAGGCCAGCGCCGACAACCAGGCGATGGTTTACAACACCATCTATCCGTCCAGAGGTATCATTTACGACAGGAATGGACTTATACTGGTCGGCAACCGTGTAACATATGACATTATCGTCACTCCGCGCGAGCTGGCAAAAATACAGTTCGACACCTTGGCATTGGCTGAGGCCCTGAACGTAACACCCGAATTCATCCGCGACAGATTCGCGTATTACAAAAAATACCGATCCCGCATAGGATGGCAGGAGCAGGTGTTTATGAAACACGTGGACCCTTCGGTCTATATGCGCTTTGCCGAAATACAATACCGCTTCCCGGGATTCAGGGGTGTAGCACGGAGCACGAGGGAATACCCCATCAATGCCGGGGGGAATCTTCTGGGATATTGCAGTGAGGTGAACGATGATTTCATAGCCAGACACCCTGGAGAATACGTACCGGGGGATTATGCCGGCCGCACAGGCATAGAGGCGGCTATGGAACAGGAACTGCGCGGCAAGAAAGGGTACAACATCTACCTGCGGGGGTCGAACAACCAGATAAAGGCACGGTACAAGGACGGGGAAATGGATGTGGAAGCCGTACCGGGAAACAGCGTAACCACCTGCATCGATGCCGAGTTGCAGAATTACGGCCAACGCCTGATGAACAATAAAGTGGGCGCCCTTGTAGCCATCGAACCTGGCACCGGGGAAATACTGGCCCTCGTAAGTTCTCCTTGCATCGACGTGAATTGCCTCGATGATTTCGGGAGCCACTATTCTGAAATAATGGCCAACAAATACAGACCTATGTTCAACCGCGCCGTAGCGGCATCCTATCCCCCGGGATCCGTCTTCAAATTGGTAAACGGTCTCATAGGCCTGCAGGAAGGAGTGCTGCGGCCGGAAACGATGTATCCCTGCCATCAGGGCTACCACTACGGCAAGAACAAGAAACTGGGATGCCACAGCCACCCGTCTCCGCTCAATATGGAACAGAGCATAATGATGTCCTGCAACGGCTATTACTGTTATGTGCTGAAAAGCATTCTGGACAACAGGAAATACAAAAAGATAAACGAAGCTTTCGACAAGTGGCGCGAATATGTCACCAGCTTCGGATTCGGGCAGAAACTCGGCAGCGACTTCCCTTCCGAACTGGCCGGCAACATACCTACATCCAAACATTACGACAAGGTTTACCGCAAGAGCTGGAACTCGACCACTGTGATTTCCCTGTCCATCGGTCAGGGCGAAATAGGCTGCACGCCGCTTCATATCGCCAACCTGGCGGCGACAATAGCGAACAGGGGATATTACTACATCCCTCACATCGTCAAGGCCGGGAACGGTCTGGAGATAGACCCTAAATATTACGAACGCCACTACACTATGGTGGATACCACCAATTTCAAAAAAATCATCGGAGGTATGTACAAGGCGGTCAATGCCGGACCGGGAAGCGGAGCCACGGCCTGGAGGGCTGCAGTGCCAGGGTTGGACATATGCGGCAAGACGGGAACGGCACAGAATCCGCGCGGGGACGACAACTCGGTGTTCATATGCTTTGCGCCGAAGGACAATCCGAAAATCGCAGTGGCCGTATATGTGGAAAACGGCGGATTCGGAGCGACCTGGGCGGTCCCCATCGCTTCTCTTATGGTGGAAAAATATCTGAACGGTGACATTTCCCGTCCCGATATGGAAAAAGAAATAATGAACGGCAATCTTATGCACAAGGTAAGGCCATACAAATAGGATGTATCTTCAAGGTTCATATTCGTCAGGCAGAAGGCCCACGACAAAAAGTCTGGACTGGTGGATAATCGGATGCTATCTGGCTCTGATTTTCTTCGGCTGGATGAACATCTATGCATCCATCGCTTCGGAAGAGCCATCTTCCATTTTCGCCTGGAGTTGCCGCAGCGGCAAACAGTTCGTCTGGATACTCACGTCCCTGGGGCTTGCCGGCATCATTCTCTTCCTCATCCCGCCCAAGGCATATGAAACCATTGCGCCCATCCTGTACGCAATAACCGTCTTTCTCCTTATAGCCGTCATCTTCGTAGGAAGTGACATAAAAGGCTCCCACAGCTGGTTCAAATTGGGCCCGGTCAGCTTCCAACCGGCGGAAATCAGCAAAATAGCGACCTCGCTTATGCTGGCCTCTTTTATGTGCCGCGGAGGTTATAGGATGAAGGGCCGGAATTTCTGGCTGACCGTTGCAATCATACTCCTGCCTATGCTTATAATCGTAGCGGAAAAAGAGACAGGGTCGGCACTGGTATATATAGGATTCATCTTTATGCTATACAGGGAAGGATTGTCAGGATGGTTCATCGGCATTATTGGACTTGCTATTCTGCTGTTCATCCTCACGATAACCACTTCCCCTTTTGTCAGCACGCTGATTCTGCTGGGGTGCGTGACTTTCTTCGATATGTATCAGGGAGACGAACTCAAATGGTGGATATATATAGGTATTCCCGTACTTGTCGGCCTGTGCTTTGTTCCAGCTGCATACAAAACCGCCGTCATCACCGCCGTCTGCGGCATCTATGCCGTCTGGTCAGGATGGAGGGCCTTCCGCAATTTCCACCACAAGTTCCGCTGGGCGACGCTGATGGTTCTGATCGGCGGGATGATTATGATTTTCAGCGCCGACTTCATTTTTGAAAAAGTCCTCAAAGACTACCAGAGAGGACGCATCGAGGTCCTTCTCGGTATGAAGGATGACATCGTCGGTGTCGGATACAACGTGCATCAGAGCAAGATAGCCATAGGTTCGGGAGGATTTTTCGGCAAGGGTTTCTGCCAGGGGACACAGACGGCTTACGGATTCGTGCCTGAGCAAAGCACGGACTTCATTTTCTGCACCGTCGGAGAAGAGTGGGGCTTTGCAGGATGCCTGTTCGTGATACTGCTCTACGGTTTACTCATCTGGAGAATCATCATCGACAGCGAACATTCCAGAGAATCATTCACACGCATTTACGGCTACTGTCTGGCCGGATGTCTGTTCATGCACCTTTTCATCAATGTGGGTATGACTCTGGGGCTTATGCCGGTAATCGGAATACCCCTGCCGTTTATGAGTTATGGCGGCTCTTCGATTTGGGCATTTACGATAATGTTGTTTATATTTGTCGCATTGGACAGAAACGAAAGAAAATATTTTTAGCATATGGGACTTCTTGATTCAAAAGTTGCGCTGGTAACAGGCGCAGCACGTGGAATAGGCAAGGCAATCGCCATTAAATTCGCATCCGAAGGTGCCAGAGTGGTCATTATGGACCTGGTAATCGACGATGCCGCAATGGAAACGGTAAAAGAAATAAACGATGCGGGAAAGGCCGCAGGAACCCCCGGTGAGGTCTGCCGCGCATACAGCGGCAACGCCGCCATCCTGGCCGATGCGGAGAATGTCGTGAACAGGACGGTGGAAGAGTTCGGCCGCCTGGACATCCTCGTGAACAATGCCGGTATCACCCGTGACGGTCTTATGCTCAGAATGAGCGAAGACCAGTGGGACAGTGTGATAAACGTAAATCTGAAAAGTGCTTTCAACTTCACCCACGCCGCAATTCCCGTGATGGCGCACCAAAGATGCGGCTCGATCATCAATATGAGCTCGGTAGTCGGGGAAAGCGGCAATGCCGGGCAGGCGAATTATGCCGCATCCAAGGCCGGATTGATAGGTCTTGCAAAGAGTGTTGCCAAAGAAATGGGTCCCCGCGGAATACGCGCCAACTGCATAGCTCCCGGATTCATCATTTCGGATATGACACGCAAACTCGGAGAAGACAAGATGAAAGAATGGGAGGCAATGATCCCACTGCGCCGCGGAGGAACAGTGGAAGAAGTGGCCAAAGTGGCCCTTTTCCTCGCCAGCGACCTCAGCTCATACGTTTCAGGGCAGGTCATCAACTGCTGCGGGGCAATGAATTGCTGAATTTTATTTGAATCATTTACACATCTTCGATTGAAATGTCAGCGGAACTCAACCTTGTCACCCAACTCGCGATAATACTCATCGCGGCGGGAGTCTTCACCATCATATCGAAAGCCCTCAAACAACCTCCTATCCTGGGTTATATCATCGCAGGTTTCCTGGTCGGGCCTAACCTGGGCCTCTTCCCGCAGTTCGATGCCGATGCGGTACACCAATGGAGCGAACTCGGCATCATTTTCCTTATGTTCGGGCTGGGCCTTGAATTCAGTTTCAAAAAACTGCTGAAGATAGGCAGCAGCGCGCTCATTACGGCGGGAACCATCTGCATCGGTATGTTCATCGTCGGCCAGGTGGTGGGGAATATGATGGCCTGGACCAAGATGGAGAGCATCTTCCTGGGTGGGATGCTGAGTATGAGTTCCACAACAGTCATCATCAAGTCATACGGTGACCTGGGGCTCAACGAAAAACCGTACTCACCCCTGATATTCGGGACGCTCGTTTTCGAAGACCTCATTGCCGTCCTTATGATGGTCCTGCTGTCAACCCTGGCGGTTACGGGAAAATTCTCCGGAGGGGAAATGCTGCATGGCATAATCAAATTGGCATTCTTCCTGATATTATGGTTCCTGACGGGAATGTACCTGATTCCGCAGATACTGAAACGGGCCAAGAACTATCTGGACGATGAGATCCTCCTGGTAGTGAGCATAGGTCTCTGCTTTGCGATGGTGGTTTTTGCCAATTATGCAGGTTTCAGTTCCGCCCTGGGAGCATTCGTGATGGGGTCCATCCTTGCCGAAACTATGGAGGGTGAAAGAATATCGAAGACCACCATAAGCGTGAAAAACCTGTTCGGAGCCATATTCTTCATCTCCGTGGGTATGATGGTGTCACCCTCCGTCATAGCGCAGCATTGGCTGTCGATATTAATCGTAGCGCTTGTGGCGATATGCGGCATTCTGGTTCTCAGCGCCACGGGTGCGCTGCTGGCAGGGCAGGGCCTCGACACTGCCGTACATACAGGCTTTACAATGGCCCAGCTGGGTGAATTCTCATTCATCATTGCAGGATTGGGAATCCAATTGGGTGTGATGCAGCACGATTACATCTATCCTATGATTATCGCGACGTCAGTGCTCACCACGTTCGCAACCCCTTATATGATAAAGCTTGGAGACCCTGCTTCAACGTGGTTGCAAAAGGTCATTCCAGCCAAGCTTCAAGAGAAACTCTCTCCCAGGAAGACGGCAGTCAAAGCGACCAAGGCGGAAAACAACATGTGGGGAATCATCATAAAGAAAAGCATCCTGAGGGTTGTCCTTTACCTTGTAATAACCATCGCCATAATAGCTGTAAGCAGTACCCATCTTGCAGGTGCGGTGAAATCTGTCCTACACATTGACGGGGCACTGTGCAGTCTCATATGCTGCACCATCACGCTGCTGGTAATGGCTCCTTTCCTCTATCTTATGATGACGGGAAGCAAGTATATGGATGAATGCCGTGACACGCTCATAAGAAAGAATCCCAACAACAAATGGCCTCTCATAGCGCTGGTATCCCTGCGCATACTCATTGTGATGTGGCTGGTGATATACGTGATAAGTCTGTATTTCGCCCTTCACTGGTGGGGCGTGCTGATCATCGTCATAGGCATAGTAATTTTCTTCACGGCCACCTGGAACTCGCTCAACAGGTTCCGCACATTGGAAGAGACCTTCCTTACGAATTTCAGCGCAAGGGAGGAGATGGAAAGGCGCAACGCTCCCGTGGCCTCGAAAGTGCACGAGAGGATGAACGAGTATAATGTCCTCACTGCAAAAGTGACAATTTCCCCTGATTTTGAATTCGCCGGCAAGACATTGCGTGAGATGCCTTTCCGCAAGACTTCCGGAGTGAATATACTGAAAATCCTGCGCGGCACCCGTTCTTTCCTCATACCGTCCGGAGATTGCGTGATTATGCCGGGAGACATCCTGGTGGCAGTGGGCACGAAAGAGCAGCTGGACAAATTCAAGGCCATCATATCCGAGAATACGCATCACGTCGCATCAGAAGAGGGTGGTGAGGAATTCACGGTGGAAAGCATCTCCGTCGTCAAGGACTCTCCCCTGTGCGGACAGACATTGAAGAATCTCGGAATAAAGCATTCGGGCTGTCTGGTGATAAGCGTGGCCCGCGGCGACAAGTTCATCGCCAATCCCAGCGCAAACTTCAGTTTCCAGGAGGGAGACCTCGTCTGGATCGCCGGCGACAAATCCAACGTCGAGTGGTATAAATAGGCATAGCTAGCCGTCTGCGCGGATAAATTTTACGAAAGAGCCATAGCCTTTGCGTGAACAAAAATGGGGTCTTGCGTTCACGAGAGGAGGAAAATGAACTCGGAATGAACAAAAATGCCGTTTTTTGTTCATCAAAAAATGAGTTGGGAAGAGCCTATTCCCCGACAAAGGCGAGGGTGGCGACGGAGATTCTGACGGGCGAGGACGGAGGAAGGGCGCGGCGGAGGGTGAAACAGCATTCGGCAAGGGTGGAGCCGGTGGTGAAGACGTCGTCTATCAGCAGGATGTGGATGGGACGGGGCGACGAGTTTGTGTCTGCGTCGAAATATGAACCGAGCCTTTCTGCCCTGACGGCAAATGCACCGGATACATTCGCCTCTTTCCGTCCGACGCCCAGCCGGGCCTGGCTTCTGGTATAGCGTCTTCTGTAGAGTATGGCGGTGTCCAGCGTGGCGCCCAGGGCTGCGGCCGCCTCCCGGGCAATGACTTCCGCCTGATTGTAGCCGCGACGGTACCGTCTCCACCAATGAAGCGGAACGGGTATCACGACATCCACATCACCGAAAAGCCCGCTCCCGGAAAGTTTGCGGCCGAGAATTTCCGCCAGATAGCGCCCCAACGGGATTTCCGCGTTGTACTTCAACTCCTGCGTCAGAACCTTGTAATCCCCACGATAGAAAAACAGGGCGGCCGCCTGAACGTACGGTTCGTATTCCGCTATCCCGCAACGGTCCCTCATTGCCTGGATCCTGCCGTTCAATTTGTCAGCCATTATGTTGTGCTTTCCGGTCCAGAAATAAGTCAGAGGCATATCCATCGCACAGGATGTACATAAAAACCGCTCCTGCTGTAACAATTCCCGGCCACAAACGAAACATCTCCCGGGAAGCAGCAGCCCCAGAAGATTATTCACAAATTTTATGTCCATTGTATTATTCCAGATATCTGGAACGGAGTGTCCCGATATCCCCGTCGGTCAAACAGAGCGGCCCTTTCAGATAAGCCATCAACGAACCGTAGCGTTTGTCAACCAGGTCCAGCATCTCCCCGTAATATTCGGCATTCACGCCGATGAAAGTCAGTATAACCTTCCTTTCTTCTTCTGTGGAGACCTTCTTGTAAAGGCTTTCCACCAGATCCTTATAGAATTCATAGGAAATAAGGTAATCCTGCATTATGAGCTCCCTGTCGGCCCCGAGGGCGGCGAGGAGAAAGGTGGAAGCCAACCCCGTGCGATCCTTCCCCTGACTGCAGTGCCAATAAACGGCACCATCCGTCGTCGAGACAAGTGTCTGGAGGAACGCGGCATACTGAAGCTGGGTGTATTCGTTGAATACCATATCCAGATACAGGTGATGCGCTACGTCCTGTACAAGGGCGTTATGGGAGTTCTCGACCAGCCAGACAGGAAGATTCCTGTAGGCCTCATCCGGCAACGACCTGCCCGCGAGGGCTTCCGTGCGCTCGTCGATGGCTGGAAGCCATATGTGGTCGGCGCCTTCTATTTCCCTGTCGGGAGCGGTCTTGAGCTCCATCTCTGTCCGGAAATCGAAGTTGTGGACGAGACGGTACTTGTCCCTGAACAGGTCAATGTCTTCATCGGAGGCTCCGGCGAGGGCTCCCCCGCGAAGCAACAGGCCGCCACGCACCCTCCGCCCGTCGGGAAGAACGTATCCCCCGAGTTCACGAGCGTTGGCGATGCTCGGCAATCCCGCCTCTTGAGTCGCGAAAGAGTATTCCCGCCTGAGGGTGGGCATTAAACGATCTTGATGATGTTGCTGAAGCCGGTGATGTCGAAAACTTCCTTCACCTGGGTCTTCATATTCTTGAGAACCATATTGCCACCCTTTGAAGAAACCGTTTTCTGAAGCATCAGGAACAGACGCAGACCCTGGCTGGAAGTGTATTCCATATCAGTGCAATCGAATTCGATGTCGGGATTTGCATCCTCCATAAGCGGAGTGATGTCTGATTGAAACTGTTCTGCGTTTGTCGTGTCAAGACGACCTGTCAGCTGGACAAAGGTCTTCGCGTCCTGTTTGGTAATTTTTACGTCCATAGTATTTATTAGATTTTTATTGTCATTATGGTTATGTCATCATTCTGTTCGTTGCCTTCCACGAAAGCGTGAACGTCGTCCATAAGGGCGTTGCACTCTGTCTCGGCAGAGGCCGCCTTATCCTGTTTCTCCAGATAGGAGAGCAGCCTCTGCTCGCCGTACTGAACCTTGTCCGCACGCTCCGCTTCCGTAACTCCATCGGTATAAAGCAGAAGTTGAGTGCCTTTTTCAAGGGTTATATGCTCCGCCTCGAATTTGAAATTCTCCATTATTCCGAGAGCAAGATTGGCTTTTGCGTTGAGGTAATAAGGTTTGTCTGCAGGAGGAACGACGACTATGGGGTTGTGTCCTCCGTTGCAATAATCCATCTCTCCCGTTTCAAGGTTGATGCGTCCCGCAAACAAGGTAACGAACATTCCTGTCGCATTGTTGTCGGAAAGCGCATTGTTGAGGACGAACATCAGTTTGGCCATATCCGGTTCCAGAATCGATATGAAACGGAATGCTGCCCTGGTGATGGCCATAAACAGGGATGCAGGCATACCCTTGCCGGACACGTCACCTATCGCGAAATACAGGTAATTGTTCTTCACATAGAAATCATACAGGTCTCCCCCGACCTCCCTTGCGGGTTTCAGCGTTGCGAACAGGTCTATTGTATCTGTATGAGGAAAATCCTTCGGGAGCATTCCCTGTTGTATGTTGCTCGCAATGTTCAATTCGCTCTCGAAACGCTCATTCTGCTGGGTAGTGGTCTTGAGGTCATTGATATAACTGATCAGAGAATGCTGCATATAGTCGAAAGAGTCCCTGAGCTGCCGTATTTCATCCTCGGTCTTGATTTCAGGAAGTTCCGTCTGGAAATTGCCCTTGGCGATACTGATTGCCGACTGGGTAAATTCGGTAAGGGGTCTGGTATGCCGGCGTATGATGAAGTAGCAGATGATGAACAATATCAGCAGACCTATAAGACCTATCATGATCAATATCAGATGCAGTTTGCTCGTGCGCGCCAGAACGTCCTTGTAATGGCATACGATGGCCGCTGACCAACCGTTGTTCAGGGAATCGTATATTGCGAACGACAACTCCCATCCCTGCATGAAACGTCCCATTCCGCTCTCCCCGGATGCCATACCGTTGGCAATGGCGCTGACTTCCTCGTCATCGAGGGAATCCGCCCATTCATAGAAATTGGACGTCTTGCGGCCGAACTGGCGTGAATTGATGACATTTCCTTTCTTGCTGACCAGAATAACGTGTGAGTTCGGATAGGGATGCACACCCTCCAGCATTTCATTCATCCATTCCAGAGAGATGTCCGCCGTAATTATTGCGTAAGTCCTGCCAGCCTCATCCTTGAGGGGGAAACTGTATGTACTCATCAGCATCTCACCGCCACCATCGTCGAAATACGGTTCGCTCCAATGCGGTTTGCCGGATTCCGACGAGTTCTTGTACCACTCCATGCTGAAGTAGTCATAAAACTCGTTGCCCAGCTGTTTTGTCCGGACTTTTCCGTCAGAGTCCAGATAGGCGTACGGAGAGAAATAGTGTTCGCCCTTGAAATAATCCGGAGCGAAGGCAACAGTGCTTCCCACTATGTGGGCATTTTCAGAAACTATCTTCGAAACGGTATGATAAAGATATTCCTTGTCCATCCTGTTCTCCTTCACCACCCAGGCAAGGCTCTGCACGGAAGACTCCACGCTCCCCAACTGGTTTTCGACATCTTTGGCGATAATCTTAAGCATCCTTTCGGATGAAGTCTGCGCTTCCTCGGCGAGAATGGTATGGGACGAGTATGACGCCACCGCTATGGTGGTGATAAAGAGCACGGATGTCAGCAGAATGATATTCATACTGAGGCGTGCGGAGAATGATTTCTTTATTCCCATAAGTTTACGATTTCAAAGTCAATGGATTACTGGAGTTTGATGGCTATCTTCATCTTGAGGACATTGCTGTCTCCCTTGCGCTCGTATTCCACCACGTCCATCATCTGCTTGCAGATGAAGATTCCAAGACCTCCTATATTACGTTCGTCCAATGACGCATTGATGTCCGGGTCAGCTTTGGCCAGAGGGTCGAAAGCGATGCCTCCATCCCTGAATTCTATATTGAGCTGGTCTTTTTCCACACAGGTTTCAACCTCAACCCAGGTACTTCCGCTGTAACAGAGGATATTCTCTTCCACTTCCTCCACACAAAGACGTACCTTGAATTGAAGGTCATCGGCAAGATTGACGACGTCCTCACTTGCCATTACGCTTTCTATAATGTCGGCATTGCGGCCGGCTACAGGATCAAAACGTTTTACCATATCGTTATTTTTTAAAAACTTCGTCTATAAGTGTCTTGAATTCATCATAAGCATCCGTCCCTTCAAGGGATTCCAATGATGCCGCCAAACCGCGATAATGCCATTCGTGGTCAGCCTTCCCTCCCGGAGCGTGAAACAGGTCCCATAACTTGTCACCCTGCCGTTTATAATCACGGGCAATGGCCCTCATATTTGACAGTTTGTCTCCCAGAGCCACCATCTTCGCTTCCTGCGGCGCATTCGCAATACGGTCGATGGCCGCCTGCTTGCGTGTACGCCAGGAATCAGTTTCGTTCAAACCATCGATGAACACATCCGACTCCGCCTCGACAAGAGAAGCCACCCTGTCACCGAAATGTTCCTTCAGTGTCCTGATGGTGACGTCAGTGTCCTCCACGGTATCGTGGAGCACCGCCGCGGCGAGCAATTCCTGATCGGGGGTCATCGTGGCGACAATGGCCATCGCCTCCAGCGGATGCACGATGTACGGGAAACCTTTGCCACGGCGTTCTATCCCGGCGTGGGCATCCGTGGCGAACTTTATCGCCTTGTCCAGAAAAGTGGTATCAAGTGCCTTGTCAGCCATTGTTCTTGTTCATGAATTTAAGATTCTTCGCCCCGTCCATAATCTGTTCCGCCCTCTTGAGATTATAATCGGACTCGCCGTTTATCTTGTCGAATACCATTTTGAGACCGAGGATTCCTCCGCCATTTTCAAGGATATACACGATGAGGAGATCCTGCAGGGCGATGGTAGAGCTTACTATATCAATATCCGTGCCCGCAATCTGGTATGCGGCAAGTTCATAGGCATCCTCCTCATAATCCTTTATGAGATTCTCTATATCCGCCAGCGTCTTGAATCCGAGTGCCTGAAGGACTGTAAGATACGGCATAATGCCGGAAGGATGGATTTCAGCCTGGTTGATTGCAGCAATCTTGTGAAGCAGATTATCGAAAGGCCCTATCTGCAGATAGCTGCGGAAGGTATCGCCGTCCAGGGCCACCTGCTCGAAATGTCCGTCACTCACGAGCGACTGGACCTTGCGACGGTAATCGTTTATTTCGGAACGCATCTGGCTGAACTGCTCGTCCACGAGTTCCAGTATTCCGGCCAGGCGGTTCATATTGCGCAGATACTCGTGAGGAATCTCGACTCCGGACTTGTACCCGGTGTCGTGGTCCAGCGTGGCCCATACGTGCTGCAGGGCCGTGCGCATCTGCAATTCGAAACGCAGTTCATTGAGCTGCGGCATTGCCGGATCAAAGTATCTTTCCTTCGGAATGCGGCATATATAATGCAGTGAACTGTAACCGAAAGTATTGAGTTCGTGCACCTTGCGCTTGTCCACGCTGTGCTTCCAATCCACGTCGAACACCTTGTCCACGAGAGCCGCTATCTTATCGACCTCGTCGATGTAGAAAGTTATCACGCGGGCGCCGACAATATCCGTAAGGTCCGTTATGTCCTTATATTTGGATCCCTTGAGCTCCAGCTTGCCGGCAAGACTTTTTTCCGTCTTTACGCGGGTCTCCAGCGCGTTTATGTAAATACCCTGAGCCTTGAGGCTTTCTTCAAGGACACCGTGCACAATCTCCTCCATCTTCTTATAGACGGGCATATTCTCACGGTACTGCTCGAGTATCATCAGGCAGTGGATATCCAAACCGTAATCGTTGTCTTGTGCCATAGTATCCTACTTTTCTACATTTGCCGCCATAACGCTCTCTACTTCCGCGGATGCAATCGGCAGGCGTGTCGTCCCGAGGCGGCGGCAGCCGTTTTCCGTAATCAACAGATCGTCTTCAAGTCGTATGCCGCCGAATTTTTCATAGGCGCGGAGCTTGTCGAAATTGACAAAGCCCTTGTCCAGGTTGTGCTTGCGGAAATATTCCCAAAGCGCCGGTATGAAATAAATGCCGGGTTCGTCGGTAATCACGTTGCCCGGAGTGAGGCGACGTGCCATCCTGAGACTGCCAAGACCAAGCTGGCCGCTGCGCTGCTGGTCATCATCGTAGCCCACCCAGTTCTCGCCGAGATCCTCCATATCGTGTACGTCAAGACCCATATTGTGGCCCAGACCGTGAGGCATAAACATTCCTGCAATGCCCTCCTCCGTCATTTCATCCACATTGCCGTTCACAAGACCAAGCTCTTTGAGATGCTCCAGCATAAGTCTGGCAACTGCTTTGTGGACATCCAGATAAGCCACGCCAGGCGCGGCAAGAGTATATGCAAGTTCATTGCAATCGGCGACAATGTCATATATTTCCCTCTGCCGCTGCGTGAATTTTCCTCCGCAGGGAAGAGTGCGCGTGAAATCCGAACAGTAACCGTTGTTCAAGGCGAGGCCCGCATCTATGAGAAGGAGCCTTCCGTCCGTTATCGTCTGGCTGTGGTCGTGTCCGTGAAGAATCTGCCCGTTCTGGCTGAGTATCGTCGGGAAGCTCACTCCCCAACCCTTCGTGATCGCAAATCCGTCCATCGCTCCGGCTATATCCTTCTCGATGGCCCCGAGTTTGCAGCCTTCGCGGCCTATGGTATGCATCAGCACGCCAAGGTCACAGGCCTTGTCTATCTGCTCTATCTCGCAATTCTCCTTAATAAGGCGGAGAGAAATGACAGCCTTGGTAAGTTCCAGTGAGGAATGTACGTCATCCCCCTCGTCATAAGGCGCAGTGTCATAAACGGTCGCAGCCGGAGTACCGGTGATTTCCGACATTTTCAATCTGTTGGCCCAGCGGCCGGAGGGAAGGAAATGTACGGGAACGTCATTCTGGAGGGCGAATTGAACAGCCGTAGCGAAATCCTTTGCTGCGGCAGTATGCTCGACACCGACAGTTTCAGCCTTCTCGCCGAGAGCCGACTGCGGCCCCATCCAGATAATGTCGTCGATATCGACATCATCGCCATAGATGCACTCCATGCCGTTTTCGAGGTTGATGCTCGCAGCAAGACCGGCCTCGTTCAGACCCCAGAAATACAGGAAAGTGCTGTCCTGACGGAACTCGAAGCAGTTGTCCCTATAGTTCATCGGGGCATCCACATTGCCGAGGAACACGGCAATGCCGCCCGCTCCCTGCTCCTGCATCTTCTTCACAAGGGCTTTGCGGCGTTCTTTATATATGGCAGCATCGAACATAAGCATAACTTATCTGTCCAAATCGGGCATGTTTCTACAAATTTACGAAAATTACCAGAAATTTGCGAACAATAGGTCTCATATTTCATTTTTGCGGAAATTTTCCATACCTTTGCCCGTACATAACGCCTTGGTGGTGGAATGGTAGACACGAGGGACTTAGGACGAGCACATTTGAGTGCACTCTCTGAAAAGAGGGATGTAGAATGTCGTAAATTCAAGGAAACCTTAACAGGTAATGCTGATGGCAATCTTGAGCCAAGCCTTTGAAAAAAGGAAGGTGCAGAGACTAGACACGACACACCTAAAGAGAAATCTACGGTGAAGGAATAGTCCGGACTACAAACGGAAGCAAAATTCCGGTGGCGAAAGCCATAGCAGTAAGAAAATCCCTTGGGCAGCAATGTCCGTGACAGTTCGAGTCTGTTCCGAGGCACAAAAAAAACCGATGTGAACCATCGGTTTTTTTGTTTCGGCAATTATTTTATGCCGTATTTGCGGAGAATCTTGAGAATGGGTTTCTCTATGGATGCCTCCCAGAGAGAATATCCGTTGTCATTGGGATGCACGCCATCCGCTGTCGACGACTCGCCGTTATGAAGGGCGGCATCAGGCTTGATGTAGTAAACGTTCTTGTACCTCTTGCAGAGTATGGGCATCAGGGAATCCGTAAGCGCGCGACGGCCCTGGAATTCCTTCTGCCTGCCCGTATCGAAATTCTCACCCTCCCAGTAAATCGTGCGCTGGAAGATGAGCGGCTTGTCGGGGTGAGCCTTGGCCATCCTGTCAACGAAGCCCTCGAGGCGCTCGCGTATCATCTTGATATTGGGATTCGAGAAGGGGTCGAACACGAATGCGTCGGCATCAATGTCCTCCATCACGTCAGCAAAATAAGGCTGCATCTTGCAGTTGCCGCTGAAGCCCATAGGAATGACCTGAAGCCCTGTCCTGCGCATAAACTGCATAGGATAGCTCATACCGGCACGGGTACAGCTGACGCCGTGGGTGAAGCTGCTGCCGTGGAAAACTATCTTGTGGCGGAAAGGGGATTCCATCGTCTCTATTTTGGAACCTTCCGGCACACAGATCTTGCAGGAATTGAGTTCCGTATAAAGCGGAAGATAAAGCATACATTCCTTTTCGCCTGGAGCCATATGCTTTACGACATCCGCCACCCTGTCCCAATTCTTGTGGTCGGCACCGAACGACGCCTGCCCTGCCCACAGCCACTTGCCATCCTTCTTTATATACAGGTCCACGCCTCTGTAGGAACGGTAAGCTCCGGTGTTGACATAGTTTCCGAACTCCATCGCAACACCTATGCGCTCGGCATCCGTCTTGAAAAATACGGTAAGTCCCGTCGATACACGGCATTGTTCATTTTCGTGCTTGGTAAAACCCTTGTACACGCAGGTATCGATTCTGTGATACGGATTGGGGGTGTCGAAAGCCTTGCCGCAAAGATTGAGCTCCGAAGCCTCAATACGCATCCATTTGATGTCAGCCGCCGCAGCGCTGATAACCACCAACGCCAAGGCAATGATTGTTGTTATTCGTTTCATATTGTCAATATTTTATGTCTTCCAACAAATTTACAAAAAAAACTGCATTCTGCTACCTTTACACCAAGCAAAATACCCGGTCTATCTTTCGGTAGATCGGGTATTTTTGTGGTCTCTGAGGGACTTGAACCCACGACCAACGGATTATGAGTCCGCTGCTCTAACCAACTGAGCTAAGAGACC
>JAKSJV010000020.1 GCA_024402005.1 Bacteroidales bacterium
TCTTCAGGACTCGCGCACTTTCGTGCGCTCGGCCCCTCCCAAGTTTCACTTCGTTCCACTTGGGCCCCTCCCCCTATACCTGTCCGGGGGTGGACAGGCCTTCAGATGGTCTATGCCTGCTGTTTTTGCTTCGCACTATTAAATGTCTTGCTTTCAGTTGCCACCGGCGTCAGCGAGGCAGACCAAATTATTTTTCGAGGCGGGCGGTTTCAAACGAAGCGAAGCGGAGTGCCAGAAACCGGGGCCCCGGGAGAAAAAAATTTTCGGTCTGCGAGCCAAAGCCGATGGCGACGGCAAAAATTTAAATCTTCTCGACGGAAGATGCGGAGATCTCGGTGAGGGCGACGCCGAGAAGGCCCAGACGGACGCAAAGATAACTGTGGTTCTTGATGCTGGTGATTTCGCACTCCATATCTTTCAAAGGTCCTTCGATGACGCGGACCATATCACCCGGAGCAAACGCATCAGCAGGATGGAACTCTACAGGAGCCGCAGCGCCGCCGACCACACGCTTGAAAAGTTCCATCTGGCCGTCGGGCACAGTCATAGGCTGCTTCGACAAACGGTCCATCATATAGTAATCGGCATACGTAACATACTTCAATATCCGAAAGCGTTCGTGCTCTGTGCATCGTACGAAAACGGTACGCGGCATAAGAAGCATATCCTTCCACACCTTGCGGTCCGACCACTGCCGGAGTTCCCTCCTGACGGGTATATAATACTCGATTCCCTCCGCCGCCAACTGCTTGGCAACTGTCTTCTCCTGACACGAGCGCACGAAAAGCACGAACCAATGCACTCCAGCCATAGAACTACTTCTTATCGTATTTGGAAAAAACGCTGTTCTGGCTCACATACTCAGGAACGACATCCTTCATATACTGCACCATCTGAGGGATATCGACTGCACGTGAAAGTTCCTCCAGACGGTCCACTGCAGAGGCAGCGTCATCGTAGGAATAATCCCTAACGCGGGCAACACGAATCCTGTCGTGCGAAGTGGGATCCGTATTCTCGGATGTGGCAAGAACCTCCTCATAAAGTTTCTCGCCAGGTCTGAGACCTGTGAATTCGATATTGATGTCAACACCGGGGCGGAATCCGGCAAGCTCTATCATACGGGTCGCCAAATCGACGATCTTGACACTCTTGCCCATATCGAAAACGAATATCTGATTGCCCGTACCCAAAGTCGCAGCCTCCATCACCAGACGGCACGCCTCGGGGATTGTCATAAAGAAGCGGTTGATATCAGGATGTGTCACGGTTACAGGACCGCCATTGAGTATCTGTTCACGGAAACGCGGTATCACTGATCCGTTGCTTCCCAGAACATTGCCGAAACGTGTTGTAATAAACTGCGTACGTCCCGGATGTTTACCGGCAGCCACAGCCAGCCCCAAAGCCTGTACATAAATCTCCGCCAGACGTTTCGTACAGCCCATTATATTGGTGGGATTCACCGCCTTGTCCGTGGAAATCATCACCATCTTCTCCACATCATACTCGATGCACTTGTCAGCCACCTGACGTGAGCCGACGGTGTTCACGAGCACCGCCTCACAAGGATTCTCCTCCATCAGGGGGACGTGTTTGTAAGCGGCGGCGTGAAATACTATCTGAGGCCCCCAATTACGGAACGCATAGTCCAGACGCGCCTTCTGCCTCACATCGCCGATGACAGGCACGAAATTCAGTTCAGGATATTTCTCTTCCAGTTCCAACCTGAGATTATGCATAGGCGTCTCGGCATTGTCAAAGAGCACGAGCTGCTTGACGGTACCTATCTTTGCCAGCTGACGGCACAGTTCCGAACCTATGCTGCCCGCTGCCCCAGTCACCATAATCACCTTGCCGTCGACATCTTTCCTTATCCTGTCAAGGCTTATCTTGATTTCTTCCCTACCCAACAGGTCCTCGATACGTATTTCACGAACCAGTTGCCTTGTCACTTTGCCGCCCTGAACCTCATCGATACTTGGAGCGAAGAAAACGGACACTCCGGCTGAAATCGCATACTCGACAAGGCGTTTCTGCTCTGACTGTGCATCGGAAGTAACCGCGAACAGAATACCGTCAATCTCGAATCGGTTTTTAAGATACGCAATGCTCTGATCTGTCTCGAAGTAATAAACGGGCAGATCGGCAATATGAAGATTATTGTTCTGCTTTCCGTACTCCAAAAAGCCCACAACCTGATAATGGGGAGACTTCTGCAAACGGGTGATAATCGCAACCGACTTGTCAGAAGTTCCATATACGAGTACTCTTTTAAGATTCTTGTCGGAACGGAAATAAACTCTCAATCTCTCGTAGGTGAAAATCAATGCTATGCGGGCGCACACAAGGAGCAGGAAGGTGAATGCGCCATCTGCAATCCCGCAGAAGAAAAGGAATCGGAGTCCGTAAGCGCCCCTGAGAATGACCAGAAGAAACAGATAACTGATAAGGCACTTCAACAATGCTGAAATGAAGAGCAGACCGACGTCCGTAAGTGTTGTGTGCCTTATCGCCTTGCGATATGTCCTGAAGACAAGGAAAACAATCGCAGAGGCGACAACGGACATCACCAACGCAAAAATTATCAACTTGACAGGCAGGGTATGAACCGTAATCCATTCTATCAGCAGCAGAGCCACTATGGTTCCCAATGTACTGAGAAGCAAATCCACAGCAAGAACTACCCAGGCACTCAAATAATGAATATTGGCCAGTGAAGTCAAAAATTTATCTATAGTCTTTTTCATACACTTCCAAAAGAACCCTGCAAAATTACAACAATTATTTAAAAATAGTCAAATTCTGTCCAATTCTTATAGTGTCAGATTTCAAATGATTCCATTTTTTTATCTGCGCCACCGAAACTCCGTATCTCCTTGCTATTTTTCCAAGCACATCACCTGATTTCACCTTGTATATAATCGAGTTGCCGGAACCACCTTCCATTATCTTCCTGATCTTCACGGGATTGAACAATCTTGCCGTATCATAGGCATAAAGCGAATCTCCGGCCTCTATGAAACCGTTCGTGAATTTCATAGGAAGCCGCAGGACACAAGGATATTCTTTTCCGGGGATTATCTCGTGCAGATACTGCGGATTAAGCTGGGTCACAGTCTCTTTCGGAACACCGACGACGGCCGCAATCTGCTCGAAATGGAGTTGTTTCTTGATATGGAACGTATCAACAGGTACGGCAATGGCCGCTTTCTTGGGAGTGATTCCATATTCCTTATAATAATGCAATGCATACAACGCACCCTCGAAAGCCGGCAGATACCCTCTTGTCTCACGCGGCAGATATGTGTAAATATCCCAGAAATCGCGTTTGCCCCCGCTGCGCCGGATTGCCTTATTGACATTGCCGATACCGCAATTGTAAGAAGCGATTGCCAATTGCCAGTCACCGAATATCTCATAAGCGTTTTTCAGGTACTTGGCCGCAGCAACCGTGCTCCGTACAGGATCCATTCTTTCATCCATCCAACTGTCGATCCTCAGGCCATACCCTCTGGCCGTCCTGTACATAAACTGCCACGGTCCCTTTGCGCCCATACGTGATGTTGCCGTAGGCTGAAGCCTGCTCTCTATTATAGCCAGAGCCCTCAACTCCAGCGGCAGACCATAGTAACTGAAAATATCATTGAAAATAGGCCAATAATACTCACACTGACCAATCACCTCCTCCATCGGAGACTTCAGCTTTTCGCTGTACAGAATACAGTAATTCTTTACTATGTCATTGTAGGACAAAGGAATGAAAGAGTTCATATCCCTCAGCCTCCTGACGAACTCCTCATCGGAAACCGCGGACGAGAAACGTTCAACCTCCATATCATATGACATCGAATGGACACTCCCCTGCCTAATGTAGTAAACGTGTACCAGAGAATCGCTGAGTTCCAGTGCAAGGCTGTCCTCAGGCGAATCCTGTGCAAAAGAGGGCACAGAAAATGACATTAGGGCAAGCGCCGTCAAACATAATATGCAAACCGAACGTCCCATCTGTCTTAAAATCTGAATCCGAGGCTCACTCCCGCCGCAGGCCTGGCCATCGCATAACTGTTCTCAGGCGGCATTATCACTGTCGGCGAAAGATTCACTTCCAGATCATCTGAGACATTGAAATCGTGCATATAGCAGAACACGTTGGCATCGATTATCTGCAGCAGATAGACTATGCCGAACGCCACGATACTGTAGTCACGATATCGTCTGTACGTATTCCTGTAATACTTCGCCTGTTCGGCGGTAATCGGTCCGGAATAGCCGGGTTCCACCGCTTCACGGTAAATGTCCCTGAATCTTATGAAATTCTTCTGGTTCACCGCCCAGAAATGCGCGGAACCCACCAGACCGCCCCAATAAATGGGCAGTTTCCAATACTCCTTATTGTAAATCTGGCCAAGACCCGGAAGAAGGATGGAATATATCGTGGCCCTGCCCGGTAAAGGGTTCTTGTCCGACTTGTAACTGGCCACACCATCCATCAACGAGGCATAATAGAAGACACCGGCGCCGATGAAACTCCACATCATTATCTGACGGTCGGACTCCAACCCGCTGTTCTTGAACTTGTTGTTGTAGATACATCCCGTAGTTATCCCCGCCGCCATACCGCCATAGAAAATGGGCAGTTTCCAATACTCCTTGTTGTAAATCTGAGCCGTACCGGGCAGGAAGATGGACGTGCCGAACATAGAGCCGATACGCATCGAACGCTTGTGGGCAAGACCTCCGAAAATCTCTTGAAAATTGACCACCTTGTCGGAAGTGTCGCTTCTGGACAAAGAATCCTTATGGTCATTATAGCTTTGCGTAAACGCTTTTTCCTTGAACTGCGCACTGGCGCCTGATGCCGACCAAAGGCAAAAGACCGCAAGCAGAACCGGTATTACAAGCCACCTGTTCACTACAATCCCTTCTCCTGCAATGCGTTGAGAAAATTCTGCACCTGCGCGTCATCATCGAAACGCACTGTCATCACTCCCTTTCCCCCGGCATTGCGTTTGAATGAAACGTTGTTCTTGAAATAGCGGCCGATGATTTCCGCTATCCTGTAATGTTCCTCAGGGAGTTCGATCTCGCCTTGAGCCGATTTCGCAGGCTTGAGTTTAAGGTCCCCGACCTTGATACGCTGTTCCAAAGCCCTGACGCTCAAGCCCTCGCGGATGACTATGTCAGCAAGCTGCTCGACCAGCGCATCGTCATCCACGCCCAGCAGAACCTTTGCGTGGCCGACACTTATGTTGCCGACTTTCAAGTCATATTGCACTTTCGCGGGCAACTTCAGCAAACGCAGGCAATTCGTCACGGCGACACGGCTTTTGCCTATACGCTCCGCCATCTTCTCCTGAGTCAGGTTGCATTCGTCAATCAGGCGCTGATATGACATTGCCGTCTCGATGGGGTCCAGATCAGCGCGCTGGACATTCTCCACAATGGCCATCTCCAGCATCCCGGCATCATCCGTAGAACGCACATAAGCGGGAATCTCCTGCAGTCCCGCCGCCTTGCTTGCGCGGAAACGGCGTTCACCGCTGATTATCTGGAACCTGCCCTCACCCATCTTGCGGACGGTAATCGGTTGTATCAGCCCAAGTGTTCTGATGCTCTGTGACAGTTCATCCAGGGCCTGTTCGTCAAATGTGACGCGGGGCTGGAACGGGTTTGCTTCGATTTGGGAAACCGGAATAAGGCACACGCTGCCTTCCCGAGCCGCACCGTGGATATCTCCACCATCATTTACATATTGCACGGGACGACGGAACGTCAAATCGGCATTCTCACCCAAAAGGGCGCTGAGCCCTTTTCCAAGGCCTCTCGGTTGTTGTTTTGCCATAACTAATCGTTTCTTTCAATAACCTCTTTCGCGAGATTGAGGTAGTTCGTTGTACCGGGGCAAACCACATCATAGAGAACAATCGGTTTGCCGTGGGAAGGAGCCTCGCTGAGGCGTATGTTGCGTTGGATAATGGTGCGGAACACCTTGTCTCCGAACAATTCGCGAAGCTGCTGCTCCACCTGGTTGTGCATCCTGGTACGGCCGTCGAACATAGTGATTACAAATCCTTCCACGTCAAGAGCCGGATTCGGACGGGCCTGAACCAGGCGTATGGTCTGCAAAAGCTTGCCAAGACCCTCCAAGGCATAGAACTCGGGCTGCACAGGTATCAGCACGGAATCCGCCGCCGTGAGGCAGTTGACGGTAATGAGTCCAAGACTTGGGCTGCAGTCGATTATCACGTAATCGTAATTGTCCTTGATTTCAGCCAAAGCATTCTTTAGAATATATTCCCTTCCCTGAACATCCTTGAGTTCCAATTCCGCCCCCACGAGATTGATATGCGAAGGTATCATCTGCAAACGCTCCAGTTCAGTTTGTATCAGGGTATCGGAAATGTTCCTCTCGCCCATCAGGACTTCGTAAATGGTCCTGCGCCGGTCACTGTCCGGAGAAAAATTCAGACCGCTGGTCGTATTGGCCTGTGGATCAGCATCTATTATCAAAACTTTCCTGTCCAGAACAGCCAGAGAAGCGGCAAGATTGATAGCCGTAGTGGTCTTTCCCACCCCACCCTTCTGATTGGCGATTGCAATGATTTTTCCCATAATACGCGATTTATCACGCAAATATACAAAAAATTATTGCTACTTTTGCGGCTATGAAAGAAATTCTTGACACTTGGTTTGCCATCGTCAATCCGGCAGCGGGTTCCGGCAAAACACTGGCGCAATGGAGAACGGCGGAGTCATTGCTGTTCCAACACGGAATAAGCTACAAATTCGAAACTCCGGAAACGAAAACAGGCTCGATAAAACTCATCACAAAGGCTTGCAGCGAGGGTTTTCGCAAATTCATAGCCGTCGGCGGAGACGGGACCGTACACAACATACTGAGCACCATCGTCGAATACATAGACAAGACGAACGCCGGGAATCCGGAAGAAAAAATCTCCCTGTCGCAGTTCTATCTTGCCGTACTTCCGATAGGCAGCGGCAACGACTGGCTCAAGAGCCATAACATTCCGGCCCAGCACCCGACAATCATAGATATGATTTCAAAAGGCTCGTTCGCCCCACAGGACATAGTGAGAGCCGAAATCATCGACCCCAATACAGGTAAAACGACAAAAAGGGCATATATGGCCAACGTGGGAGGTTATTCCTTCGACGCCAACGTCTGCGACATCGTCAATTTCCAGAAAACCAAGGGAATCACAGGTAAAATGTTGTATGTAAATGCATTGAAGAAACTGGCCCTGATTCAGAAACCTTTTCCCACCAAAGTGGTCTGCGATGGTCGCGAGGTATATGACGATATGGTTTACTCAATCTCTTTCGGCAACGGCAAATACTCCGGAGGCGGACTCAGGCAGACCCCGTCAGCCGTAATCGACGACGGTTTGCTGGATATGATGCTGGTCCCCAGAATTCCCTTCTGGAAGGTGTTCCTCAATATCGGCAAACTGCTGAACGGCCGTGCGGAAAGCATCAGATTCCTGCATTTTCACAAGGCGAAACAAATCGAAGTCATCCCCCACGGACAAGGACAACTCGTGGAGATAGACGGAGACGTCATAGGACGCGCCCCCCTGAGGCTCACCGTACTGGACGAGCAGATCAACGTGCTTGATGCGCAGGTCGCAAAAGATCGAGCACGGTCTTGACGGGATTGAAAGTTTCTATCGGTACTTCCACGAAAACCGTATTCCAGCGGCTCATACTGCCGTTCCACAGTCCGGGAAGCTCCAGGGCCCGCAAATCTCTGCCCTGATATGACTTGCTGCTGATGAATCCTGCGTCTTCGTCCACGTACTCCAGCAGATTGTAATGTCTGCCGTTCTCGTCCGTAAGCACGCAGACGAGGTCAACCGGATTGAAATGGGTACTCGACTTCAGACATTCCACGGCGTGGGCGTCATTCTGATTGATCTGCACACCTTCGAGTATCTGCAGTGACGTGCCGCCATCCTTCTCCCTTACCAGGAACGGACCGCCACCCGGTTCCCCCTCATTCTTCACCATACCGCAGACCCTGATGGGACGATGCAGGTAGGAATACAGGATCTTCACCTTTTCCTCCACCGTAGCGGCACTATAAGAAGTAGGCAACCCTATGCACAACTCATCTTTAAGAAAAGATTCAATTTCAGCACATAAATCATTTGATGCAGAGGTGTTTAACCTCTTGATGAAGTTGTTGATTTCCTCCCTGTACAAAAGGGCCGTACCAATAAGTACACGTTTCCATTTCGCGGTCATCGGCAGATAACTTTCCACCGACACGTTATCGATATTCTTGATCGAAACGACGTCCGCATCCACCTCATTGAGGTTGTTTATCAAGGCTCCGTGCCCGCCAGGACGGTGCAGAACGGTGCCATCATCCGTCAGGAACGGTTCTCCCTCAGGTGTAACCGCTATCGTATCCGTCCATTTGTACTGGAAAACAGTCTTGATATTGTAACTTACACCATACTTGTTTTCATATTTCGACTTGACTTCGGCAATGGCCTCATCGAACAAAGACTGATGTTCCGGAGAAATCGTAATGACCAGATCGGCCTGCCCTTCAGAGTTTTTCATATAGCGCGCCGCCTCCACAAGATGCTCTGCTATTGCAGTGCGCACCTCGTCCTCATATTTATGGAATTTCAGCACCCCTTTTGGCTTGGAAGCATAGTCCAAACCACCCTTGCCCAAGGTAAAGTCAACAAGTGCCTCACCATTAATATCAGCATAAATTGACTTATCGTAAAACGCAAATTTATCAATATTTGAAACAAATTTGTTTGTCGCGATAACATTTTTGTTAAGAAGGTCTTTGAACATTCTTGACGCCGCTCCGGACGCGGGAACGAACTTGGCGAACTTCAATCCCCTGCAAGTGACGTTGCATACCGGCAGGGAAAGCGCCTTTTCTGCAGTTTCCACCGCCTTCGAGACCTCGTTTTCACTCAATACCTTGATACCCTTCGACGGAGTTGCCGGAGCAACGATATCCATCCAGGGGAAGCCCGTCTTGAAGCGTAAAAGTTCCGCCTTGTCTTTAGCTGTCAATTCCATATCCATACATATTAAATATAAATCTCACGTCTGTATCTGTAATTCTCCCTCAGTTCCTCGAAAGATTCAGGATTCGTCCTGAGCATGAAATCATCCGTAAACACGGGATAGTTGTATTGGAAAGTCGCCGTTATCTCACCCTGGCTCTTTCCTTCGAGATCCAGTTTCTGGGGACTGTCATCCGGACATTCCGCAGGGTAGAAATCATACAACTGATATATGCCGAAGCGCCTTGCCACCGTCTGTACCGCCATAGCCGTACCATTCATCTTGCCCTGATAGCTGTAGCCGGCAATATGGGGAGTGGCAATGTCCACAACCTCCATCAGGTCCTTGTTGACGAACGGTTCGTTGCGCCAGGTATCGACAATCACCGCACCAAGTTTGGGAACGGCATCTATCAAGGCCCTCTCGTCAACTATCTCCCCTCTCGAAGCATTGATGAATATGGCCCCTGTTTTCATCTTCCTGAAAAAATCCGTACCGGCCATACCGCGTGTGGTTTCGTCCAGAGGAGTATGCAAGGTCACGATATCGGCATTCTGGAGCAGCGTGTCCATATCCACAAAGCCCTGCGGGCCTTCAACCATCGCGCGCGGGGGGTCGCACAGCAGCACGTCGAACCCCAGATACCTGGCCATCTGCTCTACTCTTTTCCCGACGTTCCCGACACCTATTATACCGAACACCTTTCCGTCAAGGTTTATGGCATTGTGGGAGCAGGCACCGTACAGGGAGGAAAAAACGTACTGCATCACACCGCCGGCATTGCAGCCCGCAGCATTGTGGACTTCTATTCCGTGCGCAGCGCAATACCCAAGGTCTATATGGTCATATCCTATCGTCGCCGATGCAATCAGCGTCACCTTGCTCCCCGAAAGCAATGCCGCATCACACTTTGTCCTGGTGCGCACGATCAAGGCATCGGCGTCTGCGATATCATCCCTCGAAATATCCCGCCCGTTCTTATACACTACATCGGCATACGGGTCCAGAACACCTTCCAGGAAAGGTATCTTGTCATCTGCAACTATCTTGAGCCTGCCGTTCATTACCTGAGTCTGATTTCCTTCACTTCTTCCTTTATGCCGCTGAGTCCCACGGTCTCGCTCTCTTTGAGCAACTCGTTGATTTTCATAAGGATGAAATCCTTCTGAAACATCAGCTGACTTCTGACTACCGAACTGGACAGCGTAATATACAGAATGCCGTCCTTCAAAAACCGGCCTGAGGTATATCCGGCAGCGCCGGACGCATCATCCCAGGCCTTGAAGACAGCCTTCCTGTACAGCCCCGGGCCGAGACGGTTCACCGCAACGAAAAGTCCGAGAAGCTCTGAAAAAGGTCTTGTCTCCTGTTTCTCTATTTTGGCAGGTTTAAAATTCGCCATTTTCCGCATTGAAGAATTTAACGTCCCGGGCGATTCCCCCCACTATCCTTTCCATACGCTCGCGATGCGTGTCCGTAATGAATATCTGTCCGTAATCCGTCGAGTTCACTATTTTCAAAAGGTTTGCTATTCTGCCTTCATCCAATTTGTCGAATACGTCATCCAGCAGCAGTATAGGCGGAAAGCCGTAGGAAGCCTTCATAATGTCATACTGCGCCAGCTTCAGCGCCACCAGGAAAGACTTCTGCTGGCCCTGAGACCCGCATTTGCGTATGGGATAGCCGTCCATTTCAAAAAGGAAATCGTCACGCTGCACGCCTGTGGAAGTGTATTTCAATATCAGGTCCTTTTCAAGGGACGACTTGAGCGCCGCAGCAAACGAAGCGGCGACATCCCCGGCGGAGCAGACATCCGACTTGAATGAAACGGGAATTCCCGACCTGTAGGAAACGGCTATGCTCTCGCTCTCGCCGCTGAGCGCCGCATAATGGCCTGCAACGGCTTTGCAAAGCATATCCGCGAATTTGATGCGGGAGGGGACAATCACTGCCGCACACTCCCCCATCTGGGTGTCCAGCACATCCAGAAGCGAAACGTCCGGTTTATAATCCTTGAGGATTTTATTCCGCTGCGCCAACAATTTGTTGTAACGGCTAGTAGCTGCAAGATATTCCGCGGAAAGTTGTGACAGCACGCAATTGGCAAACCTGCGGCGCTCGTCCCCGCTCTCGCTGACCAGCGTGGAATCCTGTGGCGACACCATCACGACCGGCAGCGTACCTATGTGGGCGCTTACCTTTGGATAGACCTTGTCGTCACGCTTGACTGTCTTTACTCCATTTTCAACGTTTACGACAAAACGCGAAGACAGTCCGTCCTGCATCCTGTAAGTGCCCGCTATCGAAAAGGCGTCACAGCCGTGTCTGTAGCAGAAACTGTCCGAAGATGTGAAGGCGCTGCGTGTCAGCGACAGATAATGTATCGCATCCAGAAGATTTGTCTTCCCCTGTCCGTTTTTTCCGCAGATGCAGTTAACTCCCGCAGAGAAAGACAGTTCCGCAAAAGAAATGTTGCGGAAATTCCGAATGATTATTTTTTCCAAGGTCGCCATCAATGCAAATATACGAAATTATTGCAGTTTTGAAGTAAAAAGCTTAAATTTGCGTCTCTGAAATCAAAGTATTCAAAAATATGGCAAAAGAAGTAAAAAATGAAAACGAGGTTGTTGTTTCCGCCGTTACGCGCGTGGAGCAATTCCTTGACGACAACAAGAAAACAATCTGGAGCATAATCGCAGCCGCCGTGGTGATTGCCGGCGCGTCTTATCTCTATTACAAATTCGCTTTTCAGCCCAAGAAGGCGGAGGCGCTCGAGCAGATGTACAAGGCCGAAGCCTCATTCCGTGCAGGCAACTACGACATAGCGCTTAACGGAGACGGCAACGACCTCGGCTTCAAGGACATCATCAGCGAATACGGCTCGAAGGCCGGCAAGGCCGTTTATTTCTACGCGGCCGTCTGCGAACTGGAAGAAGGCAACGCTGACGGAGCGCTCGATTACCTGGCTAAATACAGCACGAAGGACCGTATAATGGCCGGAAGGGCTGAATCTCTCAAAGGCGACGCCTACTGCGACAAGGAAGATTACGCAAAGGCGGCATCCTGCTTTATGAAAGCAGCCAAGGTTACTGACAACAATTTCAGCGCTTCATATCTTCTCAAAGCCGGACAGGCTTACGAAGCTCTCGGAGAGAATGGGAAAGCCCTCGAGGCATACAACACCATTAAAGACGAGTACTCCGCTTCGCTTGAGGCATACGAAATCGACAAATATATCGCAAGACTGGAGGTAAAGTAGTATGGGACGCGCATTCGAATTCCGCAAGGAAAGGAAGTTCAAACGTTGGGGTCATATGGCCAAAACGTTCACAAAGATAGGCAAGGAAATAACCATCGCGGTAAAACAGGGCGGTCCAGACGTAACAGGCAACCCCCGCCTGCGTTCGCTGCTCGCCACCGCGCGTAGCGAGAATATGCCCAAGGAGAACGTCGAGAGGGCCATCAAACGTGCCAGCGAGAAGGATCAGGCAGATTACAAGGAGGTTGTACTCGAGGGTCGCGCACCCCACGGAGTTGCAGTACTCGTCGAGTGTACCACCGACAACAACAACCGCACCGTGGCCAATGTCCGCAGCTACTTCACAAAGTTCGGCGGCAGCCTCGGCACCAGCGGCTCCGTAGAATATATGTTCGACCGCAAATGCTTCTTCCGCATCAAATCCGACAAGCCCGTCGATATGGAAGAACTCGAGCTGGAGCTCATAGACTACGGTGTGGATGAGGTCTTCGAAGAATACGACGAGGAGAAAGACGAAAAGGTCATCTGCGTTTACGGCGAGTTCACGTCCTTCAACAATATACAGAAGTATATAGAAGACAACGGATACGAACTTGTTTCAGCAGAGTTCACAAGACTTCCGAACTGCGAACTGAAGCAGTGTACGGAAGAGGAGAAAGCCAGCATAGAGAAACTGCTGGAAAAACTCGAAGAGGACGATGACGTCCAGAACGTGTACCACACGATGCAAGAGTAAAACCAAGGAAAACCGCCGCAACAACGGCGGTTTTTTGTTGATAACTTGTTGATAACTTGGCTTGAAAAATGCCCATCAAATCAGTAATTTTGTAACACTTTTTAATCAACCAATAAAAGCTTATGAAAAAATTAATCATCAGATTGGGTTCTGTGGTTGCAGGGCTCACTCTCTTTGTTGTAGTTGCCTACGCGCAGGTTACAACATCTTCTCTGGGTGGTCGCGTCTCTGACGCGCAAGGTCCCGTAGCCGGTGCGGCCGTCGTTGCCGTCCACACTCCTTCGGGCTCCCAGTACTACTCCGTTTCCGGTGCAGACGGAAACTACCGCATCAACGGTCTTACCCCGGGTGGCCCCTACACTGTGACCATCACAATGCTGGGTTATCGCAAAGTAGAGGCCAACAATCTCTACACCGCCGTCGGCGAGACGACGCTGAACGACTTCACCCTTGAGGACGAATCCACTGCTCTCGATGCCGTAGTCATCACCGCTGACGCCTCAGAATCCGGAATGAACATCAGCCGCGCAGGTGCCGGAACGACCATCAGCGCAAGGACCAAGGACCTGCTTCCTACCACCTCACGCAGTCTGAACGACATTATGAAGCTGACTCCCCAGGCATACAGCACATCCAACGGTCTGGCAATCGGCGGCGGCAACTTCCGTCAGTCATTCGTGACAGTCGATGGTGCCGCATTCAACAATGCCTTCGGTATAGGCGGCAATCTGCCTTCAGACGGCGCACCCATCTCTTTTGATGCAATAGAGCAGATGAGTGTCAACATCACTCCTTTCGACGTACGTCAGAGCGGTTTCACGGGCGGCGCCATCAATGCCGTCACCAAATCAGGTACAAATGACTGGCACGTAAGCGTTTACGATTACTTCACCAACGACCAGCTCGAAGGTGACCGCGTAGGCAGTGATATGCGCGCAATGAGCAAAACCCTCAACAATACCCTCGGCGCCACCGTCGGAGGTCCCATAATCAAGAACAAACTTTTCTTCTTCGTGAACTTCGAATACCAGTGGGACGAAACTGCCGGATCGTCACGTCTTGCAAGACCCAACGCCGACACAAAATGGGGAGGCAGCACCTCTTACAACCGTCCTACGGAAGAGCAGATGAACGAAATTCTCAACACTCTGTCTTCAAGATACGGTTACAATCCCGGCCGCTACCAGAACTATTCTCTCAAAACTCCCGACTGGAAACTTATGGCCCGCATCGACTGGAACATCAACGACAAGAACAAACTGAATGTCCGTGCCAGCCATACTGCCAACAAATACTCCTCAGCTCCTTCTTCTTCAGTCAACCCGCTGAATCCGAAGCCGTATGACAAGGACAAATACGGCCGCACTTCCGACTACGCTATGTACACCGAGAGCAACCGCTACTTCCAGGAGCAGAATTTCACGTCGATCTCAGCAGAATTGAACTCCCAGATCAACGAAACGATATCAAATGTCGCCCGTGTCACCTGGTCACACCAGAACGAGCCCCGTTCTTTCGTAGGAGACCTCTTCCCCACCGTTGATATTATGCAGTCCATTTCAGAAGATGACATAACGACAGGTGGCCTTGACGCGGGACTCAAAGGCACATCCGCCCTTCTCGCATCATTCGGACTCGACCCCTTCACCTACGGCAACCTCCGCGACGTACACACGATAACGGCTACCGACGAAGTTACATTCTCCCTCGACAAGCATAACGTAGTCGCAGGTATCAGCTATGAATTCGACAGGACCAAGAACGGCTATATGCAGGGCGGTGCAGGCTACTATGTTTACAAAAACCTGCAGGATTTCCTCGATGACAATAAACCCGCGGCATTCGCCATCACCCACTCCAACCGTGATGACCTCAAGCAGGTATTCCCTTCATTCGACTACAACCAGCTCTCCCTCTATGCACAGGATGAGTGGAACGCAAGCGACAACTTCAAGCTCACCTACGGTCTGCGTCTGGAACTTCCCGTTATGCCTACAATCGCAGGCAACGAGAATATTGACTATCTTGAGAAAACCAAAACAAGCAAATCAATGGCCGGCACATCCACTGCGGATATGCCCAAGACCACCGTCAACTTCTCACCCCGCGTAGGCTTCAACTGGGACATCCTGAAGAACCGCAAACTCATCCTCCGCGGAGGCACAGGTCTCTACACCGGACGCATTCCTTTCGTATGGCTCGTATCGGTAGCCGGCAACAGCAACTGCCTGCAGGCACAATATATAAAGGTAGGTGATGACGTTCCTTCAGACCTCACCTTCCACACCAAAATCAACGACATCACCAACAACATCTACGGCGGTACGTTCGTGCACCAGGATCTCCCGGCTCCCGCCCAGGCGACGATTCTTGACAAGAACCTGAAGATGCCTACCACCTGGAAGACGTCCCTCGCTCTCGACGGAACCCTCCCCGGCGGCATCAAGGCCTCTGTCGAAGGTATATTCAACTACAATCTCAACGATGTCGCCGTACGCAAACTCGGCCAGATTGAAAAAGAAGGTGGCGTACAGCTTCCCGGCGAGCCGATGGCCCGTAAATTCTGGGAATTGGAGAAAGATCCCCTGTTAGGAGTAGATGGTATCAGGAGCAAATCCATTGATGGAAAGCCTGTTGACGCAAAAGCAAAAAACACCAACAAGATCACTCCTTATTACATTACCAACGCAAACAAGAACGGCTACTACTACTCGGTCACCGCAAGCTTGAAGAAGGATTTCAACTTCGGCCTCAGCCTGATGGCAGCCTACACCCGCAGCGGTTCATACGTGCTCTCCGACGGCCTCGGCGACCAGGTGTCATCCGCATACAACACTATGACCTATAACGTTAACGGCTCCAATGTCGATGAAATCGGGCGCAGCGGCTTCGTATCACCCAACCGTTTCATCTTCAACATCGGCTACCGCATCGACGAGGGCAAGGGTGCGACCAACATCGGCTTGTTCTATGAAGGTTACAACCACTGCTATGTAGGTACTTATGACTATTGCGCATACAGTTACACCATCGGAGAGAAATCAGGTGATTACGTTAATCCCGTTACCGGAGACGGCGGCGCCCTGAACCTGATTTACATTCCTACAGCAGACCAGCTTTCAGGTATGCCGTTCAGCAGTGATGGAAACAGGGATGCATTCGAATCATTCATCCAGAATGACAAGTATTTGAGCAAACATCGCGGACAGTATATGGAAAGGAACGCGATTGTCGCCCCCTGGAACAGCCGCTTCAACCTCAAGGTTTCGCAGGATATCTACATCAATTCAAAGAGCGGAAAGCCTCATACAATCACCATCGGGCTTGACGTGAACAATATCGGAAATCTTCTCAATTCGGAATGGGGAGGTGTAAAACGCATATCAACGGATAATATTCTCCAGATTGAGAACGGCACATACACTTTCATCTCACCCAAGTGGAGCAAATACAACTCTGCCGCATCCACCTGGCAGGCTCTGCTGAACTTCCGCTACTCATTCTAATCCGATTTTTCGGGGAAAAGGAAGGGCGACCGCTACGGCCGCCTTTCTTTTTTTGTATATTTGCAAATTTTGTTATACATTTGTAGAAATGTTATACATTATGGAAGCTACGTTGAATATAACCAAGGAAAAAAAGATTCAGACGGCCTTCAGATTCAAAAGAAGCCTTATCGAACGTCTTCGCACCGCTGCCCGTGCCGAGAATACAAGCGTCAACGAATATGTCGAACGTGTACTTGCGGAAAAGTTGGATATGTCACTAGAGGAAAAATATGAGTATGTCAGGCAGGAATGCAGGAAAATGAAACTGCACGACATCGACGTTCCGGAAAACCTGAAGCGTCTGCGTGGCTGCATATCATTTACACAGGAAGAAGTCAATGCTGATGAAAGACTCAAATACATTCTCGGCAAATGAAGATATTTCTTGACACGAACATATTGGTGGACGTCATCGAGCAGAGGGACGGGCATACAGACTGCGAACGGATAATGGCCACCAACGAAATTGATGACTGTCACAGAGTCTATACATCGTTTCTGGCAGTGGCGGATATCGCATATATCTGTCGGAAGAAGGGAAAAGAAGCCGTCATCGGAATAATAAAATCCATCTCGAAAAACGTCAATGTACTGTCTATGAACAGTATGATACTCCAAAAGCTGGATGAATTCAGATCTCCCGATATCGAGGATTGCATCCAGATATGCTGTGCGGAAATGGCGGGGTGCAACGTCATAATAACGGACAATGTGGAGCATTTCAAGGAATACACCGACATTCCCGTTTTTTCTCCACAAGAATTTGTTGCACTTTGCGGATAATACGGCAAAAATTCGCATCTTTGCATCGATGAAAACAGATATTCAGATAACTTTGCCCGACGGTTGGAAAATCAACCGGGACAACTACACGGATGACAGTGGAGAAACCATAAACCACATAGAAGCATCCCTGACCGATGATTCGGCCTTTTTCGAAGTGCACGCCGGCCCTATGCCGGAAGGCGAAACCGCTGAAGACCAGGCATTTGCCAATTATGCGGAGTCAGTAGGCTTCGACGATGACGACGAGGGATCCCCTATCGTCAAATTCAAATGGAACGGCAAGAACGCCTGGGGATTCGAAGCCTTGTGCGAAGATGACAGGCCACTGCGTCTGATATCCCAGGAGGTACGCAGCGGAGTGCTGGCCATTATAATAATAGGAGCAACCGATGATACGCAGTTGGAAAAGGTATCGGAACTTGTAGAGACACATCTTCGTATAAAAACGCTGTAAACACCTGAATATTGAAATGAGAAAGCTGGTTTCCATAATTCTTTCACTGCTTCTCTGCGGGGTTCTTTCCGATGCCCAGACCACCGTTTATACCTATGATAAGACAAAGGGCAAGGAAAGGGCGAAAGTGGTTTGGAAAGAGACTGTTACGCCGAATGGAAGGGACGTTGTCATCAAGGACGGCAGCAAAACGTACACCCAGAGCATCGGCGCCGATGACGCCACGGTAAAATGGCATTATGTCAATACTGCAAGCGGGACTGATTACACCGTCGTCTTCAATGGCGACACATACAGGATAAAAGGCAAGGTAAAAGGCAAGGCGATCGATAAAGAGGAACATACTTCAGGATACCCCTGGTGCCAGAATATTTCCGTGAAGGGCGGTCCTCTGCTGAAGAAAAACGGGCAGAAGCTGACCTACGAATGTATCAGGCCTGACACCGGAGGACTGCAGCGTATGGTTGCCACAAATATCGGCACGACCACGATGGGCGGCATCGCAGTCAATGACTTGAAAGTCACTCCCGCAGGAGCGATGTCAAAGATGTGGAGTTGCCACGATTTCTGCGACGCTTCTACAGGAGTGCTAGTGAAATTCCAGGCCGTGGAGGGTATCCCCGGCACTCCGGAGACCGTCTGGATACTTGAAAAATAGCGGTCCGCACCGCATAGTCTTAGGCCGATTTTACCGATATGACCAAAAAGTATTCATTGTCAAAAGAAGAGTTGGACGGCAGGGTCAAGCGGGCCGTGGAGTATTTTATGTCAGGCTACGGCTGCGGTCAGAGCGTGGTTGCGGCCTTCGCGGATCTGTACGGAATGGACGAGACTACGGCCTTGTGCATCGGCAACGGTTTCGGTGGCGGCGTGGGAAAACTTCGTATGATGTGCGGCGCCGTATCCGGTATGGTCATTCTGGCCGGTCTGGAGAGTGGTCAGAACTCAGGCGGCGGCGCTTCAGACGGCGACATAGCTTCAGGCGGCAGGACAGCAGACGGTATCCGGGCCGGCAAGGCCGATTGCTATCGTATGGTACAGGATCTTCTTGCGGCCTTCAAGGACGAGAACGGCTCGATTATCTGTGCCGAGCTGCTGGGAATCAAGCCCAAGGAAGGCGACCATACGCCGTCCGAGCGCAATGCAGCCTATTACAAGGCACGTCCCTGTGCCGCCAAGGTCGAGAGCGCCGCGCGCATCTTCGCCGATTATCTTATTTCCCGTTAATATCTTCACTGCCGCCGGCTCCGCAGTAAAGTGCAATGCATAGGCTTACAAAATAGTTTCGTGGGCTGTGGATTGGTTTACT
>JAKSJV010000021.1 GCA_024402005.1 Bacteroidales bacterium
CTCTTGACCCCCTGCTTGCAAAGCAGGTGCTCTACCAACTGAGCTAATCCCCCGTTATTTCAATCATTCCCTCTCCTGTGGGAGGTTTTGGGTGGTACTGGGTGGGAGAATCGAACTCCCATTGCAAGATTGAGAATCTTGAGTACTAACCGTTATACGAACCCAGCTTGTGGTTTGGGACTGCAAAGATATGTAACTTTTCATTAACTCCCAAAAAAAATTATTATTTTTGTAAAATATTTGAAAATAGCTGAAAATATGACACTGATTAAATCCATTTCCGGCATCAGGGGTACCATAGGCGGTGCTTGCGGTGATGCTCTCACTCCGGTAGATATCGTAAAGTTTACGTACGCTTATTGCGAAAGGATGAAGAGAAGCGGCGGTGCGAAATCGTCAGGAAAGAAGTATAAGGTTGTCGTCGGCAAGGATGCGCGCCTCAGCGGCGAAATGGTGGAGAACCTGGTGGTGGGTACGCTCATCGCCTGTGGGGTGGACGTGATAAAAATCGGCTTTGCAAGTACGCCTACTACCGAAATGGCCGTTACCGGTTTCAAGGCTGACGGAGGTATAATCCTGACGGCGTCCCATAACCCCAAACAGTGGAACGCCCTCAAACTTCTCAATGCGGACGGTGAATTCCTCAATGCAGCCGAAGGTCAGGAGATCCTTGACTGCGCGGAAAAGGAGAATTTCAACTTCTCGGAGGTCGAAGAACTCGGTCACGTGACGGAGGAGGACTATGTGGACAAACATATAAAGGCGGTTATGAACCTTGACCTTGTGGACCGCAGGGCCATAAAGCACGCCCGTTTCAAAGTGGTCGTCGATGCCGTGAACAGCGTCGGCGGCGTGATTATGCCGCAACTGCTCAAGGAGCTGGGCGTCAAGGTGATACAGATAAATTGCAAGCCGACAGGCGATTTCGCGCACAACCCCGAACCTCTGCCGGCAAACCTTGTCGAACTGTCTGAGGCAGTGGTGAAGAACCGCGCCGATCTCGGCATCAGCGTCGATCCAGACGTGGACCGTCTTGCGCTTATCAGCGAGGACGGCACTCCTTTCGGGGAAGAATACACTCTTGTCAGCGTGGCTGACTATATCCTTGGGGAAATTGCCTATAGGGCAGCCAAGAAAGGCAAGACTTCACAGCAGGTGTGCGCACCCTACAAGTTCGCCACCAGCAGCAACCTCAGCAGCAGCCGTGCCCTCCGTGACGTAACGGAGCGCTATGGCGGAGTGTATGAACCTGCGGCCGTCGGAGAGGTGAACGTGGTCGCCAAGATGAAGGAGATAGGCGCTGTTATAGGCGGAGAAGGCAACGGGGGTGTGATTTATCCCGCGCTCCATTACGGACGTGACGCTATGGTCGGAGTTGCCCTGTTCCTGAGCAACCTCGCCCACAAGCGTATGACAGCCACGCAGCTGCGGGCCACTTATCCGGACTACTTCATTGCGAAGAATAAAATACAACTCAGTGACAAATCCCTGATAGACAAGATATTGAACGGTTTGAAAGACAAGTTCAAGGATGAAGACGTCAATACCGTGGACGGTGTCAAGATAAGCTTCGAGGCGGATCGCAAATGGGTTCACCTCCGCAAGAGCAACACCGAGCCTATCATCCGTATCTATGCAGAGGCTCCCACGCAGGAGACTGCAGAGGAACTGGCAAAGAAAGTGATAGACCTCGCCACCGATATAATCAAGGCTTAGATTTATGTTCTCTTTCAGGACAACCCCGCTGGTTGACCAGCTCGACAAGGCTCTGCGCGATGGTGCGGTGGGATGTTTCTGTACCGCCAATTGTTGGCGTACGGATCAGAACCGCTATATGTGGCAGATTTTCGAGGAAAGGGGCAATCTGAAGAAACTTCTTGTCCCTCGTGAAGCCGAGCTCACTCCGGGGACCAACCATATCGATTTCAAAAAAGAGGATTTGGAGGGTCTGGATGCCATTGTCGTGGAGATTCAGGACGTGGGGTCGAGGTTCTTCAACTATACCAAGGATGTCCTTGCGCTGATGGAATGTCTTGCCGCGATGAAGGAAGTTCCTTCAATGTATGTCGTGGACCATATGAATCCGGCAGGTAGGGTGGTGGAAGGCACTATGCCGGAGAGCCCGCTGCCCGGCTGGAAAGTCGAGCAGCATACCGCCAGGGTGGCACACAGACACGGACTTACATTAGGCGAACTGTGCCTGCTGTATTATTCCGAAATAGGTGCCAAATTCCCGTTGCACGTCATATCGGCGCTGGCAACCGAATCCAACAAGGAACTGCTTCCCTGGGTGATCGCCCCGTGCAGCGACATTCCCGGGCTTTTCACCAGTGACCTCTACAGCGGCGGCGGGCTTTGGAACAACACCAACATTACTCCCGGCATAGGCACGTCTCGCCCGTATGAATATATAGGTGCTCCTTTCATACGTCACGACGGACCGGTGCCGCCGACAGCCGACGGCGTGAAGATGCGGCCGTGCTCATTCACGCCTTCAGCGGGACGTTATGCCGGCAAACGCTGTTTCGGCTATCAGCTGATGCTGGAGCCGGGAGGGGAGTACCATTCCCTGATCCATACTCTGCTGCTGTTGCGTTTCTTCAAGGAGTATTATCCCGAGTTCACCCTGGAGGAAGGTTTTAAGGCCAAATTGGCCGATCCTGCCCTGATGGATTTCATTTCGGGACAGAGCAGCGAGGAACAGATGAGGGAGTATGTCAAGGTGTCCGAACAGAAATGGATACGCAAGGCCAGGAAGTTCCTGCTCTATGATGACCAGCCGTATAGGATAAAATAGTTGACTTTTTTGCGCATTATTTAAGAAAATTGTCTTACTTTTGCGCGCTGTTTCGATTGAAACCGCACAGGTTCATGAAGTAAAACCAATCCGGAAAATACCCGCCGGAGTAAACTGAATACGTTATGATCCAGATTTTTTACAAATCTAACGGTCAGATGAAGGTTTCCTGTTCGAAATCAGATTTCGACTCACTTGCTAAGGAAAATGTGCTTTGGATAGACCTCTTTTCCCCGACGGGAGAGGAGAAGCGCGCGGCTGAGGAATTTCTTGACTGTTCTCTGCAGGCCCGCTCCAAAGCTGAAGAGATCGAGAGCTCATCACGTTTCATCGAAACGGACAAGGGTATATTCGCCAATACGAACTTCATTCTTCCGGGGCCTGACGACTATTCTATGGAGGCTGTGTCCTTCATTCTTGTCGGAGGCACCCTTTCTACCATCCGTGAGGTGACGCTCAAGTCCTTTACCGATCTGCAGCGTCGGGTCGAGGCCTTCCCGAAACAGTTCGACAACGGCTATCACGTCTTTCTTGCTTTGCTCGAACAGCGAATCGACCTTGATGCGGATATGATTGAGGTGATGGGCAAGGAAATAGCCCAGGTCAGCCAGAAAATCAGCCGCGGGGATGAAAAGATAACAGAGGATATTCTTTTGGATATCAATCAGATGCAGGAGAACTCCATAATCGTCCGTGAGAACGTTGTTGACAAGCAGAGGATGATAAGCAGCATACTCAAGACCACCAAGGTCCCTGAGGGGCTCCTGCCGCGTTTCAATGTTTTGCTGAAAGATATCGCCTCTCTTATCAACTATACGAATTTCAATTTCGAACGACTCGAATATCTGCAGGATACGGTGCTCGGTCTGGTGAACCTGGACCAGAACAAGATTATGAAGGTCTTCACGTTCATAAGCCTTCTTCTGATGCCTCCCACGCTTATCGCCAGCTTCTATGGTATGAACGTCCGGCTGCCGATTCTCGGTACGCAGCAGCATTGGGATTGGATTATCGTCATCGGTCTGATGCTGGTTTCGGTGGTTGCCGTCTATCTGATTTTCAAGAGGAAAAAGTTGTTCTAAGGGTTTGAAAATCTAAAAATTAAGTGTATCTTTGCACTCCCTTGCGGGTACGTGCGTGTCGCGTGCGTGGTCGTCAAGGATTATTACATAATGTTTAACGCACTAATTAACAAAGATTTATTTAATTATGGCAAACGAAAATGAAGAAAAAAAGGTGGCTTTGAACGCTTCCGTCGCTCCCGACCAGTTCGATTGGGATGCCTTCGAGAAGGAAACCGTCTATGACACTGACCGTGCGACTATCGCCGAGCAGTACGACAAGACTCTTTCAAAGGTCACTGAGAATGAAGTCGTAGAGGGCGTTGTTACCTCCGTCAACAAGAAAGAAGTTGTAGTCAACATCGGCTACAAGTCAGAGGGTGTCATCCCTACGACCGAATTCCGTTACAATCCCGATATCAAAGTCGGTGACAAGGTCGAGGTTTACGTCCAGACCGCTGAAAACAAGAACGGTCAGCTTATCCTCTCACACAAGAAAGCCCGCGCAATGCACTCTTGGGATCTTGTCAACGATGCATTCAACAAAGATGAAATCATCAAGGGCTACGTCAAGACCCGCACCAAGGGCGGTATGATTGTCGACGTGTTCGGCATCGAGGCCTTCCTTCCCGGCAGTCAGATCGACGTCAAACCTATCCGTGACTACGATCAGTTCGTGGATACGACTATGGATCTCAAGATCGTCAAGATCGTGCCCGAGTTCCGTAACATCGTGGTTTCACACAAGGCTCTCATCGAGGCTGAACTCGAGGCGCAGAAGAGCGAAATCATCGGCAAACTCGAAAAAGGTCAGGTTCTCGAAGGAACCGTCAAGAACGTTACCGACTACGGCGTATTCGTCGATCTCGGCGGTGTTGACGGTCTCATCCATATCACGGACCTTTCCTGGGGCCGTATCAACCACCCGAAGGAGATTGTCGAGCTCGACCAGAAGATCAACGTCGTCATCCTTGATTTCGACGAGGAGAAGAAACGTATCGCTCTCGGTCTGAAACAGCTTACTCCTCATCCTTGGGACGCCCTTGACAAAGAGATCAAAGTCGGAGACAAGGTTAAAGGTAAAGTCGTTCTCGTTCAGGACTATGGCGCATTCGTCGAGGTCGCTCCCGGCGTAGAAGGCCTTATCCACGTATCCGAGATGAGCTGGAGTCCCCGTCTGAGAATCGCCCAGGACTTCCTGAAGGTAGGTGATGAGGTCGAGGCTCAGGTTCTTACCCTTGATCGTGACGAGAAGAAGATGTCACTCGGTCTGAAACAGCTCGTTCCCAATCCCTGGGAGAATATCCGTGAGAAATATCCTGTTGACAGCAAGCATAATGCGGTTGTCCGCAATATCACGAACTTCGGTGTGTTTGCAGAGCTTGAAGAGGGTATCGAAGGTCTCGTACACATCAGCGACCTTTCCTGGAACAAGATCAAACATCCTTCAGAAGTCGTCGCTCCCGGCGATAATATGGAAGTCGTGATTCTTGATTTCGACGAGGAGAACCACAAGCTCTCTCTCGGCCACAAGCAGCTTACACCTAACCCTTGGGAGAAGATAGAGAACGAATATCCTGTCGGTACAGTAACCGAAGGCAAGATTCTCGAAGTCTCCGACAAGGCTGCAACTGTAGAACTTGCTCCTGAAGTCGAGGCCGTATGCCCCATCAAGGAACTCGTTAAAGAGGACGGCACTACTCCTGCAGCCGGCGAGACCCTTTCATTCAAGGTTATCGACCTGAAACGCAACTCACACAAGCTTACGGTTTCTCACCTTAAGACTTACGCTACTCCTGCCGCCAAGGCAGAAAAGCCCGCCGGAGATGCCGAGACTGCGAAAAAGGCCGTGAAGAAAATCAATGACTCCGTAGAGAAGACCACTCTCGGTGACATCGATGCCCTTGCTGCCTTGAAGGATCAGCTTGCAAAGTAGTAATTTGCCCGCTTGATGGCAGGTAAGTTCACACTCAATATTTTAGGGTCGGCTTCCGCGAAGCCAAACCTGTACAGACAATCAAGTGCCCAGCTGCTTCAGGCGGCTGAGCACTTGTTTTTAATCGATTGCGCCGAAGGAACGCAACAGGCATTTCTGAGGCAGAACCGCAAGTTGAAGGAGTGGAGTGCGGCGGAGCATATCCAGGGACTGAAACGCATATCCAAAACACGGCTTGACGCTATTTTCATCTCACATATACACGGAGACCATATTTTCGGCCTTTTCCCTCTGCTGAACACTATGGCCCTCAGCGGAAGGACAAAACCATTGAAAATCTTCGGTCCTAACAATCTCGGTCCAGTCCTGACCTTCTACAAGTCTTTCTGGGGCGAAAAGGATTCCTTCAATCTGGAGTTCACGCCTCTCAAAATGAAGGAACCGGAGCAAATAATGGAAGTTGCAGGGCTTGAGGTGTCCGCTTTCCCTTTGAAACACGGCATCGATACCTTCGGTTTCCTGTTCCGGGAAACCTCTCCGGCCCTTTATAAAAAAGAAGAATACAAGCCTCGCAGTTATACTTATTGCTCCGATACGGCTGATTTCCCGGAGCTCGCCGGCTGGGTCAAGGGTGTAGATCTGCTCTATCACGAGGCCACTTATATGGCTGCGGACAAACAGAAGGCGGATGCGCGTTTTCACAGCACGACATTGGACGCCGCCAGGTGCGCTCTTGAGGCCGGTGCAGGCAGGCTGCTTATAGGCCATTATTCATCTTCCGTCAAGGAAGAGGATATCCACGGCTCATATCTTGATGAAGCCAGGTCTTTGTTCCCGGATACGGTGTCTGTGGACGATGGCGATATTTTTGACGTTCCTTTGCAAAAGCTTTGATAATTTTTGCTAAATTAGCAAGTTAAAAGTCATCGTATGAGAAAGTTCATTACATTGATTTCGACGTTGCTGATATGCGGTGCTGCCGTGTGTGATACGGTAGGGCAGAGGGCGGAGGCGTATATAGGACAATATTCTTCCATTGCCGTCAGCGAGATGCTGCGCAGCGGTGTTCCGGCCAGCATCACCCTTGCCCAAGGCCTTTTGGAATCATCATACGGACAAAGTTATCTTGCAGTTCAGGGCAATAACCATTTCGGCATCAAGTGCCATTCCGACTGGCAGGGGGAGCACGTTTTTTTCGATGATGATCAGCCTCACGAGTGTTTCAGGAAATATTCTTCCGCAGAGCAGTCTTTTACGGACCATTCCGATTTCCTGCGTTACAAATCCAGATACGCTTTCCTTTTCGAATATAAGACGGATGATTATTCTTCCTGGGCATACGGCTTGAAAAAAGCCGGATATGCGACAGACCCGTCGTATGCGACCAAACTTATAAAACTGATAGAAACCTATAACCTGAATCGTTTTGACAAATTGCCAGCTCAGGAAAGCGGGCAGGAGGTGACTTTGCCGGAACCTCCGGCACAACTTGAGCAACCTGTCAGAGCCGTTGCTACGGGGAAGACCGGATTCTTCGCGGTTTCTCTGGAGAGGGAGGTACTATCTTTGAACGGGGTGCCGTTCGTATATGCCCGCAATGGCGAAACCTATCGCAGCATCGCGCAGTCTTTTGATCTTTTTCCGAAAGAACTGGCTTCTTTCAATGAAAGCAAGGACCCGGACCGCAGACTTGATGCGGGGCAGGTGGTTTATCTGCAACACAAGGCCGACAAGGCCGCCAAAGGTCTGGACAAGCATATCTGCTCTGACGGCGAGACTTTGTCCGGTATAAGCCAGAGATATGCCGTGCGAATGAAGAGTTTGATGAAACTGAACCATATCAAGGAGAAGTATCACGTCTTCCGTGAGGACGATACGGTGCTTTTGCGCTAATATACAGGACTATGGCAAAACGTAAAAAGAAAAAATCGATACGGTGGTGGGCCGTCATTCTTTTGATGGTGGCTTTTGCTATGGCGGTCCTGTTCTCATACAGGTGGTTCCTTGACAACAGGATGCAGGCTTTTGCTCGTAACGGCGTCATACGAATCCGTCCCAATACGACAATCGAGGAACTGGAGCAGCAGATTCAGCAGAACCTGAGTCCTTTGCACGAGGCTTCCATCCGTCGTGTTTTTGGCAAGGAGAATGTGGCCTTGGGGCTGCGTCCCGGATCCTATACCATCGATACCACGTATTCCGCCCACCGTTTTGCCCGTGCCATTACCCGTGGGTGGGAGGAACCGGTCAACCTTGTGCTTTCAGGCCGTATCCGCAGCGTGGAGGATGTGGCTGACAGGATATCCTCGCAGATGATGGTGGACAAGGAGCATATGCTCTCTGCGTTGAAAGACAGCCTGCTGCTTGCGGGATACGGATTTACACCTTCCAGGGTGTTCGAGATGATAATTCCGGATACCTATCAGATGTATTGGAGCGCATCCGTGGAGAATATCCTGGACAGAATGAAAAAGGAATATGATGCCTATTGGACGGAGGAAAGGATTTCAGCTGCGGCGAAGCAGGGGCTCACTCCTTCTCAGGTGAGCATTCTGGCTTCGATAATAGCGGAGGAGAGTCATTATAAGGATGAATATCCCAAAATCGCCAGCGTATATCTTACGCGTCTTCGCAGCGGAATGAAACTGCAGGCCTGCCCTACGGTATGCTATATTTACGATTACAAGATAAACCGGGTGCTCAACAGGCATCTTGCGACAAAGTCGCCGTACAATACCTATATGTATGCGGGTCTGCCACCGACACCTATTTGTGTGCCAGACAAGGATCATCTGGATGCAGTGCTGCACCCGGACTCGACGCCGTACAGATATTTCTGTGCAGATTCGCAGTTGAACGGACGCAACGTCTTCTCGGTGTCGCTGAGCGAACACAATAAAAAGGCCGCCCTGTACCATACTGCGCTGGAAAAGTATTTGAAAAATAAGGAATTGAAGGAGCAGGCTGAGGAGGAGAATACTATGAATGAAATTGCCGATGAAACGTGAGGAGCCGGTCCGCCAGTGGTTTTTGGGCGTATTGAAGAATGAGTGTTCCGTACCTGATTCGGTCATCAGGGCCGAGACCGGGTTCCGTCTTGGTGGGAAACTGTATCGTGCGGACATCCTGGTATGGGACAGGCAGGCGCAGCCTCTGGCCGTAGTGGAGTGCAAGGCTCCTTCCGTGCCTATTGATACGGAGGTGCTTGATCAGGCTGTGCGTTACAATATGGTGCTGAATGTCAGATGGATTTTTTTGACCAACGGCGGCACCACTGTTGCATTGCATAAGACAAATGGTAAATTTGTTCCGGTAGATGAACTTCCTACATATGAAAGAATGCTCTCAGAATAAGGTTTTTGCGGAAAACTATCTGGATAATCCCATATTCGGCATCGTATCTTCGGTGGCTGGGGATATGGGCGTAAGGGCCTTTGTCATAGGCGGGTATGTGCGCGACTGTTTTCTGGGGCGCAAGTCCAAGGATATAGACATTGTCGTGGAAGGAAGCGGAACGGCGTTTGCCTGTGAAGTAGGACGCAGGGTCCGCTCCAAGGTCTCCGTATTTGAGAACTATGGAACGGCAATGCTGCGATACCACCACACGGAGATAGAGTTCGTTGGCGCACGTAAGGAATCCTATAGCCGCGACAGCCGCAATCCTATAGTCGAGAACGGTACCTTGCAGGATGACCAGTTACGGCGTGATTTCACAATAAACGCCATGGCCTTTTCCCTGCAGAAGGAAGATTACGGGGCATTGGTGGATCCATTCGGCGGCATTAAGGATTTGGACAAGGGCATTATCCGTACCCCTTCCGACCCTGACAAGACTTTTGATGACGACCCCTTGCGCATGCTCAGAGCAGTGCGCTTCGCTACCAAACTCAGCACTTGGGAAAAATATTTCAACATAACCCCCGAATGTTTCGAGTCCATAAAGCGAAATGCCTACAGGCTGGAGATACTGTCCAAGGAGAGAATTGTCGACGAATTGAACAAAATATTGGTTACACCGCATCCTTCAATGGGTTTCGACCTGATGGACAAGGCCGGTATGCTGCAGTATATCCTGCCTGACCTTCTGAAACTCAAGGGCGTGCAGATGGTGGAAGGCAGGGCTCATAAGGAAAATTTCTCCCATACCCTGCAGGTGGTGGACAATCTTGCCGAAATGGAGGTGGACGCTATAGGTAAGGACGGAGAACCGAACGTATGGCTCCGCTGGGCGGCCCTGCTGCACGATATTGGCAAGCCCGCATCGAAGCGTTTCGATTCCGTGACCGGGTGGAGTTTTCACGGCCACGAGGTGATAGGCGCCCGTATGATTCCGCGTATTTTCTCTTCGTTGAAAATGCCTTTGAACGAGAAGATGAAATACGTGCAGAAACTTGTCGCCCTGCATCTTCGCCCTCAAGCCCTTGTGATGGAGGATGTTACGGATTCGGCTGTGCGCCGTCTCCTCTTCGATGCCGGCGATGATATCGAGGACCTTATGCTGCTCTGCAAGGCGGATATAACGTCCAAGAATGAACACAAGGTGGAGGTGCTAAAGTCAAATTTCGACCTTGTTATGGGCAAGATCAAGGAAGTCGAGGAGAAGGATGCCATCCGCAACTGGAAGAATCCCATTACTGGCGATTATATTATGGAACTCTTCGGACTGCCTCCGTGCAAGCTTCTCGGCGAGCTCAAGGATGAGATCAAGGATGCCATATTGGACTGCAAGTGCGACAATACCTTCGAGGCGGCAGATGCCCTGCTCAGGCGTCTTGCCTCTGAAAGGGGACTGACACCCGTCAAATGATGAATCCTGCGGAGAAATACATAAACTACATTTCTGCACAGAAGAGATATTCCGCCAGAACGAAGGAGATTTATTCCTCCGTACTCGAGCGTTTTTATCGCTTCGCTCTCGATGATGCCGGCATAGTTCTGCCTGATGTCGGGGCCGAGGCGGTTCTCGAACCTCTTTCTCCGAATCCGATAAGGAATTATCAGGTTTCTCTCCTGGAAGGCGGGAGCAGCCCCAGAACAGTGAACCTTCATCTCAGTGTGTTGAGCGGGTATTGCCGTTATCTGATACGTCAGGGGCTTCTTTCTACCAATCCGGTGGCATTGACATCAAGACCGAAGCAGTCACGCCGTTTACCTTCCTTTTTCAAGGCGGGTGCGATGGAGAAATATCTGAACTGTGACAACGCCCTGGACAGGCGCGATTTCGAACTGAACCTCTCCACCATCGAGGAAAAGAAGAATACTTATTGGCTTTGCCTGAGAAGGGCCGTTGTGTGCACGTTGTACTCCACAGGTATGAGACGTGCCGAATTGATCGGTTTGCAGCGGTCCGACGTGGATTTTTCCAGAGCGAAGATACGTGTGCTCGGAAAAGGTGACAAAATGCGTGAAATCCCGATTGTACCTATGCTTGTTCGAGAAATTTCACTATATTTGCAAGCAGTGGAACGCTTGGTTTGCATTGATGGTTCCAAAGTGTCTGGCCGGCTGTTCGTCACCTGGAACGGGGCTCCTCTGTATCCCGTACTTGTAGAAAGGGCCGTGAAGGAGGAATTGGGACCTTTGGGCAATGATTTTGCCGGGAAAAAGTCCCCGCACGTACTGAGGCACTCTTTGGCTACGGGCCTTCTGGAGGAGGGTGCGGACCTTAATTCCATCAAGGAAGTGCTGGGACACGCCAACCTTGCGGCGACGCAAATTTATACGCACAGCAATATCAAGGCGCTGAAAACGATTTACGAAAAGGCCCATCCACGGGCTACGGAAAAAGATGGCAAAGGCAACGACAGATAGTGCAACGGTTGCACGGGAACTTATCACTGCGGCGGAGAACGGTGTTTTCGCCCCGGTATATCTGCTGTTCGGAGAAGAACCCTATTATGTGGATTCTGTCTGCGATGCCATCGTTGAAAAGGCCCTGACCGATGATGAACGGGATTTCAACCAGTTCATCTGCTATGGCGCCGAGACCACGGTGGAGGATGTCATAGGCAATGCCCGCCGTTATCCTATGTTCGCAGAACGCAGCCTTGTAGTTGTGAAAGAGGCCCAGGCACTGAAAAATTCGGACAATCTCTCCATTTATACCGATGAACCTCTTGACAGCACCGTCCTGGTGCTGGTCTATCGCGGTAAGGTGGACAAGCGCAAGGCTTTGTACAAGAGTGTGTGCAAGACGGGTAAAGTGTTGGAATCCAATCCTGTACGTGATTATGAAATGGCGCGTTGGATTGTTGACTATTACGCTGGCAGAGGACTGGAAATCGCTCCTGACGCTGCCGGTCTGCTGGCTGAATCCGCCGGTACCGACCTGCACAAGATTGCCATCGAGACTGACAAGATGCTGAAAAACCTGCCGGAAGGCACCAGGTCCGTCAGCGTGGCGGACATCGAGGCCAATGTCGGGATTACCCGAGAGTTCAGCGTTTTCGAACTGACCAGGCAACTGTCATACCGTCAGGCTGACAAGGCGCTCCGTACGGCAGCGTACATAGGATCCGCCGCCAGATTTGCGATGCCTCCGGTTACAGCGGCGCTGTTCAACCATTTCGACCGGATTCTGAAATATGAGGCGCTGCTTATGAACAATCCGCAGCCTTCTCCAGAAGAAAAGAGCGCGGCTTTGGGCGTGAACCCTTATTTCTTCAGGGAGTATGACACGGCGGTACGCAATTATCCTTTGAAGAGATGTATGGCTGTCGTTTCCCTGATAAAGGATTATGACTACAAGGGCAAGGGCGGAGATACCGGTGAGGCCGATGCGGCGCAATTGCTTATGGAGTTGGTCACTAAAATTTTATATTCGTAATATGTCATTACTCAAGATTGACAATGTCAGCAAGTCCTACGGGACCAAGGTCGCTTTGGACGGCATAAATCTGGAGATCGAGGAGGGTCGTATATTCGGTCTTCTCGGTCCGAACGGTGCCGGAAAGACGACTCTCATCAGGATTATCAACCGTATTCTCATTCCTACGCAGGGACAGGTTTTCTTCCAGGGTCATCCCATTACTGCAGAGGATGTTATGAGAATAGGATATCTGCCTGAAGAACGCGGGCTGTACCGCAAGATGAAAGTGGGAGACCAGGCGGTTTATTTCGCCCGTCTCAAGGGTATGTCCACGGCACAGGCGCGTGAGGCCCTGAAAGAGTGGTTCATCAGATTCGGCATCGAAAGCTGGTGGGACAAGAAGGTGGAGGAACTTTCGAAAGGTATGGCCCAGAAGGTGCAGTTCATCACCACTGTGGTTCACAACCCCAAACTTATGATACTTGACGAGCCTTTTTCCGGTTTCGATCCGGTGAACGTGCAGATAATACGCGACGAGATACTGCGTCTGAAGGAGCAGGGCGCCACGATAATCCTGTCCACCCACAATATGGAATCCGTTGAGGAACTGTGCGATGAGATAGCGCTTATAAACAAATCACACGTGGTGGTTACGGGCGGTGTGGACGATGTGCGTCGCAAATACGGCAAGAATGACGTTCAGATAAGCTACAGCGATGCCGGCGGTATGCACGAGGATATTGTATCCCTGGGTGAGGACGGCAATCCCAACAAAGTGCTTCAGGACTATATTGCAAAGGGCGTCAGGATAAATTCCTTCAAGGAACTCATTCCCAGAATGAATGATATTTTCATCAAACTTGTAAAGGAGGGCTAGACTATGGATTTGAGAACTATAGGAGTCGTAATCTCCAGAGAATACGCAACACGCGTAAAGAAAAAATCTTTTTTGGTCACCACTTTTCTGGTACCTGTGCTTTTTGCGGCCCTATGCTGCATACCGGCACTGATTATGCTGTTCAATAAGGATGAGCAGAAGATTATTGCGGTCGTGGACCGTTCCGGAATAGTTATGCCGGCGCTGGAGTCCAACAAGGAAGTTCAATATGCCGATTGCAGCGTTTATGAACTTGATTCGCTCAAGGCCGGCTTTTCTGATTCCATTTATTCAGCCATATTGTACGTGAGCCCCTTGAATCAGGAAAAGTCCGTGGATGTGAGTACGTACAGCGTCAAGCCTGTCGGCGTAAGCCTTTTGAGCGCAATAGAGTCGCAGGTTGAGCTTGCGGTGCGGGATTACAGGATAGAGCAGTATGACATTACAGGACTCAAGGATATTCTGGATGAGGTCGATCCTATAATAGAGGTGAATACGTTCACGATCTCCGAAGATGGCGAGGACAAGATTTCGAGTACCGGCGTATATATGGCGCTCAGCCTTGTTCTGGGTATCATCATTTTTATGTTTGTGACTATGTTCTCATCATCCGTGATGCAGAGTGTGATTGAGGAGAAACAGAGCAAGGTCGTCGAGGTGCTTTTGAGCAGCGTGAATTCCATAGACCTGATGTTCGGCAAGATAATAGGCGTAGCTTTGGTTGCCCTTACACAATTCCTGCTCTGGATAGCGTTGACTACTGTTCTTGTAAGTGGTGTCTTTGCTGTGGTCGGCAAGGATAAACTGATGGGTTCTATGGAAGAGAGCAGCGAGGTTGTGCAACAGATTCCGGGCAATGATCCGGCGGTCGCAGAGTCACTTGCTCCTGCTCCGCAACTGAGTGATGTTCAGGAAATAATGCAGACTCTCGATGGTATTGACGTTCCGGAAATCCTGCTGTTCTTCTTCATCTTCTTCATTTTCGGTTATCTGCTTTACGCATCGATGTTCGCTGCAATAGGTTCGGCTGTTGAGAATGCAGAGGACAGCAGCCAGTTGCAGATGCCTCTGACCGTGCCACTTATGCTGGCATATTTCATCGCCTTGTATTCCTGGAATGCCCCTGACAGCGCTTTGGCGGTATGGGGCTCGATGATACCCTTTACTTCTCCCATAGTGATGCTGGCCAGGATACCTTTCGGAGTTCCTGCCTGGCAATTGGGATTGTCGGTCGGTTTGCTTGTGCTGACCTTTGCATTGATGGCCTGGGTATCAGCCAAGATTTATAGGGTAGGAATCCTTACTTCCGGCAAGAAAGCCACTTGGAAAGATTTATGGAAATGGTTAAGACAAAACTAGTTGCAATTGTTCTGCTCTGTGCCGTCAGCTTTGGTGCGCAGGCACGTGAATATACCTGGAAACGCTATCTGATGGATGGCAGCCGTACGGGCGGCAAAACGATAAATGAACTGTCCGGCACTCCGAAGAAGGCCGCGAAACTTCTTGACTCTTGTCAGGAAGGGATGGCCGAACTCAAGACGGTGGTCGGCTACTGCCCCGAAGCTCTCTCTATGTACAGGCCCCAGAGCCCGTTGACCAATCTGGTGGCGGACATCCTCTTGGAAGAGGGATCCCGCATAGCCGGAGAGCCCTGCGATATGTCCATCACGAATAATGGGGGCATACGCGTTGAACTTCCCAAAGGCGATGTTTTCCTGGATGATATCCGCAGTATGCTTCCCTTCAAGAACAATGTGGCCATACTCAAGATGCGTGGGGACAAGATACTCGGCGTACTTGAATTTATGGCGTCAAAACGTTTCGAGGCGATAGGCGGCGTGAAGGTTGTTGTTGGCAGGAATGGCATAGAGTCCGTGATGATAGGCGGCCGGCCTCTTGAAAAGGACAGACTTTATACCGTATCCGCCAATTCTTTCCTTCTTGACGGCGGTGACGGATATTACCTTCGCAAGGATTCCGAGCAGTGCAATGTCACTGATGAGTATATCTATGATATTGCGATGAAGTATTTCAACCGTCTCAAGTCTGAAGGCAGACCTATAGTGTCCAAGATTGATGACCGGGTGGTTCTTAACTATGAACCTGGCAACTCTGCTGTTTCCACGGCTGAACCCCTGCCTCCATTCTCGCAGAAACGCCTTTCAACGGATCGCAAGCGTGTTCTTACCATATTGCATACGAATGATACCCATTCCCATCTGGAACCCATACGCGGAGGCCGTTATTCCGGTCTCGGAGGCATTGTGGAAAGGGCTGCCTTTATAGACAGCGTGCGCAGGGCCGACGGCAGGCGCAACGTTCTGCTTCTTGATGCCGGTGACTTCAATCAGGGCACTTCATACTTCACCACATTCGGAGGAGAGATAGAACTGAAGGCGATGAACCTTCTTGGTTACGATGCAGGTACCCTCGGCAATCACGAGTGGGACAACGGCCTTGATGACCTCAATTCCAGACTTGCCCGCATCAATCAGAAAATGCTGCTCTGCAATTACAGGATAGACAACAAGGCTTTCTGGAAAAATGTGAAGCCTTATGCCATCATACACCGTGGTGGTCTCAAGATAGGCCTTGTCGGCATCCTTGCCAACCTGGACGGCCTGACAAGGGGGATAGATGCGAAACTCGATTACATATATCCCGTGGAGCCTGTGAACGAGCTGGCAACTTTCCTCAAGGAAAAGAAGAAATGCGACGTTGTGATCGTCCTTTCGCATTGCGGTACGGTGCCGGAGCGCAAGGAGGACGGCGACATCAGGATGGCTTCGAAACTGAAGAACGTGGATATCATCGTGGGCGGTCATTCCCACACCAATCTTAAGGAAGCGGTATATGTGGACGGGGCCGACGGAAAACCTGTGATGATTCTCTCCGACTACCAATGGGGAATATATGTGGGCGAAGTAAAGCTTTGATTTTTTGTGTATCTTTGCACGTTAATTTATTGATATGGACACTAACGTCAACAACTCAGAAGAGAGGAAACTCAATTTCCTGGAAGAAATAATAGAAAAGGATCTTGCGGATGGCAAGTTCAAGTCGATTCTTACGCGTTTTCCTCCGGAACCCAACGGCTATCTTCACCTCGGACACGCTAAGAGCATATGTCTGAATTTCGGCCTGGCGCAGAAATATGGCGGCAAGACCAATCTCCGATTCGATGATACGAATCCCGTGAAGGAGGACACAGAGTACGTCGATTCCATCAAGGAGGATATTCACTGGTTGGGATTCGACTGGGAAGCGGAACGTTATGCGTCAGATTATTTCGACCAACTCTATGAATGGGCCGAGAAGATGATAAAGGAAGGCCTGGCGTATGTGGATGACCAGACTCAGGAGGAGATCAGCGAGGGCCGCGGCACGGTGCAGACTCCCGGCAAGGAGAGCCCCTGGCGGAACCGCAGCGTTGAGGAGAACCTGAAACTTTTCCGTGAAATGCGTGACGGCAAGTACGCCGATGGAGAGAAGGTGCTTCGTGCGAAGATAGATATGGCACATCCCAATATGATGTTCCGCGATCCGATTATGTATCGTATCAAACACGCCAGCCACCATCGTACCGGTGACAAGTGGTGCATATATCCTATGTATGACTACACTCACGGCCAGTGCGACAGCATAGAGAACATCACGCATTCCATCTGTACTCTGGAATTCGACGTCCATCGTCCTTTGTATGACTGGTTCATCAACACGTTAGGGATTTTCCCGTCACATCAGTATGAGTTCGCGCGTTTGAACCTCACTTATACGGTGATGAGCAAGCGCAAGCTTCTGGAACTGGTGCAGAAAGGCCTTGTAAGCGGTTGGGACGATCCCCGTATGCCGACACTTTGCGGCGTGCGCCGTCGTGGCTACACTCCCGAGAGCCTGAAGATGTTTGCCGACAAGATCGGTGTTGCAAAGCGCGAGCAACTGATTGATTTGCAGCTGCTCGAGTGGTGCGTGCGTCAGGATTTGAATGAGCGCAGCAACCGTTATATGGTGGTTTCCGACCCGCTCAAAGTGACGATAACCAATTGGGAGAAGGGCAAGGTGGAGTGGTTCAACGCTCCGCTTAATCCCGCCGACCCGGAAGGACCTTGCCGCAAGGTTCCCTTTACCGGTGAACTCTACATCGACAGGGCTGATTTTATGGAGGATGCCCCTGCCAAGTATTTCCGCCTGAAACCGGGTGGAGAGGTACGTCTCAAATATACCTATATCGCCAAATGCGAGGAGGTCATCAAGGATGCCGCCGGCAACGTGGTTGAACTCAAATGCACTATAGACCCTTCTACCAAGCCGGGTGCAGGGGAGTGGCGCAGTGTCAAGGGTACAATCCACTGGGTGAGCATCGAACACGCAAAGGAACTGGAATTGCGTATCTATGACAAGTTGTTCACCGAGCCCGAGATGGGCAATATCCCTGAGGATAAGGACTATAAGGACTTCCTTAATCCCCAGAGTCTTGTTCTGGGCAAAGGATATGCCGAACCGGCTTTGTTGGAAGACCAGTCCGGTATAGCGGTTCAGTTCGAGCGTGTGGGCTACTTCTTCAAGGACCCTGACAGCACTCCGGATCATCCTGTCTACAACAAGACCACTGCCCTGAAAGACAGTTTCAAGTTCTAAGACCTATTTGCACATTTGAAGTGCCTTTCATCCACCAAAATGGCTGTTTCGTGGACGGCTACGGCTTTGCAAAGGCCATAGCTGACCTTTCGGGACGTTAGGGGGGATACCACCTATAATGCCAGGGGCTCTGCCCCTTAATACCCCGCGCCTCCCGACCTTTCGTATTTTGCAATCCAAGGTTGTCTCAATGCCAAGGGTTTACCTTTCTTGCAAAATACACGGTCTCCGGCGGGCCGCTGATGCGGCCACCCCATTGTCCAGAGAAGTCACTGGGAGATTGCCATCCGTTCCGCTAGTGCAAGATCTAAATGACGCCGCTGCCTAGCATTTCCCCGTCAGCAGCATACCAGACCGCGAATTGGCCGGGCGTGATACCGCGTTGCGGATTGTCGAAGATGATATAGAGGCCGTTGTCACGCATAATGAGGGTGGCATTCTCCAGGGGCTGGCGGTAACGGATGCGGACCAGATAACGGCGCGACTCGCCTGAATGCATCGCCAAATCGGGCCTTATCCAGTGAATCTCATCTGGAGCGATACGCAAACACCTGCGCTGCAGACCTTTATGGTCGTGTCCTTGGCCCACATAGATTGTATTTGACGGAATATCCGTGCTTATGACAAAGACAGAATCGCTATGGCCGCCCACGGCAAGTCCGCGCCGTTGGCCTATGGTATAGAATT
>JAKSJV010000022.1 GCA_024402005.1 Bacteroidales bacterium
TGTCGTCATCACCTGAGAGGTTCCCTGAGCCAGTATTGGTTGTGTTGTGGTCATCGTTCCATGGATTACCGGTTCCATTTTCATATGATCCTCCCCAGCAGTAATAGCCGCCATAATCTTCTTCCTTATTATTTTCTGCCCCTACATTATACTCGGCGAACTTGGGACCGTTCTCCCAGAGCTGAACCCAGTTCACGTCAACTTCACTTCCATCGATTGTTGCCTTGGCGGTGCCAGTGGTTACAACATCCTTCTTGAACTCCTGAGTCTTCACGTAGAGGTAGTCATTGGCATTGCAGGTCTTGGCTGCGGCGAGGGTGTAGGAATATGTGTCTTCGCCGACAGTGAGGGTTACCTTCTCTACTTTCGCTCCGGCGGGAACGGCGATAAGGATTTCCTCGCTGAGAGCCCTGGTCTCGCCTGTGGTAACTGTAATATCACTCAAAGTCTCAGTGGAGATGGCGTCTTTCGCTTTTTCCGTAGCCGTAAGAACGAGCGCATCGCCATTGATGCTGACTGTTGCCGCTGACAGGTTGGAGCCGCTGAGTGTCACCTTGCTGATGGCGGATCCTGCGGGAACGCCCTTCGCATTATAAATTCCAATCACTGCTCCGGCATTGCGGAATTGGAAACTTCCGCTGCCATTGCTGCTTACCTGGCCGTCGGCAAACATCACTGCGGGCATATCGTCGTTTACTTTCTGTTCGTCGTAGTCAACGTCAATCTTATTGCCCTGCCAATCGCCGGTGGTGATACCCTTCTTGTACACAAGATGTACAAGGCCCGGCTCTGCTGTACCCTCGAGAGTTGCATAGCCGTCACCGTCGATTGACGTTACGGTAAGAGTTGAAGGATCAACACTCGGGTTGATGACAAGTATTGCGTCGTCCATCTCCCAGGCGGGGGTGAGGATGTTGTCAGTCTCGGAATAAGTAACCTTCGAATCTCCTTCAAATGCTGCGGTCAGCTTGACATTTACCAGTTTGCCCTGTGCTGGGTTATCTGTGGAAGCACCTTCCTTCTGGCAGGATGATGCAAGGCCCGCTACCATTGCGAGCGCTGCGAAAACTGTAAGAATCTTTTTCATCTTCCTTTCCTCCATAGTTTAAAGTTCAGCACCGAGGTTGTAGGCAGCGAGGTCTGCTCCCATTCCGCCGCTCTGGCACAATACCCCTGTGGGGTTAATCTGCTGAACCTGTACCTTGACAGGCTCGTAAACGGACTTTACTCCGTTCTGATTGATTTTGTTTTCCATCATTTGTTTGTTTTTTGTTCTGTTTATATTTGATATCTGTTTGTCGGATGTATATACAAAGACGACTTCCGCCCGAAGTCCTTCAATGGGACTTCAGGCGGAAGCATTCGTTATTATTGGGCGTTAATTCGCTGAATGTAAGGCAGTTGCCTGCCCCCCCCGTAACGGAGGAGGAATATCTTTGACAGTTATTGAAGGCAAAAAACTGCATAGGAAGCGAACACAAATTTCGGCGAAGTTACTCATTATCCGCTACTTTAGCAAGTATCTGATTGTATTTTTCTGCGCGAATGTATATCTTTGCCGCATCAAGGACAGTGATATGAAAATCAGGAACAATTACAACATAAGGGAAATTGCCGGGGTGACGGTGCTTGTGCCTTCGTCGGTTGTGGGGAAAAGTGGCGTGAATACCGCAAGCCTCAATGCCACGGGATTGTGGTTGCTGAAGGCACTGGAAGGAAGGGATTTTACCATTGAAGAAGCAGTGGATCTTATGTGCGGTGAATATGGAATCGACCGTGACACAGCTCTTGGCGATGTCAATGCCCTGCTTGGCGCTCTCCGCCAGTGCGGATTTCTTGATGAATGACTTTGCGATGAATGAGTTCTGAAAATGGCAGCCGGTATGGAACGTCCCTTTGACATAGTGTGCGCCCTTGTAAGGAACAGGGTGTTCGACGCCGGGGAGGAGATTCCCGCCGGGGTCGATTGGGAGGCCGTGCTCGAATGTGCCGTCCGCCAGGAGGTGAATGCAATATGCTATGAGGCGGTGAAGGCTATCCCCGCCGACAGGCAGCCTTCCTTTGCCCTTATGATGAAGTGGGACATATCGGCACAGGCGATAAGGGAGATGTATTCCTTGCGTCTGAAGGCGGCAAGGGAGGTGTGTGACATTCTCGGAGCAGAGGGAATAAGGCCGGTGATGCTCAAGGGGCTGGCCCTCGCGCCACTCTATCCGGAGCCTTCCGAAAGGGAGTCCGCCGACGTGGATATTCTTACATTCCGTGACCGCGAAAAAGCCGACGAAATTATCAGACGCCGGGGTATCGAGGTGTCGGGCGAAGGTCATCACACTTCTTTCAAATATAACGGCATACTCTTCGAGAACCACGGCACGGATGTCAAATGGGACTTCAACTTCCGCAGGTCGGATTACAGGACGCTCAGATTCCTGGACAGGCACGCTGCCGACGCCCTTCCCGGACCCGGAGGATTCCCGGTATTTCCTCCCGCTGTCACTGCCGTATTCCTCGTTAAGCACCTCAAGCAGCATCTGCGCTGGAACGTCAAGGTGAACGTGAAGCAGTTCACTGACCTCGCCCTTCTTCTGCGGGCGAATCCCGGCATTATGGACGATGTACTTTCCGGATTGAAATCGGTGGGCCTCAGACATTTCGGAAAGACCATGATGCGCGTCTCCGAAATGGTTACAGGAGTTGATCTGCACGTCAAAGCCGGCATTCTGTCAAAGGCGGCAGCAGCGTTCATCGTTAAGTGTGTCCTTCCGCTGCCCAAGAAAAACAACATCCTGCTTCAGTATTCGATAGTGGCAAGGGATATCATCGTTGACAGACTGCACAGACTGAATAGCCGTTGACGGTTGCAAATGTCTGATATGCAAACAAGGTGTCTGAGGTTATTGATTTTTTAAGGGCACTCACTGTAGTTCCGTCACAAACGTCCTCTTCCGGAATATGTTCCTGTATCCTGTCCGCGTATCTATCAACTGATACCTGCAATGCACTTGGTACAATGGGCCAATAACATCCCAGACATTCCTGTAATCCGGCACCAGAAACTCTACCTCAGACACTTCTGACCGGCAATTCGAAAGGGCCAGAAAAGTCCTGTAATATCCTCCCATCCTGGTGTGGCCAGGCTCCGTCATCAGCAGCTTGGCCACCACCCGATATCTGGTCGGCTCCAGGCATTCCGGTAGTTCTGCCTTGAATGTCATCCTGAGGTCAGTACCAGCCTCAACGACCGCCCTGACAAACTCCAGATTCGTTACCGGAAAATCCTCCCACTTCGCAGGCTCCGGAATATGCTCATCCCCCAGCTGCGCAAACCCGTGATACGCCGACACGAACAGATTGTGGCCGGTAATGTGTGTACTTCCGTCAAACGGAGGCCTGTGGCTCGGAGCCTCAACCGCATAGGAGTTCCACTGCAGTTGCACATCGTGGTCCAGACTCTGCCAGGCAGCCAAAGCCCGACGGTGAAGCTTCAGCTGCGCCATCTGCCCAGGAGTACCGGCAAAGTCACATACCGGTTTCTTCTTCCAATAGCACACGCCATCGATGTGGAAGAATGTAGTATCTCCCACTGACGACCAACAGTCAGAAAATCGGGAATTCGGTTCGTATCGAGGCATAGCAGTCTTTCAAGTTCAAGTTCGGTATTGCAAAGTTACTGATAATGTGCTGAAGAACCACTCACAACAGTAAAGAAATAGCCTCCGCCGATATCGCTATCAGGGAGGCATAAGGCATAGAGCCGGAAGGTCTGCCAAAGGAAGGGGGCAACGGGGACTAAGTCTTCCCCAAAGAGGTAGCTCGGAGGGAGCTGCAAGGGGCATTAAAGCAAGCAAGTAATAGTGTTTCGACTTTGTCCTCCGACCTTCAGTACAAAAATAGTAAATTTTCCCAACAACGGCAATGTCAACACAGCCGCCATCCCGATATTTGTTTACGCTTTTGATGCTGCGCGCTTGCGGGCGATGACGGCCAATTCTCGCACAACTCCCAAGCGGACATCACCACAGTCAGCCTATGCCGTTTGGGGCCGAATGCCCGTCCGGCGTCAGCCGATACGGCAGACGGACACAAATGGCATAGGAGGCCAGGCCGTAGGCCGCGCCAGGCGGCGACGGAGCCACGCTGATAAAAGACAATACGGTAATGTTCGCCGCACGTAACCACTCTCATACCAGAGAATATACACATCACCATTGGAAAGAGCAGGCCGGCGGCTGTGCCGCCGTCATAAAGAGGCGCGTCAGCGCACACCTTATCTGATTCTTCCCCCACCGGGGGATTGAGGGGGCATATATGATTTACCGAGGAGGGGCAGGCCTTTACTCGGCAGTGGCGGCTCTGCCGACATTGCGGAGTAAAGGACAGAACCGACCCGCGCAAAGCGCATAGAGTCCGCCGCCGTCGAACGAGGAAACCGCTTCCCTTTTCATCGGCAACATCAATGACGAGTACGAAGGTTCTGGACCGCCAAAGCGGTCCTCGGCTTTCGGAGGGCCGAAGGGGTGCCCGGCCCAGACGAAAGACGACTACACGCGGCGGACTCTTCGGCCAGACACATTCGACAACAGCAATAAAAGCCCCTACGCAGCCTCTTAACATAATCCAGGTTGTGTAATCAGCTTCGGATTGAGGGACAGCCCTGCGCGGCTGTTACACAACTCGCCGTGGATTATGTTATGACGCGGAGAACGCCGACGACCTCGCTACGGAGAAACGTGTCTGGCCGTTCACCTCCCCTCGGGGTCGGGGGCAAATAGGATACGAGTCTGGGACGGATCATTCCGGCCCAGTCTCGCATACCTTCTTCCCTATAACTCGTGCGCGGGTTCAGGCAAGTCTGTGCGTAAACTGACCGCAGGGAATTTATGCACAGTCTTGCCCGTGCTGGGCAGTAGAAGGGTCGGTGAGCGAAACCTGCGGCTGCAGGGAGAGCTGACCGACACCATTTCAATTAACTCTTCAGTGACGGCTTTGCCGGCATTGATGAGTTTCATATGCACCCAGCGATGTGACTCCGGCCGATCCTTTCGGACGGAGTGTCATCGATGACCTTTTCTTTGTGTGATGGCCAAGGCAAGTCTGGACGTAAACTGACGGAGGCGCCAGCCGGAGGAATTTATGGCCAGTCTTGCCCGTGCGGTATCATTGAAGGGTCAGAGGAGTCGCAGAACGTCAGTGAAGCAACTCTTCTGACACCATCAATATGTCACCTCATTTCAGATATGGTCAGGCTGTAAACAGATTACGTTTTGTATTCATTCGTCTGGACATATGCGTTTGACTGAGAAAAAATCCAGCGTCATTGCGGGCGCTGGATTTATAACATTTCTCCATCTATTGGAGAACAATCACAAGATTCTATTTTCTGAGTTCCTCATAAACATTTAGGAAATAAACCTCGGACAGATCGTCTCTCATATTAAAGAGCAGAGTTCCCTGCTTCGGATTATATACGCAGGACCAGTCAGTGACCTGAGGACTCGCTAATTCCATACCGAAGTTACCCTGCTGCAAGCATCTTAGGGCCTGCTCCTCCGACATCACCGGCCAATAATAGGTCATCATACGCTGTATACGGCATTTGTTGCTGAAGAACAACTGCCAGCGGTCATTATTGAACGTTTCATTGGCTTCCGGGTTGCTGTAGTAGTTCTCGATACTGTTCCTTTCGTACGGAAACTGTAGGTCGCGAGAGTGATTATAGCCAGCATTTTGATGTTCACGCCCCAAGCAGAAGGGCTTTAGTCCGCCGATTCCAACACAAATGATAAATTAGCTTCATGACCGCAGAAAGAAAATAACGTACACAGATGTGCAGTGTATAGTCAAAAAGAACCCCGAAAGTCAATCATACTATCGGGGTTCTTTGTTTTGTTGTTATCAACTCTTTACTTTTCTACAACGTGGTCGTATGTATAGGTTTGCCCATTATCTTTATTGCGCCAAGTGAAGGTGAATGTCCCGTAATAATCAAGATTTTTCCAAACATGGATGTCACTTTTTAGAGCGCTAATAAACTCATTTCTAAAATTTTGTATCTTACTCCTATCGTTCAAAGAATAAGCCCACACATTGAATATCGCGTTGGTATAATAAAACTTAGCGTACCTCTTGTCAAGCCAATCCATCAATTTCAACTTTTCATCTCTTGTCATATTCTTATTATCCACTTCAACACCCCAATGCTGCGAATAGTGAGGTAGAGCAGGGAGCTTCCAACGATTGACTCTAAAGGCGAAATGCTGGGTATGATAACTTGGAAATGTTGAAAGAACGCCCATGTTGAGACGCATTATTTCGATATCAATTTCCACATAATCTGAGAAAGCATGCGCTTCATCCCGAGGATTGTCAATATCCCATATCCAGCTTGTCTCAAACTCAAGGTGTTGGTGATAGTTGAGAGGAACGTTATCATGCCATGGGTCAAACGGGTTATGTGTGGCTGGGCGTTTCTCGCACATATGAGTATATCTAGGAAGTAAAAAGTTCTCGGTACTGACATAAGTTGCTATGTCGGGCAATTTGGTAGTGACGCCATATGCCTTTGAATAGTTAAAGCCTATATCAACAGAAGGCTTTTCACCGATAGTTATACCTCCTTGGACGCCATAAGTCGTTGTCTCAGTGTAATCGGTGGAAGTCATACTGTTCTGAGGCTTCAATTCGCGCATCCGATTGACATATGAGCAATCAGTGTTATCCATAACTCTGCGGAGATACGGACCGTAGTATCTGTCTTTACCCTCCCACCATTCGTGTTGATCATTAGGCCCTGTTTGCAGCTGGTTACCTTCGAGCATGAATACGCGTCTCACGGCATAGATGTCACTAATGGTATTGCCGGAAATTTTGCAGACAGGCAAGTATTCATAGCGTATTTTAAAATTCATGTCACGTTTAATATCGTCCCAAATCGTCGGCAAACTCGCAGCCCTAAAATGACATACATTATCATAATCGACAGCTGGAGTCCAATTAAGCTCGTGGGGAGTAGGTTCCGAAGAATTACCTTCTCTCATTTTCTCGTTTGCCCATTCTATGAACATCTCCACAAGTCCACCTACTGAATGAGGCGTGTCTTCGAAAGTTTCATCCTCAAGATCCATATCTTGAACGGTTTCAGCTTGGGTTTCCGGGTCAATTTCCGTAGATGTGCATGAATATGTGGCATCATTGATGCCTCCCATGATGTGTATGCCTTTCTTGCAAACGGAAACCATTCTTGCAAAAGATTCGGAATTGCCAGACGGGATGGTGCATTCTATCATTTTAATCAAACTCGGTACATACAAACAATCGGCATCGGCAAAGAAATCATCATCTCCAGCAAGTGCCTCAATAGCGGTGTCAAGGTCACCAATAAATTTACTGAACGCAGAATTTGTCGGATAGGCATAGCTGATCATTTTTCCTTTAAGGAGAGCCTTCGCAATGTCAATCATGGCATTGTGGTCAGAATTTATGGCAATGTCATCAGTAATGATGATAATATCTGCATCCAAAGAAGTTGTTGCTATTTCCTTGCATCTGACGGATAATGAGTTGCCCAAAAGGGTGCCGGAAATGGAGCTCGGAATGAAGATCTTGCTGTTGAGTAGATGGTTAATGTCGCAGTCTGATGGGTCATATTCCGGTGGAGGGACTACTTTAATTTCTGGAGACTGGGTATTGTCTTTATTACAAGACACAAAGGCCATAAAAAAACTTAATGCCAGCACGGAGATTAATCTTAATTTTTTCATACGATATAATAGCTAGTTTTATTTTGATTTTTTATCTGGTAGCTTGCCGGATGATTATTACAAAAGACTTCCGCCCGCAACCCCAGATGGAGGCACAGGCGGAATTGTTAATATCTTTAAATGCTAAATTGCTGACTATAAAGCCATTGCTTACCCCCCCCTGGCAAGGCGAAGGGTAGAACGTACTTTTATATGATATGTGAGTAAGCATTATTGGGCAAAGTTACACATTTTTCGGAAATTACCGCATAATCAGTTCCTTTTAACCTGAGGATCGTATATCGTCCACCATTCTTCCCTTTAACTTGTGCGTGGACTCAGGCAAGTCTGGACGAAAACTGACGGAGGCGCCAGCCGGAGGAATTTATGGCCAGTCTTGCCAGTGCGGTATCATTGAAGGGTCAGAGGAGTCGCGGAACGTCAGTGAAGCAACTCTTCTGACACCATTTCAATTCGTGCGCCGGCCCTGGCAGATATGTTGACGATCCGCAGGACGGCAACACGTCTGCTGCGGGTGGCAATAGAAAGGTCGGTGAGCTGACTGACGCTTGCGGCAGGCTGCTGACCGACACCTTATTTCTCTTAATATCCATCCGGAATGTCACTTTTTTATGACATTGGCCAATTTTATGGACTTGACAATCCATTATTTGCACTGCTTAAGCTCTGCTTTATCCATACAATCCCGCTGCTTCTACCAGCTGCCGCTTAATCTCATCGGCCAGCCATTGAGGCTCCAAGACTTTGATATTGGCCCCTCTGGAAAGCAGCGGCGTGTAGAAATCCGACGTCGGACGAAGGTAAATCTCAAAATCCGAATAATCTTCCGCTGTGGTTATTTCCCGCTGGCTGTGATGAAACGGAAGGTCCCTCTGGTAGAATGTTTCCCTGCCGTATGCTCTGAAAACAATACGCTCCATTCTTGAATCCGGATTCCGGACTATTCCGTAGCAGTCACTGAAATACGTCTGCGCGTCGAAGTCTTTGTCCAAGGTAAAGCTCTCGCCCGTAATCTCCAGCTGCTCGATGCGGTCCAATGCAAGCATAAACAACGTTCCTTTCTGCAGGTGCTTTACAAGCGCGTACCAACGTCTGTTGAACAGTTTCACGCAATAGGGGTCAACGGTTCGCGTAGATGCTTCTCCCGAGCCGTATTTGCGATATGTGACGGATATCCGTTTCCCCGCCTTCATCGCATCAATGATCTTTCCCAGATATGCCCCGTTTGACGGAATGGACTCCAGCAGGATACGGTGGTGAACTTCTTTGTTTTCCGCCAGAAGATTGTTGACGGATAGCGTGCTCATCATCCAGTTTTGAATGGAATTGTCCTCCAGCGCTTCCGGATTCGTAATGAAATACTTGTAGTCATCGTGAGCATCACACTCTATCAGGATTCCGAAAATATCTTCGATTGCCGCCTTATGACGATTGAATGTGGTCCGGGGCATACTCATTCCGCCTGAAAGTTCGGTTCTTTGCCATTTGTCATTGATTTCTGCCAGGCTGATACGATGATAACGGCTGATAATACTGACAAGCCAGATATATTCCTGGAATAGTGTGTAGGATTTCATAAATTGCTCACTTTGCTTGGGATAAGTCAAATTTAATAATTTCTGACAGAATACGTGACATCCAAAAAAATGTGTATTTTTGCAATGAGAATCGCAAGAATTCTGAAAAAATAGCCAATTAGGAAAATCCTATTTGCTGTAGTTCACCGAATCCCGCCAGGACCAAGGTCAAAAATTTCAACTACACGGCATATGGGGTATCATCACATACGGTTAGTATGGGTGATGATCCCTGCTGTCTGTTGAAATGCATCTGGCGGTGCACGGTGAACGCATCAGGGGGAATCCATGCTAACCTTTTTTTTATTGAGAATTCCGAATGATTGTAAATCGCCGCCACAATGAAAATCGAAGATCTTGACCGGAAACTCCAGAACTTATACAAGACTGAGGTTGACGATGACTTCATCAACTTCGCCAACGATATTGTACAGCAGTATCCTGTGGCGGAAGAGCTTTGTTCTGTCGTAAATGAGTGTCAAGATAAACTGGAAGATGCCCTGATGATATTCTGCGGCGGCTACGAGAAGGAGCTTGGAGAATTCGGAACGGTCGTCAGGAAGATGAAGGAACAGGAAATCCGTTCTGGGAAATGGAACGGAATTTATCCGGAAGTCGGGGCAGCGGCAACGATTGTCGCCATCAGAACTGATGAAGGCCTGAGGGAAGCCGGATACGAGCAGGACGATACGCAGAGCATAAGGAACTGCATAGGGCTATTCGCATATTCGGCCATCGCCTGCAACGATTGTTTCAAGCCGAGCGATTTTCTGAAGATATTTGTTGCTGCCTGGTTTATCTATTTTGGCAAGATACTGAGCCAACCTGCTCCAGATACTCAATAATTCCTTCTACGTGGAGGTCCGTGATTGCCTGCTTTGCCTCCCTCGTCTGGAGCCAGCGGCATTCCTTCTCATTGGTCATAAAGCCGTTCTCTGATAAGACTGCAGGACACATCGTATGCCGGAGAATGTAGAAGTCTTCCTCGATGTCGATATCTCCGTCGGACCAGTCTGCTCTCATCTTCATATTCGGAAGATATTTCTTGGCAGCCTCAGCAATGCAGTCTGCGAGTGCGTCTGCCGTTGTTTTCCCCTTGGACGTATAAATGCTCCAACCGGACGCTTCCGTCCATTCTACGCCGTTTCCGTAGGCATTTACGTGTATGCTCACACAGATTGCGTTCTGCTTGCCGTGAATCAGGCACCAGGCATTGACTCTGCGGCAGCGCTCTTTCAGCAGAATGTCGTCAAGTTCCGGTACCAGCAGCTCCGCGTCATAGCATCTATCCTGCAGATCAGAAACTATGCGTTTCGCAATTTCCCTGTTATAGTGGTATTCCCTGAATTCTCCGTCCGGAGATCTTTTGCCGGCCGTGAATTGGCCATGGCCATTGTCGATGAAGATTTTCGTGCTAGAGCACGATAGCCGTTCGCTATCGCTCACTCTCACTTCGTTCGGTTTCATATTGCTGCGGTTTTAGGCGCAGCTCAACGATTCCAAGTGCAAAGATAACAACTTTGGCGGATAGACAGCCCGTGAGGGTGTCGGAAAGTGTCGGCCGCAGAGACCTGCATATCTCGTAGGCCGCGCACACTTTCCGACATTCCGTCGAACTTGCGTTCGCCGGAACTGTCGTTGTGAAGAATAATATTTATTGAGTATATTTGCAGTTGAAACAATCGCCATATTGACGATATGTTTTGAATACCACCTGGCTCCGGGATGCAGATTCTGCGCTCGGGGCCTTTTCATTTGTAACAACGTTGTAACAATGTCCGGGGGCTAAAATGCCCCTGAGGTATCTCAAGGGCATTTTTCAGAGGTGCGAAGCAGAATCGGACTGCTGTAGCAGGTTTTGCAGACCTGTGCCTAACCACTCGGCCATCGCACCATTATGTTCCCGAATCAGTCGGGACTGCAAATATAGGAAGTTTTTTATAATTCACAAAAAATTACTTCTCCCCTGCCTGCTCGGCTTCAGGCCGATTGCACTTTCTGCTATGCTTCAGCAGGAAATACATCTCACGGCAAATCCAGGCATCCGTGGCGGCATAGACTTTCTGGGCATCGGACAGACGCGCAGCCTCCCAGTTGCTCAGCTGCTGGGTCTTGGAAATGCGGCGTCCCATCAGTATCGCAGTGAGTTTCTTTACGCTCTTGTCCTGTATCCCCCACTCGCCGCAAATGCGCTGGAGGTCGACGAAACCTCCGGGCTGGAAAGGATATATCTTCTGCAAGCCGCGTATGTCATCGTGCACCGCCGCACCCACCTTGATGATTTTCGGATTGGCAAGGATGGCCGCCAGAGAATCCTCAAGGCCGATCTTATAAACTCTGAAAAGGAATGCCCTGCGGCCGGAAGACAGTTGGAGCAATGCCACACCGTTCTGAGGAGCGTGAGGTGTGAATACAGGCCTTGTCTCTGTATCGAAGCCTATGACACTGCGATGCCTCAGATAGCGCACCGCCTTCTCGAATTCCGGGCCAAGAGTATCTATAACGGTAATTTTGCCATCGAAAAATATCAACGGCAAAGTCTTGATCTGCTCCGCATCTATAGTTGGGGCATATTCTTTCCTTCTACGAATCAACATTGGCGCAAAGTTACGAAAAAATTTTACTAATTTTGCATCCGCTAAATAATAGAAAGTCTATGAAACGTTCATTTTGCATAATTTTCGCGTTGCTCGCGACCATCGCAATTTCAGCACAGGAAAAGAAAGACAAACCGTCAAAACCTGAATATCAGTTCACTACAATCAAGGAGAACCCCATATCCGCCATAGGCAACCAATACCGCAGCGGCACCTGCTGGTGTTTCTCCGCACTGAGCTTCGTAGAATCCGAATTGCTCCGCAAAGGAGGCAAGGAGGTCAATCTCTCCGAAATGTGGGTTGTTGGCCACGCCTACCACGACAGGGCCGTCAAATATGTCCGTATGGACGGCAAAATGGGCTTTTCGGCCGGCAGCGGTTTCGGTGACGTTTTCACCGTCATCGACAAATACGGTATCGTTCCCCAGGATACTTATTCCGGAATGAACTACGGTACGGAACTTCCCGAGCAGGCGGAACTCGACGCTGTGCTAAAGGCCTACGTCGACGCCATCGTCCGCAAGCCCAACAAGGTGCTTTCCACTGCCTGGCTGAACGGTTATGACGGCATACTCAAAGCATATCTTGGTGAATATCCCGCAGATTTCAGCGTTGACGGAGTCAAATACACCCCGGAGACATACCGCGACAAAGTGGTGAAATTCAATAAGAATGACTACGTGAACATCTGCTCTTTCAGCGATACTCCCTGGTATGAGGAATGCCCCATCGAAGTTTGCGACAACTGGAGGAACTTCAACGGATACAACGTCCCCCTCGAGGATCTGATGCGCATCATCTACAATGCCATCGACAACGGTTATACCGTACTCTGGGGCGGTGACGTTTCAGAAAAGGGCTTCACCCGCCAGGGCATAGGCGTAGCCCTCAAGCCGGAGAAAAAGGTCAAGGCCGGCAGCGACCAGGAGCACTGGGTGGGCAAGGATACCGAAAAGAAAGACACCACCACAGTTGCGAAACTTCCCGAAGAAATCGACGAAGTCACGGACAGCCTGAGGCTGGATGCCTACAACCGCAAGATGACAACCGACGACCACGGAATGCACATCTACGGTTATGCCAAGGACCAGAACGGCACGCAATACTTTATGGTGAAGAACTCCTGGGGTGAGAACAACAAATACAAGGGCACCTGGTATATGTCAGAGAAATTCATTGCCTTCAAGACCCTCAACATAGCAATTCATAAGGATGCGCTGCCCAAGGATTTGAAGAAAAAGCTCAACGTAAAATGAGTATAAGGAAATACATACCGGACACCATCACTTCACTCAACCTCGCCTGCGGCGCTGTGGGTATCGTGATGGCGGCCTATTTCAAAATCGAATACGCCTTCCTTTTTATGCTGGGAGGCGCTGTGTTCGATTTCTTCGACGGATTCTCGGCAAGGGCGCTTGGAGCCTATTCTCCTATGGGAAAAGAACTGGATTCCCTGGCTGATGACATCACGTTCGGGCTTCTACCTGCATTTATGCTGTACCAGGTTATGCCTGGCGGCGTATGGGCCTGGTTCCCGCTGCTGATAGCCGTTTTCTCCGGCTTGAGGCTGGCCAAGTTCAACATCGACGAACGTCAGACCACAAGTTTCCTGGGGCTTCCCACACCTGGCTGCGCTATGGTATGCGGCTCATTTGCCGTCTATATCGCAGAATGTCCCGCCAGCAGGGCCGCTGCACTTGTCGAACAGCATCCCTGGGTTATCGCCATCGCAAGCATTGTGCTCTGCTACCTTCTTATATGTGAAATCCCTATGTTCTCAATGAAGATGCACAAAGGGGAAGGAATGAGCAGGGCGATGCGTTGCCGCATATCATTCGCCATCGTTGCGGTCATAGGGCTGCTGGCGGTGATTGCAGGACACAAATACTGGACTTTGGCAATATTTTTTGCCTTCACAGGCTATATCCTTATCAATCTGATAAATGCCCCATTCACGAAAAAGCAGGAGTAAGATTTTATGGCAGAAGACACTAAGAACATACAGCCGCAGGCATACGAAGAAGAAAACATACGAACCCTGGAAGGGATGGAACACATCCGGCAGAGACCGGGTATGTACATCGGACAGCTGGGTAACGGAGAACACGCTGCAGACGGTATCTATGTGATTCTCAAGGAGGTCATAGACAACGGAATCGATGAATTCCGTATGCACGCCGGCAAGCAGATAAACATCACCGTCACCGAAACGACGGCTACGGTCAGGGACTTCGGACGAGGCATTCCCCTCGGGAAGGTGGTGGATGTCAGCAGCAAGTTGAACACCGGTGCGAAATTCGATGACAAGGCTTTCGTGAAGAGTGTCGGAATGAACGGTGTCGGAATCAAGGCCACGAATGCTATGAGCGCCGATTTCTTCATCGAATCATACCGTGACGGCAAAGCTTCGTACGCCCGTTACCACCAGGGCAAGATTCTGGACCAGGGAATGCGCGAGGCACCGAAAGAGAAGAACGGCACATACGTGGAGTTCACTCCCGACCCGTTGATGTTCGTCGGCTACCACTACCGTCAGGACATAGTGGAGACTATGGTCAAGAACTATTCCTACCTCAACAAGGGCCTGACTCTCAAACTCAACGACACCGTCTATAAGAGCGAAAACGGTCTTCTGGACCTTGTGAACGATTCACTGGCGGAAGCTCCCCTCTACCCTCCCATCCACATCGAAGGCGAGGATATCGAGATAGTCTTCACCCACGGAGAAACGGACAACGAGAACATTTCGTCATTCGTCAACGGCCAGTACACCCGTGACGGAGGTACGCATCTTGCCGCTTTCCGCGAGGCCGTGGCCAAGACACTGAAAGATTTCTACAAGAAGGATTATGCCCCCGAGGACATCAGGGAAGGAATCATAGGGGCAATTTCAATGCGTGTGCAGGAACCCAACTTCGCCAATCAGGCGAAGACCAAGATGAGTTCCGTCTATATGTGGGAGAAACCGATAAAGGATAAGGACGGTGCCCAGATCGACACCGACAAGGGCCCGACCATACGCGGTTTCGTCAATGATTTCCTGCAGACGAACCTGGACAATTACCTGCACATCCACAAGGAGATACAACAGGCCATCCAGGACAAGATAGTCCTCAACGAAAAGATACGCAAGCAGAAGGGCGAGGTCACTACCAAACTCAAGACAAAGCGCAAAAAGGACGAGTACAACCCCAAACTGCGCGACTGTCGCTACCATTACAATGACAAGCCCACCAAGGACAATGCCGCCTACACACAAGCCAGCAGCATTTTCATCACGGAGGGTGACTCTGCATCAGGTACCTTCACGAAGGTGCGTGACGCCAACACTCAGGCCGTCTTCAGCCTCAGGGGCAAGCCAATCAACTGCTATAAGGAGAGTGCAGCCAAGGTTGCGGCCAACGTGGAGCTCAGCCTACTGATCCAGGCTCTCGGCGTGGAGGACGATATGGACAACCTGCGCTACAACAATATAATAGTAGCCACCGATGCCGATGATGACGGTATGCACATCCGTATGCTGGTGCTGACATTCTTCCTGAAGTTCTATCCCGACCTCATACGCGGCGGGCACGTCTATATACTCGAGACTCCCCTGTTCCGCGTGAAGAACAAGAAGGAGTCACGCTACTGCTTCAACAAGGATGAGAAGGAAGAAGCAATCAAGGCATTGAAAACGGGCATAGAAATCACACGATTCAAAGGTCTCGGTGAAATTTCAGACCACGAATTCAAGGATTTCATAGGTCCGGATATGCGCCTGAATGACGTTATGCTGAGCCAGGAAGAGTCCATCAAGGAACTGCTCAACTTCTATATGGGTGACAATACCCAGGAGCGCCAGGACTTCATCCGCGAGAACCTGCGCAACAGCGAACAGCTCGACGGTATCGACATCTGATAATCAAAAGCCCGGAAGGCTTGTTTCGAAAATGGCAGACAACTATCTGGAACGGAGAATGGAGGCCCTTCAACAAGGGAGCCATTCCTCAGTGGGCAAAGGTGTGAACCTGGAATGCCTTTTGGAAAGGGTCCGCAAGACTTCGACAGCCGAAGCCGACCCGGCCTATGTCATACATCCTATGCAGATGAGTTCCATTGCGGCAGTCGCCGAAAGGCTTGATTTCTATGATGAATTCGATTTGACCATAAACGGTCCGGAGATACTCGTCACTGCCGGATGCCAAGAAAAAAGCCTCCACCTCGGAATGCTGGTGGAGACTCTCATATTGAAAGCCGCAGAAATGAACCTCTGCGCCACTGTCGAAAATGAAACCGCCGGCTCCGTTACAATCAAGGTAACGAAGCGGTAGCAATTCCATTATTTCGCCGGAATATTCTTCAGAACCTCGCAGAGATATTCGAAGGTATGGCCTACTGAAGGGATGTAAAGCTTCTCCGAGGGGCTGTGAGGGAATACCAGAGTCGGTCCGAAGGCAATCATATCCCAGTTGGGGTACTTGCCGCCGAAGACACCGCACTCCAAACCGCCGTGAGTTGCATTCACTATGGGCTCCTTGCCGTTGAGCTTCTTGTACACATCCTTCATAACCTTCAGGATGGCTGACTTCTCGTTGGGTTTCCATCCGCTGTAGCCTCCATCAAGGGTAACCTTGCAGCCGATAAGTTCGAAAACAGCCTTCTCGCGCAGAGCCAAAGTCTCCTTCGCGCTGTCCACGCTGCTACGGGTGAGCGATTTTACGAAAAACTCGCCGCCGCATATCTTCACAATGGCCATATTGGTGCTGGTCTCGGTAAGGCCGGCAATCATCTCGCTCATTCTCTCCACTCCGTGAGGGCAGGCCAGAAGAGCCTTGACAAAGTTCAGCGCATCTTTTGCGGGAACGTATTCCGTAACCTTGGCACAGCGAACGGGCTCGAACGTCATCTCAGCCTTGGGATCGGAAATCCTGTGCTCGGAGAGTATCTCCCCCGTCAACTTTTCGACTTCCTTCACCACGGTCTTTTCAGTAATCTTCGGAACGAGTACGTCAGCGTGACAGGTGATAGGAATGGCATTGCGCAGAGAGCCGCCTTCCATTCCTACGAGCAGACAGCCGTACTCCTCCAGCAGAGGCAGAAGTACGCGTACAACGGACTTGTTGGCATTGATACGGCCAAGAACTATATCCTGACCGCTGTGTCCGCCCTCACCCTTGTCAGCGGAGAGTCTGTAAAGCTTATAGCCTTCGGGAACTGCAGTCTGCACCTTGTATTTCTTCGTAGCCGTAACGTTCACACCGCCTGCGCACCCCACGCAGAGGGCTCCATCTTCCTCCTCATCGAGGTTTAGGAGTATCTCGCCCTTGAGGGCCATGGGGCTCAAAGCGTTGGCACCCGTCATACCCTGTTCCTCATCTATTGTGAACAGTGCTTCGATAGGGCCGTGCTGCAGGTCCTTGGACTCCAGCACGGACAAGGCCAGTGAAACTCCTATACCATTGTCGGCACCAAGCGTAGTGCCGTTGGTCTTCACCCAGTCGCCGTCGATCACCGTCTGGATAGGGTCCTTGAGGAAATCGTGCTTGCTGTCACTGGTCTTGGCGGGAACCATATCCATATGGCCCTGAAGGATAACGCCTTTGCGATTCTCATAACCCTTTGTGGCCGGTTTGCGGATAATCACGTTGCCGGATTTGTCGCGTTCTGCGTCAAGTCCGTGAGACAAAGCCCACTCATACAGGTATTTGGACACCTTCTCCTCGTGTCCTGAAGGGCGGGGAATCTGGGTAAGCTGGTAGAAATTGTTCCAGACAACCGCCGGTTTCAAATCTTTGATCGTACTCATAACCTTATATATTAATTGTATTTCTTCAGTTCACTTTCGACAAGCGCTTCCAGATCGGTGCCACGCTCATAATATACTGCGTTGTATCCGGCCGCGACAGCACCGTCCACATTGGGGCGGGAATCATCTATGAAAAGAATCTCATCCTCACGGAATCCGCTGCGCCTGGCTGCCTCGTGGAAAATCTCCGCTCCAGGCTTGAGCATCTTCAGGAAGCAGGATACGTATATTTCACGGAAAATCTCCTCCATCCCGCAACCCTCTTCTGTAAATATTTCGTGCACACGCTGCATTGCAATGGGGTTGGCGTTGCTCAACAGAAACAGAGGATAACGCTTGCACAGCCTTTTCAGATAATCCAGTTTCTCGGTAGGAACCCGACCCAGCAGTTCATTGAAAGCATTGAAAATCATCTCATCGGAGGGATTGCCGGGGCAGTCTTTGCGTACTTCGTCGCAAAACTCGGGAGTACCTATTCTCCCCGCTTCCATATCCCCTATTATACCTTTCTGATGACAGGCATCCAGGAGTTCATCTATCTTGTAGAACCCGATACGGCTTTTGAACGCCTCCTTGCATTCTT
>JAKSJV010000023.1 GCA_024402005.1 Bacteroidales bacterium
GGGCAAAGATGAAAGGATTCTTTGATAAGGCGGACTCAGGAGAAGACGTCACGATTTCCCGAAGCAAAGGCCGGTTTTACAAGCTTGTACCGTATTCTGCCGATTCCCTGGTAATGGATGGTTTGCGGCGACTGGCTATGCATACTCCAAACAGCACAAAAGTAATACTGTTCGGGTCAAGGGCAAGAGGCAATGCATCATCGTCTTCGGACTGAGATCTGCTTGTGCTTACATCGGAGGAAAGGTCGGAAGATTTATTCGACAGATTGTGTTACCCTTTCGTACGTTTCGGCTGGGATGTCGGTGCAGAAATAAATCCCATACTTTATACGGATAAAGAATGGGAGGAGAGAAGGTTTACGGATCTGTACCGTAACATTGAGAAGGAGGGCATCGTATTATGCCAATAAAAGACGAAGACCGCAGGCAGATAATCAAGTATCGCTTCGAGAAAGCGATGGAAGAGTTGACCGAGGCCAGAGACAATGCCCGTCTGGAACATTGGTCCCTGGCGGTCAACCGCCTGTATTATGCAGCATTCCACACCGTCTCGGCAGTTCTGCTGGCTCACGGCATATCATCCAAATCCCATTCCGGGGCGATAATGCTTTTCGGGAAAGAATTCATAAGCACCGGGCGCCTGGATGAAAGTGCCGGAAGACTACTGGCAAGGTTGTCGTCAATGAGAAACACTGGCGATTACGATGACTGTTTCGATTGGTCTGCCGACGATGTCCAGCCACTGTTCGAACCGACGGAGAAGTTCGTGGTGCTCCTCAAATCAATCTACTTTCCGCAGGAGTAATCCGCGGAGTTGCCGACCCTTTCGACCATCAGTAAAGCTTATGCTGCTCAAGGAAGTCCGTGCAGTATTTTCTCAGGTCGCTCCAGCGGTAATAGGGGCCGCTTACGGCTGTAAGGTCCGGTAATTCAAGTTCCTGCCCGTTCAGCGTGCATTTCACCAGTATATCTCCGGACTTGTTCTTGTAAAAAGCAAGGATTATGGTGGAGGCCATCGTAATACGATAGCTCTGATAATAATCCTCAATATGCAATGCGTCCGAGGGTTTTTCTCCCATATGGTCCGCGTTCAACATCCACAATATGGCCGTCACAATAGTGTCGTGGCCGAAACGCAGACGTGCGAAAGGCTCGTTCCGCGCGAGATCTTCATCAGCCGTTGCCACTATATGCTGAAGGGCTTCCAAGTCCTGATAACGCCCCGGACCATAGGTATTGTACATATAGAAATTATACGAACGCCACAGACCGTACAGTTCTTCCGGAGTGAACACATCGGAGAAATCGAATTGCTCGGGTATGTCATATGCATCCACAACGGCGTGATACAGATAGAACAGGAATTGGTGCGGATCGTCCCACTCGCGGACAAACTGATATTCCTTGAAGATGCGCTCTATGATTTCGCGGCAGGGCACTTCGTGAGAAATCATAGCGGGGAGGGTGAACTGCCCCCATTCATCAACCCTGTAGAATGCCGACTTACGAGGACTCACTCCCTTCCAATTCGGACCCTTGCTTGAATGAGGATTGAGATAATCGCAATGTTGAGGACTACTGTCCATCGTAATCTCCAGCTTTGGATTCTTCTGTTGCAAACCATTGCAGAAAGACTCCATACTCTGCACGCACCTTTCATACGGAGTGGATACGGCATCCACCTTAACCTTACCCTTGAACACTTCCGGATATGCCGCGAAGGTGTTCTCCGCAATGCGCCTGTGCTGCTGACGGCCTATTGTGGAAAGCTGGCCGATATTCGCCGTCTGAATCCGCATATAGTCCTCCAACCTTGAATATAGACGTTCTCCGTAAGGGGTGAGGGCACCGCTGGAATGGCCGCGGCGCATTACTTTCATCACACCGTCAATGTATTCGATATCCTCGAGATACCTCGCTCCGTGACGACCGTAGTGGCTGATATACACCGGCTTGTATCCTTTTGGGGCCGGAGTCGGTACAGGAATGGCGTCAAAATCATACAGGCAGAAAGTGCCGCCCGCATAATAGGGGTTTTCAAGTATCTTTTTTTTCGCTGCGCTTGAATCGGAATCCATCGCCTGACGGAACCAGTCCAGATGATAGCGTATGGTCCAGGTCCAGACAGGCCATTCGTGTTTGCCGGGAGAAACAAGATGAATATATCGATAGCCTTTAGCCCTGCAGGAATCGGCAAAATCATATGCTGTAGGCACATAACGCTTATCACGGTCACCACAGCTGACCAGCAGTATCTTTGCTTTGTAATCATCAGGACATATCTGTGCGAGCCTGTCCAGACGGTTGACCGCGGACCATTTCAGAAGGTCGCCCGTGGGTATGGAATCCCTGCCAACCATTTTCGCTATATCCTTGGACGCCGTACCGGAATGGGTGAGATTCAGCACCCCGCTCATCGAACCGGCTCCGCGGAACCTGTCGGGATGGTCAAGGAAGATGCTCATCGCACCGTGACCGCCCATAGACAGACCATCAATGAAGGTCCTGTCCGGCCTCATACCGTATTTTTCAACAAGGACAGGCCATAGTTCCTCCCAGAAGAAGGTCCTCCACAGCATTCCTCCTTCAACATCGAGATACCATCCCTTGCGGAAACCGTCCGGACAGATGATGCGGAAACCCGTTTCGCGGCTGAGGGCCTGAAGGTCCATTTTCTGACTCCAGGTATTGTACCTGTCGGAACGTCCGTGAAGAAGGACCAGAGCCGGAGTGTCCGCATTTGCGCCGTCAGGCGAGAACACGAGAACGGAGTCAGTCTGTTTGAGATTCGGGGAATTGAAGGTCAGCAGCGCTGCCGTAATGATGGAAAACAGAAAATGCATAAGTATCTAGAATTTCTGCGGTCTGACCGGAAAAGCCGAGCCGTTATAATAATGTGATTTCATCGCTATGCCGGTACCGACATTCCAGATGTAGAAATCCACGCTTCTGCTGCCGCTGTCCTTGTCGGTAAGGGCTGTCCAGTAATAGCCAAGTTCACCCACCTTGTCCGGCACCAACGGAACAAGGTCATACCACCTGGCGCCGGCCTTGACGAAGGAATGGCCCCCACGGGCGCGTATGGCATAAATGTCAACAGGGTTGGGTACGTGATATCCTACGGGGCAGGGATCGTACATAGTCTTGGTGGAAGGTGTCATGCGCAGCGTCCTTTCATCCTCGCGGCGCGCACCATCGCACCACAACTCACTGAAATCGCAGTCCATCCAGCGGCCGGAACGGACTATGAACGTCTGCGGATGGCTGACGGTGTATTCAACCGGCGCCTTTCCGGGAGCCGACACGGTCACTTCTCCGGTCTGAGGGAAGGGGTCCTTGCGACCCCACTGATAGAAAAGGCCGTTGCGGCCGTCCTCGCGCAAAGCAGGAGATGCCGCGCCAAGGTTCCGGTCCAGAAACCTTACCCCGGCCATCTCGCAATCAGACGCGTCCGTCATCCATATATGCCAGGACCACAGGCATTTGCCGTCACTGCAATTTCTGTCCGAGAACAGCGCTATCACAGCATTGCCCTCGCGGGCCTTCGCCCCCGTACGGAAGGTCACCCTGCCGGATGCGTATTTTACCGAGGCAGCGTCAATTATGTCGGAATCCTGCCATATCAGCCTGACTCCCTTGACCTCACGCGCATCAATGGAAGCGTTCTCCCCATAAGGAGCCACTCCGTTACCCTTGACAGAAGCGTTGAAACTGTACTCCCTGCTGCCAGAACGGACCATATAGCAGTTGGCTGTCCCGTCTTTCGAGAGGTCCGTGACGGCTCCCGCCGCAATCGCCCAAAACAGGGCCAATGAAAACAATATCGCCTTTTTCATCCCTTTGTCAATCAACTTTGTTGCCATTATAGTCCACCCACTGCTCACCGTTGAAAACAACCATCCTGTTCAGGTCGGTATCGAAATAGGTCTGCACATAAGTGGGGACATAGGAAAGCCTTTCCGCTGTCGTCCCGCCAAGAGAGTGCGCGGAATTGCGCGTCTTGAAACGGTGCCCGCTGCCCTTTTCCCAGTACTGCACATCCACTACGTTCTCCTTGCTCAGACTCTTGGTGTTGACGGCGAAGGTAATGTTGCCGCACCAGGATCCTGGAACGACCTCACGGGCCGGAAGCACGGGAGCAAGAGTGCCGTTCTCATTGTCGCGGAACTCCATAGTGTGGGAAATCATATCCACGCACTGACGCCCGGCATTGTTGGGGTCACGCGCCTCCCCGCACTGGTTGAAAAGGGGCAGGCTGCAACACAATTCCTCGCTGCAGTTTATAAGGGTGATGGGGTGTTCCCACACTCCCCACTCCGCACGTTCGTAATTGCCGAAAGTATAGCCGTAATAGCTCTGATAGGCCAGCAGCCCCATACATATCGTGTGCTCTCCGCCCATCTGGAAGGCCTCATAGAAACCCTTTGCGACAATATCCTTCCAGAACTGCCCTATGCCGTTGGTATTCACGTTCTGTCCGCGTACGCCCACGGAACCCTCCACGGGGATAACACCCGGGCCTGTGCCGACCGCCGTCAGAGAAAGGTTCTCCAATATGGCTCCGAAACAGCGGAAAAGATTGATGCATATCACCTTATGCCTGACATCCGGCAAGGTGATCAGGAAATTCCTCAAGCGTGCATCGTTTTTGTTGCGGCCTATATTGTCTGAAAACAGCATCACGCACAACTGCTCCTGAGGATTGAGCCCTTCATAAGCGGAAGGGCTGACCCTGAACTCTACGCTTATTCCGGCGCGGGCCCTGAGATTGCCCCTGCCGCCGAATTCGAGATATGCGATTTCGGGAATCTTCAATGCAGTACGGTGCGTGGCGTCAGGGTACAGATGGAATCCTTCCATATTGTAAACGCCGTCGCAGAACATCACTTTTATGCTCTCCGAATCATTGCCGTCAAAGCCGTCTAAGACCTTCTGAATGGTCAGCTCATCGTGAACGCCCGTACACACGACATCGGCCGCCGCCTTGTCGGGGTCGGAAGAATTGGAAGCGGCGACGGTCACCGTCCTTGCCCCGGCCACGACACACAGAAATGCCGCACATACGCAAAAAACAACTCGTTGGATCATATTCATATGTTTCTACGGAGTGAAAATCACTTCAAGGCCGTCATAGGCAGCTTTAAGAGGCTCGGCAAGAGTTCTGTCAAGTTCTGCCTGACCGGGATGTAAAGTGCGCGCCATATGCGTCAGATAAACAGGCCTGTCTTTCGGGAAAACCCCGGTATTCCGGAGAACCATGGCAGTATGCAGGACGGTTTCCACGCAACTGTGCGAGAACAGTCTGAAATTTTCCTCCCCGTTCACTCCGACCGTGGCCTCCATAATGACTCCCGAGAGCATCAGACGCTTGGACTTGGGCATTCCGTCAGCCCCGAAACGGCCTCCTATGGCAGCATTAGCACAAATCCCTCCCGTGTCTGTGGCGTACAGGACTCTGGTATTTCCCTTTATAAGCAGATAAATCAAGGCCTGCTCGTGCAGGTCTCCGGTGTAGTGATTGGCCGGAAGGGCCTTGAACGTGACACCGCTGACCGTCACTTCCTGCTGCTGTTCAAGACCTATGACTGTCGGGGGAACCACGCCCAGACGCTCGGACGTCCGGGCAAAGTTCCTCTTGCAGCGTTCAACCCAGCTGTTGCTGCAGTACACGGTGTCTATGCCTATCTTCAGCGCCGCATCCGTGCTGTAATGATCACCGTGGGAATGTGTGTAGAAAATGACTCTTGGCTTACATTCCGGGGGCAGCATATCCATATCGGAAGGCGTGAAGTCCACCAGCACGGCATCATCCACAAGAATGCTGGAAAGCCTGCGCTGCTGTCCGTTCTTGTCCGGCCCGTGCCAATCCGCAGCCCCTGTCCCCAGAAAACGTATCTTCAAGGAATCACTCTGCCCGTATGCCGCAGTCAGGCATAACAGGCAGAGGATCAGAGAAACGGATATCCTTTTTATTTTCATTGTCTTACCACTCCGTTCACTGAAATCACAGTAGTTGCCGTACAGTTGGTCTCGACGTGTGATGCCGAAGTATTCTTCTGCAGACCTGTGATTTGTCCGATGTGTGACTTGTTATCGGATTCGGAGTCTCCGGAATTGGTGATGCTGATCCGCCCGTTGGAAACACAGTCGGTCAGTATTGCCTTGGCATTCATTTTCGGATAGCTTGAACTGGGGGCGGTATCCCTGCCGATAATGCCACCTATACCTCTTTTGTTTGGATCCGTAGCAAAATAGTTCTTACTTTTCATATCGGCATTGATGGCGCCTGTAAAATTGCATCGCGTGAGTTCAGCCCCCCTCTCGAGGTTACCGAGAATGCCTCCGATACGTGTTTCATAATTTCCGTCCGAAACATAGTTGATTGTACCGGTGAAGCTGCAGTCTGTAAGATAGACGATCTCACCCGGGTTGGTAGCCACACCGCCGCAGCCGACAATGCCGCCCACACCCTTTATTCCTCTTGCCGTGCAGGTGATCACAGCCGAAGAAGAACAATTTGTAATGTAGGTTTCAGAACCCTGTTGTGCCTGGCCGAGGATACCGCCAAGGGACTCCACTGATTTTGTAGTGGTTATCGTGCCGTTGAACTGGCAGTTCTCGAACCTGACGGTCACGGGCTTTGAAATCGCTGCATCATAAAGTCCTATGATACCGCCGATGTACATAGTTTCACCGTTCGTATTGTTGTTCGCCTTTATGTCAACTGTGGATATCACATTGCTGATGGTGACACCGTCTGCGGAAAGATATCCGGCGACACTGCCCATTCGGATGTATTTCCCGGCACCTCCCGTACATTCCATTGTGCCGGCAATCTTGAGGTCGTGGACATTTGCACCGAGGTTATGGAACAAGCAGCTGCGTTCTGCATGTTTGGTGGCGATGGTCAGAGTATGATTGTTGCCGTTGAGAGGGATATATAGCCTCTTGAGCCAGTAGCCTCCGTCTGCAACTGAACTTGAAGGAATCGTTATATCCGCATTCAATGCAATCTCTCCACCCACAAGGTAAGGTGCAATCGTATCCCCGCTTGTAACAGGTTCATCGACCTTATTGCCATAAGCCGTGGTGAATGCCGCAAGTTCGTCGGCGTCATTGATACCGTACAGACGGACGGAAAGTTCGCCTTTGACGGCACCGCCCATTGCAGAGAGAACCACCTTGCCTTTAAGGGCCGTCTTGTCATCAGCGGGAGCCTTGACGGTGAGGGTGTTGCCGCTGAGAGTGGCTGTCCAGCCTTCAGGGGCGGATTCCACAGCGAGATCAGTGACAACTTCAGCAACGGTAACGGTGTAATCCTGCTGGGCAGACTTGTTGAAACTCTGGACACCGGTAACGCCGAAATCGACTGTTACGGCAGTCATACCGGCCACATCAAGAGCAAGCGGTTTGACTCCGTTTCTCGCGTATGTCTTCTCTGAAATATTCTTAACGAACACGCCCTTGTCGGTGTTGATGACAAGAACACCGCTTGCAGTTACGGGAGCGACAACCATATTGCATATCACAGCTTCCGCCTGGGTTGCAGGAAGGGCTGCAGCTGTGGCAAAGGTCGTCTTGACACTCTTGGTGCAAGAAGATGCTGTAAGCGCGGCTTCTTCTGCCGTCACGTCAACCGTATATGTTCCGCAAATATTCTCGGAGGCATTGAACCCGATGCTGTTGATCTTAAGTTCCCGGGCAGCGGAATCATAGACGTGGAACTCGATTATGGATCCGAGGTTATTGAAATGCATTCCGGCAACAGGCTGCGTCGTTCCGGCCTCAAGATTCCCGGTTACAGTATAAGGAACTGCAACGACAGGCATTGCATCGGCATCAAAACCGGAGGCAAGGATGGTTTGAACGGCAGGAACAGTCATAACGACAGCCTTGGCATCCTCACCTGCAGACGCTGAATAAGGATAATATGCATAAACCTTGTCACCTATGGAAAGAGGAGCCGTCGTCTTTACATTAAACGTGCAGGGTGTACCGATTGTGATTTCCCCTTCATTGTTGTTCAGGCCTCCTGCATAAGTTCCGATTTTATCGCCTTCTTCCCAAACCAGACTATTCTCTCCTATCAGAGCCTTCGAAGAAAGGACCTCGAATGTATAATTGTGATTGCCGATAACCTGTGCCGGCTGTTCGGACTTGCATCCCGCCAGACAAAGTACAGATATGATTGCGGTGTTGATAAGTTGCTTTTTCATAATATTCAGTGTTTAGATTTCTTCAATATCTTCTCTTAAAAAATTTTCCGTACCGTTGTTTGTGTCGTAGGTGGAGCTCGTACAAATAACGTAATTGGGGGAAGTAAATACTACAAGTTTGTACACTTCCGGAGATTGGTAGTCCTTGTTAATCATAATTGATGAATTTTATGTTAGTATTATTGATTGTTTCAGGTTTAAACACACTTTTTACGGCCTCCAGATAACTGTAGCCCAACACTTCGTCAGGCAAGAGATAACTCCCCTCCACCCACTCGTTCCAGGCGTTTATCATTATGAACCTGGGCTGGCTGGCGGCATTCCTGTCCGCGTATTCTTTGGCGAGACGCAGGTACAATGCGAAGGCCTGCGAAGTCGCATCGATGTGCATTGTGCTCTCTTTTCCTTTTTCAGGGAATCTCGGAGTATCATCCCATCCTATTGCTACAGTGGGGAATACCGGGATATCCAGTACATCATTCCATATTTCGCGCGATCCGATTGCATTGCGGTTCATCCTCGTATAGTCCTGGTCCCAACCTCCGGGGTTGTAGCCGGCCATACTGTCTATACCCAGGGAATCGACTTTTGCCTTGAGTGAAGCGATGGCCTTGGGGCGGGGAGTCGGAACTGCTCCCGGAGCTATCTGCAGATGAAGGTCAGGGAAGCCGGCTTTCTTCACCTCCTCCCTCATATACGCTACGGCCTGCTGTGCCTGCTGCATCCCTCCGAATCCGTTGATAAAATTGTCCGTATCAAAAATCGCAAATACGGGGCATCCGTCTATCTTGACATAATTCGGCTGATGGAAATACAAGCGTATGACGCGTTCCACAATGCGTTTGAAATCATCCATACCGGCAGCACCGTGCCACAAGATGGAATCATCGTCCCCCCACTTGTGATGGTTCCAATAATTGCGCGCCACGTCGTGATTGGCCCACATTATGTAGAAATTCATTTTGGAACAATTCGACGCCTTCAGGAAACCGTTGTCCAAGGCACCTTCCAGATACGGATAAGAATCAAACCAATACCAGTCGTATATAAAGGTGTTCACGCCATACTCCAGAGCTGTGTCTATCCATTTTTCAACAACTTTCGGATCGTCGTCCATCTGGTAGCCCCAAAGCGGTCTCTTGGGTTGATAATGGCCCTCGTAGCGTGGAGTGCCCTGTTTGATTACTTCCCATTCGCCCTCCCCTGCAGGCCAGTTTGTGCGGCCGAGTGAGTCGTCGTGGCAGGAAGGCCAAACGAATGCACACACGTGATAATCATTTTCCGCCTCCCTGCCTGTGTTACAGGCGGGAATACACAGGGCGCATAAAACAAGCAGGATTATATTCTTCCTCATTGTATATATGAAAATGTGATGGTTGAGTTTGCCGTACAGTTGGTCTCGACGTGGGATTCCGAAGTATTCTTCTGCAAGCCAACAATCTGTCCGACGTGTGACTTGTTATCGGATTCGGAGTCTCCGGAATTGGTGATGCTGATCCGCCCGTTGGAAACACAGTCGGTCAGTATTGCCTTGGCATTCATTTTCGGATAGCTTGAATTGGGGGCGGTATCCCTGCCGATCATACCACCTATGCCTCTTGTAGTTCCCGCCAGATATGCCTTTCCCTTCATATCTGCATTTATCGTACCGGTAAACGAGCATCCTGTGAGCTCGGCTCCCCTTTCGAGGTTGCCGAGAATGCCGCCAATACGCGTGTCATAGGTTCCGTCCGAAACGTAGTTGATCGTGCCGGTGTAACTGCAACCTGTAAGATAGACGATCTCTCCCGGATTGAGGTTCACACCTCCACTGCCGACAATGCCACCCACACCCTTTATTCCTCTTGCCGTGCAGGTGATCACAGCCGAAGAAGAACAATTTGTAATGTAGGTTTCAGAACCCTGTTGTGCCTGGCCGAGGATACCGCCAAGGGACTCCACTGATTTTGTAGTGGTTATCGTGCCGTTGAACTGGCAGTTCTCGAACCTGACGGTCACGGGCTTTGAAATCGCTGCATCATAAAGTCCTATGATACCGCCGATGTACATAGTTTCACCGTTCGTATTGTTGTTCGCCTTTATGTCAACTGTGGATGTTACATTGCTGATGGTGACACCGTCTGCGGAAACATATCCGGCGAGACTGCCCATTCGGATGTATTTTCCGGCACCTCCCGTACATTCCATTGTGCCGGCAATCTTGAGGTCGTGGACATCTGCACCGAGGTTCTGGAACAAGCCGCCGCGTTCTTCCTGTTTGGTGGCAACGGTCAGTGTATGATTGTTGCCGTTCAGGGGAATCCTGAGCCTCTTGAGCCAATAGGCCCCGTAAACCAACGCCTCCGAGGGAATGGTGATATCCGCATTGAGGGAAAGTTCCCCGTTCACCATATAGGGTTCCATTTTCGTGTAGTCAGTATCAGGAGTATCCGATGAATTGCCGTACAGAACGTTGAACTCCAAAATGTCATCAGCATCGTTAATACCCTGGATGCGGAGAATGAGTGTTCCCTCACTTGTTATGCTCTTGGTAATACCGGTCTGCGTGGCCGTGAACACCAGTGCTCCGCGTCCGGACACCATACTTTCTTTTGCAGGAGCGGTAACGGAAACAATACCATCGGAAAGCAGTCTGGAATAATCCACAGTCCAACCCTCGGGTGCGGTAAAGCTGTCAATGCTTTGAACTCCTGAACACAACATCGGTATTTCCTGAGTCTGGCCGAAACTGAACGTCTTGTTGCCGGGATCCGAGAACTGGAACGTGGCCTTCTCGTCCACGTGCACCATAAGAGACATTTTAAGATCGTCACATACCGCCCCGAACCAGGTAACCGGAACAATGTCTACTGTTCCATCCTGCTCATCTCCGGATTCCGGAGTATAAACGGGAGCACATACGGCGAATCCTGTCTCGGTTTTTTCCGCGGTCCAGCCCTTCGGCAGCGTAAAATTGAAATTGCCGATATTTGCCGTCATATCGCATACGAACCAAGTTTTGCTTCCAAGCGTGAATTTCACCACGCTCGTGATGTCAGGAGAGACTATCGAGCAACCCGGTTTGCACTCGAATGCAGAAACGTGGATGGCTTTTGTTATGAAACTTCCTGTACCGTCATATGCCTTTATGGTGACATCTCCACTCTGAACAGCAGAAAGATCGGAATATGCAGGAGCATAAATATCTATCGTTTTGTTGGTCATTGACGTAGTGGAACGCCAGCCCTCCGGCATCTCAGCCTTGACCATCGAGACGCCGCTGCAGGTAAAATTCAAACGGACGGACAACTCATATTCCACATTGATGTTGCCGTCAATGACGGACTCTCCGTCCAAAGTGACATCCACCTTGGGGTCTATGGGGCCTTCTTCTATCTTCAGGGTATCCTCACAAGATACCGTCAATATGGCAGCAAGCGCCAACAGAGGCAAAAATATCCTTTTCATAATAATCTGTTAATATCCTTGGTTTTGAACCATATTCGTATTGTAACTCATTTCCGTTGAAGGAATGGGCCATACATAATCCCTGTCGGGATTGAAGTAACGTGTCTCCGCCTGGTACAGCTGCGTATTGCCTTCTGCATCCGTGTACGGAGCACCATATACCGGACCATTCATAGTCTCGACACCTATTTTCCAACGACGGATGTCAAAGATGCGATGACCTTCAAAAGCAAGCTCCACCCTGCGCTCCCTGCGCACAAGTTCACGAAGCTTCTCCTGAGTCGAGTATTTCTGTGCACTTGCGTCGCACTGCCCTGCACGCTTGCGGATGTCATTGATGTATTTGAGAGCCGTAGCATATTCAGACGATTCTCCCAATTCTATCACACATTCTGCATAATTGAGCAGAACCACTGAGTAGCGCATAAGCATAAAAGGGAGTTTGGTGTTATACATATTGCTGCTGTTGACATCGGTCTCATTCACCCACTTCTTCACCCAGTAACCCGTTTTCGTACTGTTGCGCTTTCCGATGTAATCAAGATTGGCCGAATCGTAGTCCCATACCTTGTTGGTATAGCCAAGAAAAGTCTCATTAGGGAACAGAACAGTCTGATACAGACGAGGGTCCCTTTCAAATGCTTTCGGATCAAGCCTCAGTTTCTCTGCGTCATCCGCAGAAAGTTCGTCGATAGTCCTTCCGTCGGCAAGTTCATAGGAATCGACAAGGGAAGCGGTCGGACAAACCCCTGTCCCGCCGTTTTTAAACCCGGGACAATTGAGACGGACAGTAGCTTCCGTGCAACCGTTTTCCTTTGACAATATGCATTCCTTCGTATCGTTCTTCTCGAATGCTTCGTGCAAAAACATTTCGGAATAGCTGGAAGCCGGATCGGTCGGGGACTTATACAATTCGTAAACTCCCAGGTCGATTACCTTCTTTGCCCATATCTTTGCATTGGCGTAATCACCCTCAAACATATACAAATATGAAATGTATGAGTAAACGGCCCCTTTCGTCCACCTCCATTTCTCCTGAGAAACCTGAGGTTTGACGGGAAGATTCTCTGAAGCCAGTTTGAACTCGGAGACAATCCAATTGACACATTGCTCACGCGTCGCTCTGGCCAGGTTCTGTTCCTGAGGGCTGACAACTTTGTCCACAATGGGCACGGGGCCGAAATTCATATACAGGTCCATATGGTAATATGCCCTCAACGCCCTTACCTCGGCTGCCCAACGGTCAACTGTCTGGACGCCCTCATAGGGTTGTTTGTCCGGATCGAACACAGCCCTGTGGTAATTTTCAAGGAAACGGCAGCACAGACGTATTGAAATGTAACGGCCTTTCCAGAAATTGGTTACATTTCCGTGTTTGCTGCTGAGAGTTCCCGAAGTAAATGCCGAGTTGTCGATATAATTGGCACAGGTCACGCCGTTATCTGACAAGCCCTCGTTTTCGACCTTGTTCAAGAGGTGGGCCTGCGCATAATTGGTAGTTCCACCATCCCACGGAATGGAAGCGTTGCTCATAATCGTCCCCCTGTTCATTGCCATATAGCACTCATTCACAACGGTATTGAGCTGTCCCTTGGTCATCCACCATTTTTCATCGGTTGTCTGATTCTCCGCATCTCTGGTAAGGAACTTTGTACAAGATGCCAGTGACAATACGGCAATGGCAGCGGTAAATAAGTATTTATGTCTTGTATTCATATCGCATTAATCATTTAGAAACCGATGTTAAGTCCGATGGTGTATGTCTTGAATATAGGATATGTCGTTACAACCGTTCCTCCGTTTGATGAAATTTCCGGATCCACGACCTTGTTGGAAGTGAACGTGAACGGATTCTGGGCATTGACATAGAGACGTAATGTCTTCGCGTGTATGGCCTTCGCCCATTTCGTAAAGTTGTACCCGACCTGAATATATTTGATTCTGGCAAATGCACCATTGTACATCCAATAGGTGGACAACAGTTCGTTGTAGGAACCGACTGCCGACAATCTCGGACGTGGAGCCCATTTGTCAGGGTTGCTCTCCGTCCAGTGATTCAATTGCCATTTCTGCACGGCACCCTGGCTTGCAGAAGACAAAGGCTGGACGAACTTTCCGTACCAGAACCTGTTGGAATTGCCCTGTCCCGTGAGCTGCATATCGATGTCGAAGCCCCACAGCTTCATCGTAAAGGTTGCATAATAAATATGATGGGGTTCCTGATCACCTACCGCCGTACGGTCGTTTTCATCAATTATACCGTCGTGGTTGATATCGACGAACTTGATGTCTCCAGGCCTTTGAGCCGGGCTCCCGGAGTCAGGATAACCGCCCCAGATTGCAACGTGGTTGTCCATTTCCTCCTTGGTCAGCAAACCATCAGCCACATAAAAATAGTTTGCCTTGAGGGCGTGTCCTTCCTTATATATGGAATTACCGTTCACCAACTGTCCTTGAGGGATATATTTCCACATACTCCTCTGGTAGGTATATCCCGCACTTGCGCTGATGCTGATATTGTCACCGAAATCCTGCTTGTAGGAAAGAGCTATTTCACAACCTTGCACCTCTGCACGTCCGACATTTGAAGGAGAGGTCAATATCGCCGAGCTTGGAGGGGCGGGTATATTCATTATCAGGTCGTTGACATCCTTGAGGAACCAATCGAAAGTGAAATCCAACTTATAATCAAAGAAACTCAGGTCAGTACCGACATCATATATCTTGACAGTTTCCCATTTGAGATCCGGATTCCCGACTTTTGTCTCGATACCCGAGCTGGCATTGATCAAAGACTGATAACTGTACGGAGACACACCATTGTTGCCAAGCATACCGAAAGATGCCCTCAACTTCCAGTTGCTGATCGGCTTGACATCCTGCATCCATTGCTCCTTGCTGATGTTCCAACCTGCAGCCACTGAAGGGAAAAAGCCCCACTTGTTCTTGCCGGAGAAAAGAGATGAGCCATCGGCGCGCAGACCGGCCTCCAGAAGGTAACGGTCTTTCCACGAATAATATCCTTTGCCATAGAACGACGACAAGGAGATATTGTCCCAACCCGTGCTGGCATTAAGTTCAGATGAGAAACCGCCCAGCAGGTTGATTCTGTGACCGTTCCCGAATTCCTTTACCCAATCGAGGTTGATTCCACCTTGCCAGAACGTACTTCTCGTCGTATAGGACACGGTCTTGACACTGCCATAACTTGCCATCTCATCCTCAGTATAGTAGTTGAAGAATACGTATGGATCCTGATCCTTCTTATCCATTCCGGAAGAAAGGCGGTAACCGAAGTTTCCCTTCAGGGTCAGGCCATCGATTATTTTCCACTGAGGACGGACATTGATAGACACATAGTCTCTCTGCGTAGTCACTTTTGTCCCGTGCTCCAATTCGGCCAGCATATTTACGGTTCCCTGATAGTACAGACCGTAATAATCCCTGTCCACACCTTCCTTGGCAGGGTATTTTGCAACGATGGTCGTAGGAAAATCATATAGTTCGCTGATGAAGTTGGAACTTGGATAATTCCTGGTATCGCGACCGAAGAACGAGTCGACGAACATTGAAATGTTCTTGGTAATGTTCACGGAAGTATTGGCCCTGATGGTAAACCTGTCAAAACAATTTTTCTGTACCTGGTAAATACCATCCTGATGAAGATACTGGGCACTGATTGCAAACCGGGCTGTCGTATTACCGCCCGAAACCGACAGGTTGTGTTCTGTTATAGGTGCAACTTTCCGCAACACCAGATCACCCCATTGGGTATTGGGATAATTGACAGGATCTTCGCCTGAACGCGACATCGCAATATCCTCTGCCGTGTACATCGGTGCCTGGCCATTGGTCATCTGATATTCATTCACATATTGCATATAATCCCAGGAATCAGCAATCTGAGGGACATACATAGGTGTCTGCACACCGGCGTAGCCATTATAATTGGCGGTAACCGTACCGGCCGTACCACGTTTTGTGGTAATCAATATGACGCCATTGCCCGCCTTTGCACCATATATTGATGCCGCTGCCGCATCCTTCAGGATAGTTACCGACTCAACCGTCGCCGGGTCCAGCTTGTTCATATCGAATTCAAATCCATCCACAAGGACCAGAGGGCTCGTGCCCAGCAATGATGCCACACCACGAATTTTTATGGACGCATTATCTCCGCCCGGATCACCTGAACCCTGTGTAACAAGAAGGCCTGTAGTTCCTCCCGCCAGAGCCTGTGACAACTGGGTTACCGGTTTGTTGGTGAAGTTGTTTTTGTCAATTACCCCGACAGCGGCGGCAATATGTTTGCGCTGCTGGCTGGTCATACCTGTCACAACTGCCTGCTCAAGGACGTTGGAATCTTCCGGCAATGCTATTGAAAGGTTTGCCACGGAGCGGGTTACCCGATATTCTACATCCTTGTATCCAAGGCAGGAGAAAACCAGAATATCTTCCTTCTTGGCATCGATGGAGAAGAACCCGGCATCATCACAGACGGCTCCGACCGTAGTGCCTTTGATATAGACCGTAGCCCCGATTACAGACTGCGGGGGATCCGCCGTATCGACAACTACACCTCTGATATGCAGTTTGTCCGCCTGTGCGTACACGCTTGTGGAAAGCAGTGCGAATACACAGGCCATCAGAAAATTAATTAATATTTTTTTCATAAATGATAGATTGATTATTCCAGATACCAGTCTTTTTCGAGACAGCTGACAATCCAGCAGTCTTCGGCCACACCTTTGTTACGCAGCCATCTTTTCGTATTTTCAGTCTGCAAGGATGACAATTTAGGATTAAAGACCCATTCAGGAGTCGGCCAAAGGCATTTCTTGAAAGTTATACTTTTATAGAAGGATTCCTTCACGCCCTGCTGGCCATGGTGGGCCACTTGCACATAATCTGCTGTCAGGTATTTGTAAAAACGCGAGTTTTTAGTCAGAAGTTTGTCGCCACACTCCTGCTGGGCGTCACCAAGGAAGAGGAATGACTTGCTGTCATCCCATACACGGATAATCATAGATGAATTGTTGTAAGGTGACGTTCCCTCCGTGTTGACGGTAAGTTCCGGATTCGTGACGCCTACCACCTTTATATATATGCCGTCAATCTCAAAAAGTCCTCCGGGACTTTGAAGGTCTGTCGTTTTTATAGTGGTCGAGTTGTCGAGGATATCATACAACGGAACGGCATATTTGTTCCAGGTACCCTGTTCCAATTTCCCCAATCCCTCCGGGAAACGCGAATGATACACCTCTTTGACTGTAATGCCTTGCGGCTGTCTGAGTATTTCCAACAATGCCCCTATATGATCGCTGTGCGGATGGGAAACCCACCATTGGTCCACCGTTCCTCCGTACTTGTTCTTCAACAAAGATCTCAAATGAGGTGCATCCCCTTCCGGACCCCCGTCGAGAACGATAACCTTACCTCCGCTTGTCTTGATAATATAGGAGTTGCCGATATTGTCAGAGAATTTCTGACCACCTATTGTAGTTCCGCTGGTGGAGGACACCTGCATTATGCTGAAATGTCCTGTCGCGGCTTCTATCTCAGAACCTTTTTTACCCGGATTCGAAGAGTCTTCTTTTTTACATGCAGACAAAATACTACTCGGTATAAGGGCGCATCCTATCAGGGAAATTGTGCTGAAAGAAAGGAATTTTCTTCTATCCATATTGGAATTTATAATAAATTTTACAGTTCGCAATATATAAACATTATTTAATATGAGTAACTTACCATATCAGTTTTATTTTTGATTTGTGAAAAATTACAATATATTTGCGAAAAATAACAATATGATCTTATTCGACACTGAACAGATAAAATGTTATGTCTTCCCACGAATCGACAATAACAGATCCAGAGAATGGGTAAGCGGAATCGGCGAGATAATCGTAGGCCCGGGACAGACTTATCCTCCTGACGGATTTCCAAAACCGACATTGTTCGAAGACAATGGCGGACGATGTATCGACTATTATCAGTTGATTATGATAGTGGATGGCTCCGGCACGTTCATCGACAGAGGCATAGAATACGACGTGTCCGCGGGGTCATTGCTTCTTATCAGGCCCGGGTATTGGCATTCCTATTGCCCTTACACCTCCACCGGATGGAAAGAATATTTCATCGGATTCGAAGGTATAATGTTCAGCAGAATCATTTCGGACGCCTTTCCCCTAACCGAGAGCAATGTATATAGAATTCAATCAAACAGTATGTTTGAGAAGCTGTTCAACCTCGCTATGAATCACGCAAAAACGGATGGCGAAGACACACAACTTTACCTTGCATCCATACTGGCATTATTGATTTCGAAAATCGTGGTCGAGAAAAAAACGGATCCGAAAGACAGCAGAAATGCAACATATATCGTTGCCAAGGCACGAGCTTATATGGAAACGA
>JAKSJV010000024.1 GCA_024402005.1 Bacteroidales bacterium
TTCCTGGACAATCAACGAGACCGGCCCCAAGCGTTCCGTCACCTATACTCTGCAGGGCCTGGATTCATATACCAACAAGGAGGTTGCCACGGCTACGGGAACGGGGGCGCCGTCATTCACCGCTGAAATCCCCGTTTTGCTGGAAGAGGCTGTCAATGCCCATATGGACGAATTCTGCGAGAGACTCCAGAACCATTTCGAGGACCTTCTGACAAACGGCCGTGAAGTGTCGATGAACATCAAGGTTTTCGACAATCCCAACGGGTATGACCTTGAATCGGAGTTCGACGGCAAGGAACTTCGTGAGATAATAGACAACTGGGTGTATGACAACACCGTCAGCCATCGTTTCAACCTTGTCGATGAGACAGAGGTCAATATGAAATACGCGGATGTACGCATCCCCATCTACGATGAAAGGGGCCGCGCTATGGCAGCGCCGAATTTCGGACGCAGCCTGCAGAAGTTCTTGAAGGAGAAATATACAATCGCCGCAAAGGTGGACAATGCAGGCCTGGGTTTGGTTAATATTTATCTCTTTAACAAGTAATCGGTTATGAAAAAGATACTTTTTGCACTTGCTTCACTCGCATTTGCCGCAGCGCTAAATGCGCAGGCTCCCACAGCTGTACCTATGACGGTAAATATCTATGAGGAATCATCGAACATTCCTGCGGGAACGGCGGAAATGCTTGCCACCAGAATGAAAGCTGCCATCGCAAACAGCGGAATGGGCGCTACCGAAGACGTGACACAGTTCTATCTCACAGCCAAATCTTCACTTCTGGAAAAACACATTATTCCCGGTACTCCCGCCAAGTATTTCAATACTTCGGAGCTTACGCTTTTCGTGGTCGACGCTTTCGCACAGAGGGAATTCACGTCATTCACCGTCGAATTGAAAGGTGTCGGCAACAGTGAACAGCAGGCCTATACCGGCAGTCTCAAGGATTTCAAGGCCAGCAACCCCAAGGTGCTGGCATATCTTAAGGATTCCAACAAGAAAATTCTCGATTATTATGACAGCCAGTATCCTACAATCATTACGGAGGCCAATTCACTTGCTCTCGTGAAGAAATATGAGGAGGCTCTTTTCAGGCTCAGTGCCGTACCGCAGGCTTGCAAGGGCTACCAGGATGTAATAACGGTGGCTACGCAGATTTTCCAGAAATATCTTGACGACCAGTCGTTCAAGGCACTTGCCAAGGCCCGTGCTATCTGGAATGCCGGTCAGGATTCTGCGGCTGCTGCCGAAGCGGGTGTCTATCTCGCTCAGATCGATCCCAATTCGAAGTATTACCAGGATGCCGTTGCACTCAATGACGAAATCAAGGCACGTGTCAAGAGCGATATCGACTATTACCGCAAATTGGAGGCTCGTGACGCAGCGTGGGCTCACGAGGAAAAGACTCAATCCATCGAAGCCTGGAGGCAGGTCGGCATAGCATACGGCAATAATCAGAAATCACAATATTACAAGACTATATGGTAGGTCGCAGATTTTTGATGGCATCGGCTTTATGCCTGCTGTCAGCGGCACTTTTCGCGCAGACTGCGGATAATGGCGAACTCCTCAAGTACAAGAGGAGTTCCCTTTATTCCATACTTATTCATCACGAAGGCGTTCCTTATGCAGACCAAATCCAGACCGCCTTCCTGAATGTTCCCATTCCCGACAAGTTCAACGACCATAATCTTTTGTCGCGAGAGTTGGTTTCATCCACTTCAAAGATGCGTCACCACGGAAAGAAAAAGGATGAGGGCAACAAGGAGGATATCGACAATTTCATTCAAGGTTGCGGAATCGGCAATCAGCTTGTGGCCAAATGGTTCAACCGGGATGCGGCAACGGGCGGTTTTGATATGTCTCTGGTGCAGGAGAGAGGATTCTATGATGCATCCAAGGTCGATATTGCCTTGGCAGAAATGTCCGACAAGGGACTTGCGGTGTTGGGAGATGCCGGTGAGGGCCTTATCGGGAACACTTTCCTTCTTGCCAATGACATTACTTATGTCGATAAGGGAGAAGTGTCCAAGGGTGTTGCAACAGGAATTTCCGTCCTTGCCGGGATTGCCGGCGCCTTTCTTGGGTCTGATGTTGCCAAGGCTGGAAATGCACTCGCCACCGCCGCCAACGAGATAGACGGTTTTACCGTGAATATTACCTCTTATCTCTACCGCCTTGTGTGGGATGATGCGACGATGGGTACATTCTACAAGGAATACTGGTATCCGGCAGCACTTGAGAATCCCGAGAGAAGGGCGGCGTTCGACACATCGTCGGTTTTCCGTCTCGAGTATGTGGGATCGTCATCCACTTCAGCTGCCATCGTAGAGTCCAAACACTATTCGAAGATTTCGAAAGCCGAGCAGATGCTGAAGGCCTGTGCGCGTGCGGTGGATAAGTCAATTGTTGAGTTGCAGCGTACGTATGACGAGTTCAAGGTGAATGTGCCCATTTACTCCGTGGCGGCCGACAAGAAGACGGCTGAAGTCAAGATAGGTCTCAAAGAGGGTATTACGGAGAAGTCCGAATTCGAAGTTCTTGCTCCCGTGGAGGATAAGGACGGAAAGATACATTATAATTCCGTGGGCCGTCTCAAACCTGTCAAGGACCAGATATGGGACAACCGTTTCGGTGCATTGGAGGAAGCCCAGATGATCGAGGCGGCAAAGGCTGCGGGTGAACAGGTGAAGGCTGGGGACATAAGCCTCAAGGCCGCCTCACTTACCTCCACCACCTTCAAGGTACTCAGCGGCGGTAACCAGATTTATCCCGGTTGCCTTATCCGCGAAGTCAAGTTCAAGTAGGGCGAATCACCCGCTACGCGCCGAAGTTGTCGTAATGGATGCTTTCGGGCTGTACACCGAGTGAGTCCAGCAGATTGTTGACGCTGGCCACCATCATAGGCGGGCCGCACATAAAGTACTTGATGTCTTCAGGCGCCTCGTGGTCCTTCAGGTAGGTCTCATACATTACATTGTGCACGAATCCGGCCGTATAGGGTACTCCAGCTTCATCTGCTGCAGGGTCAGGACGGTCGAGGGCCAGATGGAACCTGAAGTTCGGGAACTCGCGTTCGATCTCGGCGAAATCCTCCAGATAGAATGCCTCCACGAGTGCGCGTGCGCCGTAGAAGAAGTGAACTGTCCTGCCCGTCTTGAGAGTCTTGAACAGGTGCATTATGTGGCTGCGCAGGGGAGCCATACCGGCACCGCCGCCCACGAATATGTACTCCTGGCTGTCCGGATCATCCTTCGGGAGAAGGAAGTCGCCGTAGGGACCTGAAATAGTCACGTGGTCACCCGGTTTTCGGGTGAATATGTATGAAGACGAGATTCCTGCCGGAACGGGGAGCATCTTGAATACGCCGCGGGGCTGTGTCCTGTCGAAAGGAGGCGTGGCGATACGCACGTTCAGCATAATGATGCCTTCCTCCGCCGGATAAGAGGCCATCGAGTAGGCACGGACAGTCGGCTCGGGGTTCTTGACGTTGATGTCGAAGAAACCGTATTTCTCCCAATCCTTCACATATTCCTCGGATACCTTGATATCCTTGTAGTTCAGATCATATTCGGGTATCTGGATCTGGATATACTGTCCAGACTTGAAGGGCACGTGTTCGCCTTCAGGCAGGCGTACCTTGAACTCCTTGATGAAGGTCGCCACGTTGTCGTTGCTGATGACCTCGCAATCCCACTGTTTCACCTCAAGGGCGTCTTCGCTGACGGCAATCTTGAGATTGTCCTTGACTTTCACCTGGCATCCCAGACGCCATCCGTCGGCAATCTGCTTGCGGTTGAAGAATCCCACCTCCGTAGGGAGGATGGTGCCGCCGCCTTCGAGTACGCGGCATTTGCACTGGCCGCAGTTGCCTTTTCCTCCGCAGGCGGAAGAAAGGTAAATCTTGTGCTCGGCAAGGGTGGAGAGCAGGGAAGAGCCGGGAGTGACCTCGATGGTCTTTTTCCCGTCATTGATGTCAATGGTGACCTTGCCCTTCGGAGTGATTCTCGCTTTCACGAATAGAAGGAGAGCCACGAGAACCAGAGTGACGGCCAGAATGACCGCAATTGCTGATATTATAGTGTTTGTCATAATCCTGCTCCTCCTATAGTGAAATTCCCATAAATATCATAAATGCCATACCCATAAGGCCCACGGTGATAAAGGTGATGCCTATGCCCTTGAGTCCTTTGGGTACGTTGCAGTATGCCATTTTTTCGCGTATGGCTGCGAGGGCCACAATGGCCAGATACCAGCCGATACCGCTGCCGAGGGCATAGACGGCGCTTTCTCCGCAGGAAGTGAAGTCCTTCTGCTGCATAAAGAGTGAACCGCCGAGTATCGCGCAGTTCACGGCTATAAGCGGCAGGTATATTCCAAGCGATGAATACAGCGCGGGAAGGAATTTCTCCACGATCATCTCCACAAGTTGTGTGAATGCCGCAATGACGGCGATGAAGATGATGAAGGAGAGGAAGTTAAGATCCACGCCCGAGAACTCGGGACCGAGCCATGCGAGTGCTCCCGGCTTCAGCACGTAGGTGTAGAGCAGGTAGTTCAGGGGAAGGGTGCAGAGCAGCACGAAAATGACGGCGAGGCCGAGGCCGTTGGCCGTCTTTACGTTTTTGGATACTGCCAGGTATGAACACATACCGAGGAAGTATGCAAAAATCATATTGTCAACGAATATTGACTTTACGAACAAGCTTATATATTCCATAATAAGGTACGTGTTAGATTATTTTTCCTGAAGATCTTTGTCTATGCTGCGGTGTATCCAGATTATCAGTCCGAGCAGGATGAGGGCGAACGGAGGCAGAATCACCAGCCCGTTGTTCATATATCCTGCAGCGTATGCCGCGTCGGGAATGATTCTGAAACCGAACAGCGTGCCTGAACCGAGAATCTCGCGGAAGAAGGCCACGATTATCAGTATCATACCGTAGCCGGCACCGTTCGCAAGACCGTCCAGCAGCGAGGGAACGGGCTTGTTGCCGAGGGCGAAAGCTTCGATGCGCCCCATCACGATGCAGTTTGTGATGATAAGGCCGATATACACGGAGAGTGATTTGTCAATTGCGTATGTGGCCTCGAATGCCTTGAGTATCTGGTCCACGAGGATTACCATCAGCGCCACCACAACCAGTTGGACGATGATTCGCACGCGGTTGGGGATGGTCTTGCGCAGGAGCGAGCAGACAAGGCTGCTGAGCCCTGTGACTATCGTCACGGACAGGGCCATTACCAGGGCGCCCTTGAGTTCCACCGTCACGGCAAGTGACGAGCATATACCCAGCACCAGGACGGTGATGGGGTTGCCCTTGAAGATGGGGTTGAGTATAGTTTCTTTCAAATTGCTGTTTGCCATAACTTATTCCTCCTCATCATTAATGGTTTTACCTTCTCCGGCAATAGCGTTGAAAAGCGTTTCAATGCCAAGAGCGTTCTCGTATGACCCGAGCCATTCGACAATGGCGGCATCAAGGCCTTTGGAAGTCATTGTGGCTCCAGTTATGGCATCGACTGCATTTGCCTGGCCCTTTGCTCCGCCCTTGATGATGGCGAAAGGCCGGTCGGCGGTGTAGTCTATTACCTTCCCGGCGAACTGTGCGCGGAATGAAGGGTCATCCTTGATCTTTCCTCCAAGACCCGGAGTTTCGCTTTCGTGGTCGAAGTAAGCTCCTGCAATGGTTCTGTTGTCAGGATTTACCGCAATATAGCCCCATACCGGGCCCCAGAGCCCTGCACCGTAAACCGGAATGACTTTGATGCCGTTCTTGAACAGATATACCGGAATCTCGAAGTCTTCGTCCGCCTTGATTTTATAGTTCTGGGCCTTGAGCTCGGAGACGGAATAGATTTCCACTGCGTTTATGTCCAGCTCACGTACGGTACTGCCGTCCCTTTTTACCAGGTAAACGGCTTCAGCATTGTCCCTGTAGAAGTCCAGCGTTGCGGCATTGCCTTTTTCCGCCCAGGAGTCCTTGTCGCCGAACTGTGCGGCTGTCAGTATCTGGCTGACGGTTTCCGCCTTTTCGTTGGCAGCCTGCATAGGCCCCAGTTTCTGGGAAACGAATGCCAGGACAGCAGCTACGATTACAACCACTATCGCGGTGTAAATCACTGTGTAAGTGTTACTGTTAGTATTCATCTCTATGCAAACTTTTTATAATAACGTTTTGTTGACACCTCGATTACGATGTGGTCGATAAGGGGTGCGAACATATTCATAAACAGTATCGCCAGCATCATACCTTCGGGGTAGCCGGGGTTGAACAGGCGTATCGTGACGCAGAGGGCTCCGATAAGGAAGCCGTATATCCATTTGCCGCACTCGGTCTGTGCCGAGGTAACGGGGTCAGTGGCCATAAAGACCGTACCGAATGCGAAGCCTCCCATAAGCAGCTGGTACCAGCCGGGAAGGTCGGTAACGCCTGTGAAATATCCGATGTAACCGATTGCAAGTGCGCCTGCTACGCTGGAGACCATAATCTTCCAGCTTGCGATACCCGTGGCAATCAGTATGACTGCACCGATGAGGATGGCAATCACTGAAGTTTCACCGACAGCGCCGCCGACATTGCCCAGGAACAGATTCCATGCGGTGATGCCCTGGTCGGCAAAACCCTGGACCGTTGCATTCGCCAGAGGCGTCGCGCCGCTCCATCCGTCAACAAGACCGTTGCCCTGGAACCAGCAGGTGCCTTCGCTGAGGTAACGGCTCACGCCGCCTGTCCACACTGCGTCACCGCTCATCTTGGTCGGATAGCTGAAGAACAGGAATGCGCGGGCGAGAAGCGCCGGGTTCCAGATGTTCATACCTGAGCCTCCGAATACCTCCTTACCTATTATGACCGCAAAGGCGACTGCGATTGCAAGTGTCCACAAGGGGACGTCCACAGGGACGATGAGAGGAATGAGGAAACCCGTCACCAGGTATCCCTCGCTGACTTCCTCACCCTTGATCTGGGCACCGGCGAATTCTATGCCGAGGCCTACGATATATGAAACGAGGAACAGGGGGATTATGCGGAGCAGACCGTAACCCACTTTCTGCCAGAAGCCGTAATCCAGCCCGAAGGCAATCGAATGTTGGTCACCGATGTTCCAGGTGCCGAAGCAGAATGCCGGCAGGAGCGCCAGCACCACTATGATGAGAAGCCTCTTGCAGTCCACGCAGTCGCGGATGTGCGAGCCCTTCTTCGTCGTGGTGTTCGGCACGAACATAAAGGTCTCGAACGCATCGAAGGTGCTGTGGAGCCAGGGGAGTTTGCCGCCTTCCGAGAAGGTTGGCTTCACTTTGTCCACTATGCCGAGCAGAGTGTCGCTGATAATTTGAATTTTCGTACGCATAGCCTGTCCTCCTTATACCATTTCTTTAAGCATCAGGTCGATGCCTTTGCTGATAGTGTCCTGCCACTCTATCTTCGAGGGACATACGAACTCGCAGGTGGCGAGATCTTCCGGCAGTACTTCGTAGATGCCGTATTTCTCCATCTTGTCTATGTCGCCGGCCATACAGGCTTTGCACAGATGGACGGGGAAGATATGCATCGGGAGCACGTCGGTGTAAACCGTGTTGAACATAAATGCACGCACTCCGCCGTGCAGGTTGGTGTCGATCTTGTACCGTTTCCTGGGGCACAGCCAGCTGAAGTAGGCGTGGGAAGCGCTGAACTGCTTGCTGCGTATGGGGTTGGCCCAGCCGAACATTTCGTTGTAGTCGCCTTCTAGCAGGAAGGTGAACTGGTCGTCGCGGAATCCCAGGAAACCGTCTTCGCCTATGCTCGTTCCGGAAAGAGCGTCACCGCTGACAAAGCGCGTGTCGGCTTTCCATACCCAGAGAAGTTTGCCGAGTTCCTTGACCTTCATTCCGGCTATACCCTTGACATAGCAGTTCTGCGGGATGTCAGGGCCGGTGAGGGCGACGAGTCGGCTGAGATCGAGCTTTCCGTTCAGCAGGAGTTTGCCTATGGCTGCGAGCATAAGCGGCGAAACGGTCCATACGGTCTCGCCTTTGCGTATCGGGCTGATATGATGTATCTGTATTCCGACGTTTCCTGCTGGGTGTTTCCCCTCGAACCGGTGGATTTCCACGTTCTTGCAGCCTTCGAGGAAACTCTTGCCGCAAAGGCTCAGGTGGACTTTCGCTCCGCTGACCTTGGCTATGGCATCTATGCCCGCTTGAATGAATTCGAGTTGGTCACCGAGGGTGAATTCGATGTCGGCGGCATTCGGTGCTGTGTTGAAACCGGAAACGAACACGGCTTTCGGAGTTGTGTCGGGATTTGCAACGATGCCGTAGGGCCTCTGGATGAGAGATGCCCAAAGACCGCTTTGCAACAGCAGACTTTTAATCTGTCCGGCAGACAGGTCGGCGGGATTGCCGGCTTTGAAATTCTCGTATTTCTGCTCTGCGTCGGCTTTGACGGTAACGGCGAGGAGTTTGCGCTTTTCTCCGCGTATGACCTTCTCCACTTTTCCGCTGACCGGAGACGTGAACAGAATGTCGGGATGCATCTTGTCGGCGAAAAGGGGAGAACCGGCTTTTACACTGTCGCCTTCCTTGACTGTGAGTTTCGGGGTAAGTCCCTTGAAATCAGTCGGTTTTATGGCGACGATGTCCGGCTTTATCTCCGTCACGACCTTTTTTTCTGCCTGCCCTTTGAGAGGCAGGTCAAGGCCTTTTCTGAGTTTGATGACGTTTGACATTATCGTAAAGTTTTGTATTTGCATAAAATGTATGCGAATATACGAAAAAATTTGGTTAATTTCGCAGGGCTATGAAAGATGAAATTCTTGAAGGGTTGAATTCCGAACAGGCGAAAGCCGTTTCCCAAACAGAGGGTCCTGTATTGATAGTTGCCGGTGCCGGTTCAGGTAAGACGCGTGTCCTCACCTGCAGAATAGCCAATATCCTTGACAAGGGCGTAAAGCCGTCTGGTGTGCTGTCGCTGACCTTTACGAAGAAAGCCGCGTCCGAGATGAAGGAAAGGGTTGCGGCGATGGTGGGCGGCAGGGTTGCGCGCGGTGTGGTGATGGGAACCTTTCACAGCGTTTTCATCCGTTTCCTGAGAGATTACGCCGAATTTCTCGGCTACCCCAAGCAGTTCACGGTCTATGACCAGTCGGACTCCACGGCTATGGTGAAGACCTGTCTGAAGGAACTCAATCTGGATGACAAGGTGTACAAGCCTAAAACCGTTCTCGGACGTATCTCCGAGGCCAAGAACAATCTGGCGTCCCCGGCCGCGTACATTGCCAATTCCGTGGCTGTGGAGCACGACCGCAACTGCAAGATGCCGCGTCTGGCCGAGGTGTATGACCTCTATTGGCGGAAATGCCGCGAAGCTGGGGTCATGGATTTCGATGACATTCTTTTCGAGATGAACATATTGCTCAGGGACAATCCTGACGCTCTGGAAGAAATATCGTCCCGTTTCAGCCATATTCTTGTTGATGAGTACCAGGATACCAACCGTGCCCAGTACATCATTCTCAAGAAACTGGCCGCAAAGCACAGGAACATATGCGTCGTCGGAGACGATTCCCAGTCCATTTATGCATTCCGGGGCGCCAAGATAGAGAATATCCTCAATTTCAAAAGGGATTATCCCTCCTGTGTGACTTTCCGTCTGGAACAGAACTACCGCAGCACCAAGACCATAGTTGAGGCCGCAAATTCACTTATCGCGCATAATGAGAGCCGTATTCCGAAAACCTGTTTCTCAATGGGAGACGACGGTGAGCTGATACGCCTTGTCAAGTCATATACTGAACAGGAGGAAGCCGCCCTTGTGGTGGGCCGTATTGCGGATACGATACGTGCAGATGGCGTGCAGTATCAGGATTTCGCCATCCTCTACAGAACGAATGCCCAATCGCGTGCGATAGAGGAGGCTCTGCGCCGTCGCAATATACCTTATATTATATACTCAGGCAACTCCTTTTTCGAGCGCGCCGAGGTCAAGGACCTTATGTCGTATTTCAAACTCACCGTGAATCCGTCTGATGACGAAGCGTTCAAGCGTGTGGTGAACAAGCCTGCGCGTGGCATAGGGGATACTTCATTGGCCGCTTTGCAGGCTGCCGCCATGGACAGGCACCTGCCTTTGATGCAGGCCGTTTATGAGCCGGACCTCGAATCTTATGGCCTGAAACCGGCTGCGGTGGCTAAAATCAGGGCGTTTGCCGATATGATGGTGAAATTCAACGGCCGCATCGGTGAGGATGCGTATCAGCTTGCAATGGATATCGCCACAGGGAGCGGACTGTTGGCCTTTTACAAGTCGGATATGAGCGTTGAGGGCCAGGCCCGTTTCGCAAACGTGGAGGAACTCTGCAATTCCGTCAAGGCATATATCGAACAATGTGAATCGGATGCCTATGAAGATGCGATAGCGGCCGGGGATGACGTTTCTGCGCAGCCTGAACTCATAGTGACCTTGCCGGAATATCTTGAAAATGTGGCGCTTCTGTCAGCCGTGGACGTTCAGGAGGATGAGGATTCGTCCAACAAGGTTGCCCTGATGACGGTTCACAGCTCGAAGGGTTTGGAGTTCCCGTATGTATATGTCGTGGGTATGGAGGAGAATCTTTTTCCCTCCGGAGGCCAGTTGGCCCGTCCTTCCGACATCGAGGAGGAGAGGCGTCTGTTCTATGTGGCGATAACCCGCGCGATGAAATCCGTCTGCCTTTCCTTTGCCTCTACGCGTATGCGCAACGGACGCAGCGAGAGCAATTCCGTGAGCCGTTTCGTCTATGAGATAGATCCGCAGTATATTGCCAATCCTCTGGCCGAGGGTATGAAGGAACTTCGCGCCCAGACCTTCTGGTCTTCCGTGCGTACCGGCAGCGCTACGCCGACAGAGCCCGAAGCTCCTCGGGCTGTTAAAAGGGGGTATATGCCCTCCTCGCTTTCGGGCTCTGCTGGCTCCGCAAATCCGGGCTTCCCTCGGCAATTCGGCCCTGCGCAGCAAGGGAGCCATAGGACTGAGACAACCATAACCCCAAATACTACGGGTTGGCGAGGGCCTATGGCTACCGGCGTAGCAGGGCATCAAGGCTCTGCAAAGCCGGTGGATCCGGATTTCGTGGCATCGCCGATAATGGACCTGAAGGAAGGACAGAAAGTCGAACACAACCGCTTCGGTTTCGGCGAAATAAAGCAACTTTCGAGGGCGGAAGGCAAGGTCATTATAGACTTTGAAGATTACGGAGAGAAGACTTTGTTGCTGAAATTTGCCAAAATTCGCATCGTTTAGACTTATTTTTCTTAAAAAAGTTAAATTTTTTGACGTTTTTAGGAAAAATTATTTATATTCGCAATGAAGTTTTTCATAGTTTAAGTTTAGGTTAAGTAGCCGGGCAGACGAAGTGATTCATCTGCCCGGTGAAATTTTCAAGTTGATATGCTGAATCTGTCCTTCGATGATGCCTTTGAGATGTGCGCGCTGGTTGCCCCGCTGCGCAATGTCAATGTCGGAGATTTCATTGAAAAACCAATCGAAGACCAACATCGGATCCGCAATGCGTTTTTCAGCAATGCCCTTGAATTTATGGAGTTGTGCGGACTGCATATCGATACCGGAGTGATGAATGTCAACGTCGGGGCGTACACGGACGGCAGCGGTGCGCGTCTTGTCGAGTTGAGCAATGCCTTTTTCTTCTCAGATGTCTGCCGCGGCAAGGTGGATCTGTTCGCGGCGCTGATGGCGGATTTCGGATACGAGCATCAGGAGGCTACCGTCTCTGTCGAACACCTGCATTACGGAGATCCGGCCTGCAATGCGATAGAGTATAGGATATATCTTAATCATACCAAGGGAGTAGATGTCCTGGTGAAGAATTCCGGTATCGGGAATCTGTCTTTCAATGACAGGAAACAATCATTTCACATACTTGCCGATAAAGATGCCGCACAGGACAAAGTGTTGTCTCTTTTGCGGAAAATCAAAGAAATTGGCGCTTATAGGGACTATGTCGAAATGCCGGTTCGTTGCCGATATTTCGATATTCTTCTCCGCCGTAAGATATATGCTTCCTGTCTGGAAAATCGGGACGACCTGTTCGCTCTTGTAAACAAGGGAATCGAGGGAGCCTCACAAAAAGGCAGGGAAGCCAACTTTAACAGGCTCCTTTCGTACATCCGGACAGCCGTATGAACAGAAAGGACCATAGCATTTCCGAAACTTTAGATCTGGGTTTATGTTCCGGAAATGCTATGGTCCTTTCATGACAAGCGATTGGCTTATACGTCAAAAGAGGCAGTGGATTTGCCGGGCTTTAAGCCTGATACTATGCCCGGCAAATCCCCTGCCGCTTTTGACGGCGAAACGCTACTGCTCGTCGGGAGTGTTGTCGTCCTGGGGAGCGCCCTGGCCAGCACCGGGGTTGAAGCCGGCATCACCGGGATTGCCCTGGGCGCTGCCCTGAGCCTGCTGTGCAGCCTTGGCCATATCCTCTGATGCAGCGTGCCAAGCCTCTTCGAGTTCCTTGTTGTATTTCTCGATATCGGCCATATTCTTGGACTTGATGGCTTCCTTGAGGGCGTTGTTAGCCTTTTCGATGGTCTCCCTCTTGTCCGCGGGAAGTTTGTCTCCGTAGTCCTTGAGGTTGCGGTCAGTCTGGAAGGTCAGTGCATCGGCGGTGTTGATCTTGTCGGCAAGATCCTTGGCGGCCTTGTCTGCCTCTTCATTTGCCTTCGCCTCGTCACGCATACGTTTGACTTCCTCCTCTGAAAGGCCGGTGGAGCCTTCGATGCGCACGCTCTGCTCCTTGCCTGTAGCTTTGTCCTTTGCGGTAACGTTCAGAATACCGTTTATATCGACGTTGAATGTCACCTCGATCTGAGGTATTCCGCGGGGTGCGGGGGCAATGCCGTCAAGGTGGAAGTTTCCGATGGTCTTGTTGTCATTGGCCATAGGACGCTCGCCCTGAAGCACGCGGATTTCCACTGAAGGCTGGTTGTCTGCCGCCGTTGAGAATATCTGTGACTTGGATACGGGGATAAGGGTGTTGGCCTCTATGAGTTTGGTCATCACACCTCCGAGTGTTTCGATACCGAGTGACAGAGGCGTTACGTCGGAAAGGACCACATCCTTTACGTCGCCGGCAATTACGCCACCGTCGATGGCAGCACCTACTGCAACTACCTCATCAGGATTTACACCCTTGTTGGGCTCCTTGCCGAAGAAATTCTTGACGAGTTCCTGGATTGCAGGAATACGTGTCGAACCACCTACGAGAAGGACTTCATCGATGTCCGATGTGCTGAGTTTGGCAGCGGCAAGGGCCTTTTTGCAGGGCTCGAGAGTGCGCTGGATCAGGGAATCTGCAAGCTGCTCGAATTTCGAACGGCTGAGGGTTTTTACAAGGTGCTTGGGCATACCGTCCACAGGCATAATGTAAGGAAGGTTTATTTCAGCTGTAGTCTGGCTTGAAAGCTCGATCTTGGCTTTTTCGGCGGCTTCTTTCAAACGCTGGAGAGCCATAGGGTCCTTGCGCAGGTCGAGGCCGTTGTTTTCTGCGGCGAATTCTTCAGCCAGCCAGTCGATGATGACCTGGTCGAAATCATCACCGCCAAGGTGAGTGTCACCGTTCGTACTCATTACGGTGAAGACACCGCTCATCAGGTCCAGAATGGAGATATCGAACGTACCGCCGCCGAGGTCGAACACTGCCACACGCATATCCTTGTCCTTCTTTTCAAGACCGTACGCGAGAGCTGCTGCCGTAGGCTCGTTGATGATGAGCTTCACGTCGAGACCGGCAATCTGACCGGCTTCCTTGGTCGCCTGACGCTGTGAGTCGGAGAAATATGCAGGTACTGTGATAATGGCTTCGCTTACGGTTGTTCCAAGGTAGTCTTCGGCGGTCTTCTTCATTTTCTGAAGAATCATAGCAGAGATTTCCTGAGGACTGTAAAGCTTGCCGTCGATATCGACGCGCGGGCTGTTGTTCTCGCCCTTCACCACTTTGTAGGGGACGCGTGAAATTTCTTTCTGGACGGCATCATACGTCTCACCCATAAACCTCTTGATGGAGAAGATGGTGTTCTTGGGGTTCGTGATTGCCTGACGTTTGGCCGGGCTGCCTATCTTGCGCTCGCCGCCTTCGGTGAAAGCGACGATTGAAGGTGTGGTCCTCTGGCCTTCATTGTTTATGATAACGGTAGGCTGGTTGCCTTCCATTACTGCGACACAGGAGTTTGTGGTTCCAAGGTCGATTCCGATGATTTTTCCCATAATTCTATGATTTTTTAATTCAACTTTCCGTTTCAGCCGGCCTTTTCATCTCCGGCAACGCCATCCGATATCACGAAACTTGTGCCAATCCCGTAAATCTGCCATTTTGTCAGTATTTTAATTTCAGGATAATCAGTATCTTTGTGTCGCAATGACATTTTTGCCGTAAGACACGATATGGAATACAGAACTCTCGATAAAGCCGAATTCTCCGACATCACCGCCAGAATTCTCTACGAAGACAACCACATACTTATACTCAACAAGCGCGTTGGGGAGATCGTTCAGGGGGACAAGACCGGCGATGAGGCCCTGTCGGAAACGTTGAAGGCGTATATCGCCCTGCGCGACAGCAAGCCGGGACACGTATTTATGGGCGTTCCGCACCGTTTGGACAGGCCTGTGAGCGGGATAGCGATGTTCGCCAAGACGTCAAAGGGACTTGAACGCCTGAATGAAATGTTCAGGACAGGCGCGGTCCATAAGACTTATTGGGCGCTTTGCTGCAATGAGCTGGAAGGCGGTAAGACGGAGGAAGGCATTCTTCTGGAAAACTGGCTGGTCCGCAACGAGAAACAGAACAAGTCCTACATTGTCAAGGCAGGAACGGCCGATGCCAAGCTGGCGAAACTGAAATATCGTGTCATAGGTCATACGCAACGCTATCATCTGATTGAGGTCGAGCTGCTCACCGGGCGGCATCACCAGATACGATGCCAGCTTGCGGGTATAGGTTGTTGTATAAAAGGTGATTTGAAATATGGCGCCCCGCGTTCCAATCCCAACGGAGGCATCTGCCTGATGGCGCGCAGCATACGCTTCGAACATCCCATACGTCACGAAGAGATTTACGTCGAAGCTCCCGTGCCGGAAGACTGGCCCGGGATATGTGCGGATGAATAGAAAGAGCCATAGCATTTTCGGAACATAAACCCAGATATAAAGTTCCGAAAATGCTATGGCTCTTCCGTGAAATCCACTGCCTCTTTTGCAATTGATAGGATGTCACAGCATAATGCGTATGCCTATGAGGATCAGGACGATGCCTGCAGCGAGCTTCGAGGCCTTGTTCCACTTCCGGCCGATGAATGAACCGCCGTACATTCCCAGAACGGCAAAAATCACCGTAGCGATGAAAGTTGCAGCGGCAGTAATCGTGAAGTCGCGTACCGGCAGGGCGGTGAGCCCGAAAGATGCGCCCACGGCCACTGCATCGATGCTGGTGGCGACACCGGCGAGAAAGATGCTCCAGAGTGAACTGAAATCCTGATTTTCCTCCGCCTTGTCATCGTGGGACTTCCGAATCATCTTGATTCCCAGGACAAGGAGTATTGAGAATCCGAGATACTTGCCGAATTCCTGAATCAGGGAACTTACGGCATCGCCGGCATAATATCCGCCTGCAAAAAATCCCGTCTGCACTATCGTCAGGACCGAGGCCACTTCTGCTGTCTTTTTCCAGTTCAGACGGCCCATCGATACTGCTCCGCTGAAGGAGACAGCCAGGGAATCGATGCTCAGCGCAATGGCGAGAAGTATGATTTCAACAATGCTCATCGGGATGTCATTGTGCCTTGAATGGCTGACGGCCGGCAATCGAGCGTCCCAGCGTGAGTGAGTCGGCGTATTGGAGCCCGTCACCGAATCCGAGGCCACGGGCAATGGCGGTAACCTGTACCCCATACGGGGACAATTGCCGGTACAGATAGAAGGCGGTCGTTTCGCCTTCGACGTCACCCGGCAGGGCCAGAATGATTTCAATGTCGCTCAGCACAGTTCCGCCGCAATCCGCCTTGGCCTTGTCAAGCCTGTCCTTCAGGGCCTGGATCGTAAGGTCGGAAGGGCCGATTCCGTTGATGGGGGAGATTATTCCGCCAAGCACGTGATAGACTCCGTGGTACTGGCCGGTTTTTTCGATGCTCATCACATCCTGTACGCTCTCGACTATGCAAATCTGCTTGTGATTGCGTGAATTGTCATCGCAGATGGAACAAATAGGCGCATCGGAGATCATACGGCACTCGCTGCACCAGCATACGTTGTCCCGGAGGTCATCGATGGCCTTGGTGAAATGATGCACGTTTTCCGCCGGTTGTCTCAGCAGGTGCAGTGCGAGACGCAATGCGCTCCTGGTTCCGACTCCGGGCAGAGATCCTATTGCATTCACTGCATTTTCCAGCAGTTGTGACGGGTAATCTTCCTTATACATAATATTAAAATTAAAGGGCTGCTTGGAGGCAGCCCTTTAATTATTTGGCTTTATTGTTAGAGCCGAGAACGTTTACAATCTTGTGAGTGTAAAGCTCCGTCATCAAATCGCGTGCGGGACCGCAGTACTTGCGCGGGTCGAATTCAGCGGGTTTGTCGTTGAATACCTTGCGGACAGCTGCCGTGAATGCGAGACGCGAGTCGGAATCGATGTTGATCTTGCAGACTGCGCTCTTTGCCGCCTTGCGGAGCTGTTCCTCGGGGATACCTACCGCATCAGGCAGTTTGCCGCCGTTGGCGTTGATGATATCGACATATTCCTGAGGTACTGATGAAGAACCGTGAAGAACGATAGGGAAACCGGGAAGTTTCTTCTCCACCTGACGGAGAACGTCGAATGCGAGGGGAGGAGGTACCAGACGGCCTGTCTTGGGGTCACGTGTGCACTGTTCCGGTTTGAACTTGTATGCGCCGTGGCTTGTTCCGATCGAGATGGCGAGAGAGTCGCATCCGGTGCGGGTTGCAAAGTCGATGACTTCTTCGGGTTTGGTGTAGTGTGATTCCTCTGAAGCGACCTCATCCTCGACGCCTGCGAGTACACCGAGCTCGGCCTCTACGGTAACGTCATATTTGTGGGCGTACTTCACAACTTTCTTGGTAAGAGCGATATTCTCTTCGTAAGGGAGGGCAGAACCATCGATCATCACTGATGAGAAACCGAAATCCACGCAGCTCTTGCAGAGTTCGTAGCTGTCTCCGTGATCGAGGTGAAGGCAAATCTGAGGCTTTTTCCAGCCGAGTTCCTTTGCGTATTCCACTGCCCCCTGTGCCATATAGCGGAGGAGAGTCTGGTTCGCATAGTTGCGGGCTCCTTTGCTGACCTGAAGAATCACAGGGGACTTTTCAGTGGCAGCGGCCTTGATGATGGCCTGGAGCTGCTCCATATTGTTGAAATTGAATGCGGGTACGGCATATCCGCCTTTCACGGCCTTCTTGAACATCTCTCTGGTGTTCACAAGGCCAAGATCCTTAAAAGATACTTTCATAATGGTTATTTCTTCTTGTTTGCGTACCTCTGGTAGAACTTGTCTACGCGGCCTGCAGTATCGACGAGCTTCATCTTACCAGTGTAGAACGGGTGTGAAGTGTTTGAGATTTCGACTTTGATCAAGGGATATTCAACACCTTCTATATTGATGGTCTCCTTCGAGGGAGCGCAGGAACGGGTGATGAACACTGTGTCATTGGACATATCCTTGAAAGCTACAAGACGGTAGGTTTCGGGATGAATTGACTGTTTCATTTCT
>JAKSJV010000025.1 GCA_024402005.1 Bacteroidales bacterium
TGAAGGATATTCAGGAGAGATTGTCACAAGGAAAGATAGACATTATAATAGGTACGCACAAATTGCTCGGGGATGGCTTCCGGTTCAAAGACATTGGATTACTGATTATTGATGAGGAACAGAAATTCGGCGTTTCGGCCAAGGAGAAGCTGCGCCAGCTGAAACTTTCCATAGACACGCTTACCCTTACTGCTACGCCTATTCCGCGCACATTGCAGTTTTCCCTGCTCGGAGCGCGTGATTTGAGTATCATCAACACTCCTCCGCCCAACAGAATACCGGTTCAAACCGAAATAATGCTGTTCAACAAGGATGAGATAAAATCCATCATCAATTATGAACTGCAGCGCGGGGGACAGATATTCTTCGTGCACAACAGGGTGGAGGAACTGGACAGCATATACGAGATTCTTCATCGCCTTGTTCCCGATATGAACATTTGTGTGGCGCACGGGCAGATGGAGCCGAAGATGCTTGAAAACAAGATTCTTGACTTTATGGCGGGGGAGTACGATATGCTGCTGTGTACTACAATCATAGAAAACGGTCTGGATATTCCGAATGCCAACACTATGATTATCAATCAGGCCCAGAACATAGGCCTGAGTGATTTGCATCAACTTCGCGGCCGTGTGGGAAGGAGCAGGCGCAAGGGTTTCTGTTATCTTATTGTTCCGCCGCTGACATCTATTTCAGATGACGCACGCAAGAGGCTTCACGCCATCGAGGCCTTCAGCGACCTCGGTAGCGGTTTTAACATAGCGATGCAGGATTTGGATATCAGGGGTGCCGGAAACCTTCTTGGAGCGGAGCAGAGCGGCTTTATTACCGATATGGGTCTTGAAACCTACCAGAAAATACTTGCCGAAGCGATGGAGGAATTGGGAATGGATGCATTCCAGGAAGATGGGGCCGGACAAAGTGAGAATTTCATTACCGATTGTACCATAGATACCGATATAATTGCCTTGATTCCTGAGGATTACGTGGATGTTCCGATGGAGAAGATAAGGATTTACAAGGAGTTGGATGCGGCCGGCGATGATAAGGTTCTGATGCACTTGAGGACAAATCTGGAAGATCGTTTCGGTCCAATACCGGAGGAATTGGATGCACTGTTTGATATAGTTCGTATCAGGACCATAGGACGCAAGCTGGGCTTTGAAAAAATCATCATCAAGAACGGAATAATGATATGTTTCTTCGTGTCCAACCCTATGTCTTCATATTTCAGGAGCAAGAAATTCGCCGGAATCATCGATAAGTTGAACGCCAACCAGGGTATCTTCGAACTGAAACAGAAAGACAGCACCCTCCGCCTTATTTCCAGGGAAGTCGGGTCTTCGGCATCTGCACACAGCCTCCTTTCCAGATTATTGAATTAATTAGTACCTTTGCAGTTCTGTTCGCTTGCCATATGAATTTGATTGTAGACATAGGTAACACGGTTCTCAAGGCCGCAGTAGCAGATGGTGTTACACTTGGTAAAACTTATCGCTATCAAGGTGAGAAGGGAATAGACTTCATAGTTGACCTGGCCAATGACATACACCCTGAAAAAACGGTGGTCTGCAGCGCCAGGGCCTTGTCTGATATTGAAATAAGGAAATTGGATGAAAGTTGCGCCAATCTTGTTGTCATAGACCCGCAGCACAAGGATATAGCGCACAATGCAATGCTGCCGGAATACATCACTCCGGCATCCGTGGCATCCGTAATTGCCGTAAGACATCTGTTCAAGGGCAAAGGTTGCAGCATTTTCGATTTCGGAACGATGATTACGTCAATGTTCCTTGATGAGGCCGGGCGTTATCTTGGAGGCAACATTTCCCCGGGATGTACGACGAGGTTCCGCAGCATAAGCCGCTATGCGAAAAATCTGCCGCTGTTGATGGAGACAGAAGACACCCAGCAGACAGGTAATTCCCTGAACTCGTCCATACGCAGCGGAGTCGTGTCGGGCATAATGTTTGAAATAGAAGGATATATGTCCCTATATCCGGAAAATATGTGTGTTTTCACCGGTGGGGACGCGATTTATTTTGCAAAACGGACTAAAAACTCCATCTTTGTAGTTTGCAATCTTGTGCTTATGGGATTGGCTCTGGTGGCTCAGAATAATGAAAACAGGCTGTAGAAAACATATCATTGCATCTCTCGCTGCAGGTATTGCGGCCTGTTCTGCCGTGTATGCTGCGGACGGTGGATCCAACAATGATTGCAGTCCTTTTTCAAAGTATGGTATAGGTACCCTGAACAGGGTGGGAACGGCATACAGCAGGTCGATGGGAGGAGTGGGGATAGCCGGCAGGGACAACCGTTACATCAACGTACTGAATCCGGCGGCTGTTACCGCGCGTGATTCACTGTCTTTTATGGCAGATTTCAGTGTGGGGGAGAAGAGTTCGTTCTATAAGCAGGATACGAAAACATCCATAAGCAACACGTTCAATATCACAAACTTCAGTATGAGCTTCCCTATTTGGAGGTCATCTGCATTTATGTTGGGGATATCCCCTTTCAGTTCCGTTGCCTATAGTATGATGGACAAGACGACGGATGGCTATATGGGGAATATGACCCAGTTGTATTCCGGAGCAGGGAGTATGTATCAGCTGTATGTCGGGGCAGGCGCCACTTTCTGGAAAAGGCTTTCGATAGGTGCCCAGTTCAATTATTACTTCGGCAATCTGGAAAAATATACCGACAGCAAGCCGGCATCTTCACAATACAGGTCATTGTACTCCGGTATAAAGATGCCGTTGCAGGGATTCGGCGGTAAGTTCGGTCTTCAATACGAACAGCCCATAGGCAAGAAAGACAAACTTATAGTCGGAGCGACATACAGACTTTCGACATCCGTTTTGGGTGTTGACAGCCAGAAGGGAAACAGCGGTTACATTCTTGAACTGGCTACGGCTGTTCAGAGTGACATCGTCGATACGCTTATCAATAATTCCATTCCGATGGATGGAGTAAACATTCCCCAGGAATTCGCCGTGGGAATTTCGTACAGGCACGCGGACAAATGGAATATGGAGGTGAATTACACCCGTTCCGACTGGACGAAGTCGGGGATGGATGGCAAAAAGGGATTCAGGGTGGAGAACTTTTCCTCTACGGTAGCCCAGAGCTGGAACGCAGGATTTGAAATAACTCCAAACCGCAGCGACATAAGGTATTATATGAAGAGGTGCTCATACCGTGTCGGAGGTTATTATAATGTGGAGTATTACAAATACAACAAGATGTCCATTTCATCTTATGGCATAACTCTTGGTATGACTATGCCGGTGTTCAGATGGTTGAACGGGATAACGGTGGGTATCGATCTCGGTCGCCGCACGCCGGTGGGCAGCGACAATATGAAGATAAAAGAGAATTATCTTGGGGTGAATGTAAGCTTGAACGTGTTCGATATATGGTTTATCAAGCCTCAGTATCAATAAGTTGGAAATTTAAAAACAAAGCAATATGAAAAAAACAGTAATTTTTATCACAGCGGTTTTGGCCTTGGCGACTATCTCTTTCGCTGGCCGGGCGCAGGAGGAAATGGATGAGTGCCTGCAGTATATGTCGTATTACCAGGATTATTACAAACAGGGGACGAAGGATTCCAAAATGGCGGCCCTGCCTTCCTGGAGAAAGGCATACAGCATCTGCCAGCCCGGGACCAAGAGCATGCGTCAGAACCTTTACGTTCACGGAGCTGACCTGTACAGGATACTTATATCCAGGAACGCAAAGAATCCTGCATATCGCGCAAGCCTTATCGATACGCTGATTACGCTTCACCAGCTGCGTGCACAGTACTATCCCAAATATGCCCAGAAGGCATACGCAGCGCTCAGCGCCGATGTAAACAACTATTTGAAGAACGACCCCGACAAGACTTATAAGATTCTGTCCAAGGTGATTGAAACCCAGGGTTCCCAGGCAACTCCCGTGACTTTTGTTGCAAGTATGAATGCGGCGGTCACTCTTTACAAGAGAGGAGACATTTCCATAGATGAAATACTTGCCCTGTATGACAAGTCGACAACTTGCTTCAATGAGATTCAGAAGGTGGATACGACACAGAATACACGCAATCTGCGCACCACTATGGAAAGCGCCTTCATCAACAGCAAGGTTGCATCCTGCGAGACCCTGCAGTCAATATTCGCTTCACGTTTCGAGGAAAATAAGGATAATGTCGAGGAGGTCGGCAAGATTGTCCGTATGATGGCCACCGCGGAGGAGTGCACCGACAATGATTTGTTCCTGAATGCCGTAACGCAGATGCACAAGCTGGAACCTTCCGCAAATTCTGCATACTATCTTTTCCGCCTCAATGCATCCAGAAAGGATTTCCAGGAGGCACTCAAATATGCCGATGAGGCTCTTGCCGGCGAGGACTTGGATGCCGCAACCAGAGCACAGTACGGTTACGAGGCTGCAACTTGCGCATTGAAGGGAGGTTCTTATGCAAAGGCCGTGGATCTGGCGACAAAGGCTATTTCTCTCGACCAGTCGATTGCCGGAAAGGCATATATGGTGATAGGACACGCCTGGATGAGTACCGGATGCGGCGGAAACGAGGTTGAGCGCAGGGCCAAATACTGGGTTGCCGTGGACAACTTCAGCAAAGCGAAGGCAGCCGATGCATCTCTGGCAGAGGAGGTTAACAAGCAGATAGGCGCTTGTGCGGCATATTTCCCTGAAACTGCCGAGGCATTTATGTATGATTTCCAGAACGGACAGGCTTACACGGTGTCTTGCGGCGGAATGAGGGCTGCAACCACGGTTAAAACAAGATAATTTGCCCCGGGAAGTAAATACGTCCTTTTTGAAAGCAACCGCTGTCGTGGCGGTTGCCTTTTTCGTTGCTTCCTGCAATGGAATGAAAACGTCCGATGATCTTGATCTGTCGCAGACACCGGTGCAGGTAGTTGCCGATATGTTCATCGTGCAGACCGACAACGGGCAGATGAAGATGCGTACGGAGGCTCCGCTGATGGAAAGATACCGGAACGATACATTGGAATGGGAGCTTTTCCCCAACGGGTTCAGCACATACGCGTATGATGAAACCGGCCGTCTGGAAACGGCGATAAAGGCCGATGCGGCAAAGCATTCCAAAACGACGAAAGGCCCGGCGAATGAGACCTGGGCGGCGTTCGGGCACGTGTCCGTGAAAAACCTGATAAAAAGGGAGACGATGGAGACGGACACTCTGTATTGGGACAGGGAGAACGAAAGGATATATACCGATTGTTACGTACAGCTGTTCTCTCCCAGCGGTTTTATGCAGGGATACGGTATGGAATCCGACCAGCGGGCCAGGTCTTCGGTAATCATCAGACCCTTCAACAGTTACGGCATTGTCAGCACGGATTCTACGGTCGTGGAAGTGGATACGGTCAATTTTATTGGTCCTTTCCCGAAAAAATAGGGGATTATTGCCGAAAAATCACTATCTTCGTAGCTCAAATGTCATTTATTAGAAATTAAAAAAACAACAATATGGCGGTTCTTGAAACAATTCGCGTTAAAATCGGCTGGCTTATCACCATTCTGATTGCCGTAGCCCTTCTTTCATTCATTGTGGATTTCAATTCACTTTCTTCCGTGGTACAGAGTTCATCTTCAAAATACACCGTCGGCAAGATCGACGGCAAGAAGGTGTCATACAAGGATTTCCAGGAGCAGGTGGAATATCAGACATCGGTGGCTGAACTTCTTGGAGGCAACACTTCCAGCACGGATGAAGGCCAGCAGCGCATACGTCAGGCTGCCTGGCAGCATTTCGTGGATCAGAATCTCTTCCTTCCTATGGTCAAAGATGCCGGTCTGGAAGTGGGGAAAGCCGAGATGCTTGATCTCACCACAGGTGACTTGGTTTCTCCCGTTATTGCCTATGATCCCGTTTTGGGTAGCCCCAGCGGCAATTTCGACAAGCAGAAAGTAGTTGACTTCGTCAAGAATCTCGACAATGACGCTTCCGGCAATGCCCGTATGTACTGGGACTATGTACAGAACAATGTAAACGTGCAGCAGAATTATACAAAGTACGGTTCGCTGTTCACAAGCTCTTTCAATCACAACAAACTCACTCTTGCCAATGCCGTTGCCGCCGGCAACACTTCATCTACGGCAGAGTATGTGGTTGTTCCTTTCGGATTCGAGAAGGATACCACCATCACCGTATCGGCGTCCGAAATCAAGAAGTACTACAATTCACACAAGGATCAGTTCAAGCAGGTTGCAAACCGCGACATCGAATATGCTATGTTCGAGGTCGTTCCTTCAGAGGCTGATTTCGATGCCGCAAATCAGGCATTGACGGATGTATATGATGAGTTTGCCTCGACAACCAATGTCAAGAATTTCCTGATGCGCAATTCAGAGCAGCAGTTGGAAAACCATTATTACAAGGCAGGTGAACTCAACAGCGTCAACCGCAGCATCAACGATTTCGTGTTCGGCGCCGCAAATGGAGTTTCACCCGTTATCAAGGATGGCGATGCATTCTATGCGGTCAAGGTCGTTGACGTCAAGGCCATTCCCGATTCGGTGTTTGTCCGCCACATTCTCATTCAGGGCGATACGAACCTTGCGGACAGCCTTTTCAACGTAGTGAAGGCCGACAAATCGCAGTTCACTGCAATCGCAGCGATGTATTCGGCCGACCAGAATCCCAATGTCGCACAGAGGGGCGATCTGGGCTGGATGACTCAGAACTATATGATTCCCGGTATGGAAGCCGTGATGACCGCCAAGGTGGGCGAGCCGTTCACGCTTGACACCCAGTACGGGCGTCACATTGTGCTTGTCACAAAGGCGACCAAGCCGATTTCAAAGAAACAGGTAGCCTTCCTCAAGAAGACTGCCGTTCCTTCGAAGGCCACTATGAATGATTTCTACAACAAGGCCAATACTCTTGCCACGGCTGCTGCCGGAAGCCTCGAGAAGCTTCAGAATGCCGCCAAGGAGCAGGGTGTTTACCTTCGTCCTATGAATGTTACCGAAGCTACGGCACAGTATGGTGCAGCTTCCCGCGCAAAGGAGGTTACACGCTGGATCTTCGATGCGAAGAAGGGCAGCGCTTCAAACGTTATTACAGTCAACCAGAACTATCTGTTCGTGGTTGGTGTCAAAGATACCCACAAGGAGGGATATGCAACGGTCGAGGAATCGAAAGACCGTATCGAGCCCATCCTTTACCATCATAAACTCGCCGACAAGGTTTTGGCCGAGGTTCAGGCAAAGGTTGAAGGCCTGACTGATATGGAGGCTGTTGCCGAGGCTCTTGGTGAGACCGTCAGCACTGCAACCGAAGTCGGTTTCGATGCTTTCCGCACACGCGAGTACGAGCCAGCTCTTCTTGGCGCCATTGCCGGCAGTGAGCTTGGTCAGGTGTCAAAACCTGTCAAGGGTCAGAGGGGTATTTACGTCGTGAAGGTCGTTGACCGCACGGTTGGCCAGTTCTTTACGGAGGATGACGCCAAGACGGCTGCAATGCAACAGAACCAGTATGCATCGCAGATGATTATCCCCGTGATGCTGGATGCTACCGGCAGCGTGGACAATCGCGAAAGGTTCTATTAATGGCTCGAAAACAAAAAATTCTTATCAGGGCAAGGATGGTACTCGCCCTGATAGTGTTCATACTTTTCGTCCTTCTTTTCACAGCTTCCGGAAAAATCGGAGAAATGTTGAGATTTCTGCCGGCTACACAGTTCGTGTCGGCCCAGCATACCGCAAATGTGGTGGCTCTGGTGAGTATGTTTCTGCTGGCTTTGATTTTCGGTAGGGTATATTGCTCCGTGATTTGTCCCCTCGGCATTTTGCAGGATGGAATGTTCGATATGAACAAATTGGGGAAAAGGGGCTGTAACAGGCATTACAAAGGGTCTAAGCCGCACAATGTATTGCGCTATATCATTATGGTGGCTGTCATTGTGTGCGGAGCTACGGGCTACGGTTTCCTCAATTATTATATAGAGCCGTTCAGCAATTTCGGACGTATCGTAACAGCGTTCACGTTCAAGTCCGTCTCCGTTGTGGTGATGTCAGCCCTGATGCTTGTCATATTTTTTGTGTTGGTGCGTCATAAGGGCAGAGTCTGGTGCAATTCGATCTGCGCTGTCGGCTCCATAATGAGCATTCCTGGCCGCTGGAGTATGTTTGCGCCCGTGATAGACAGTGACAAGTGCGCAAAATGCGGCAAGTGTGCCAGACAGTGCAGGGCTTCCTGTATTGACGTCGGGAAAGGCAAGGTGGATACAAGCCGTTGCGTTATGTGTCTGGATTGTCTCGATACCTGCCCCTCATCTGCAATTGACCTGCGTTTCCGTTGGAAAAAATCAGGCAAAAAGAAGGTTTCCGCCGAGAAGACCGACGCAGCAACTGACGGGGCACATACAATGGGCCGCAGGGCCTTCATCACTTCGATGGCCTTTATGGCGGGAAGTTTGTCATTGGATGCCGGTTCCAAATTGCGGGCGACGGTATTCAAATCTTCCGGAACGCCTGCCCCAGTTCCCGCAGGTTCGAAGTCTATAACTCATTTCCACGAAAATTGCATAGCTTGCCAGTTGTGCGTGCAGTCTTGTCCGAATAATGTGCTGAAGGCTTCTTCCAGGCTGGACAGTTTCCTGCAGCCGCGTATGGTATTCGACAAGGGATATTGCGACCCCGAATGTACCGTCTGCTCGAACGTTTGCCCGGCAGCTGTCATACAGCCCGTTACGGTGGAGCAGAAAAAAGCCATCAGTGTCGGCTATGCCGTGCTGAATCCGGATAATTGCATATTCTGCAATACCTGTGTATATAATTGTCCCAAGAATGCAATAATCCCCACCGACGATGGTGAGAAAATGGGGTACACAGTGCTGACCGAACGTTGCGTGGGCTGTGGAATGTGCGAGTATAATTGTCCAGCCGTGCCCGAGAAGGCTATCAAGGTCGTCGGCTACAGGGAGCACAAAGAGATAACGGCCTGACAGGAAATCCGTACCGGCAGATGGTCGGAGACGCCGCCGTTGTAGCGGGGACCGACATAGGTGCGATAGGGCTTTTCGCCCGGGAAACGCTTATCGCGCGTAAGAAGGAATGGAGGGCGCAGGATCTCCATTCCTTTTTTGTCAGGGGTTTTGCCGGTTGTTTTGTCGATGATTTTGCCGGGGTCCTTCATTTTCCCGTAAAAACCTGATGATACCAGAAAATTGTCGATCAGCTCCCAGTTGCCGTTGTAGCGTATTGTGCCTACATTGCCTTTGGTCGGCGAGGCTTCAATCAGTTCACGGCCCAGATTTACCAGTGAGCTGTCAATCATCCCGAAGGCAGGTCCGTCCGGACCGTCGTTGAAATCTCCCATCGCCACTATGCAGGCTTCCGGACGGGTCAGCAGGGAATCGACGCTGCGTACAAGAGTCCTCATTGCGGCAATGCGCCTGTCGCCTGACTGCTTTCCACCATATTTCGAAGGGTGGTGATTCACGAACAGATGCAAGGTGTCGCCGCCGGTGAGGTCTATGGCGCAGGCATACAGTATATCCCTAGTATTCAGGCGTTTGCCATCCATCTCCACCGGTAGGGGATATGCCTTCAGTATACGTATTCTGTCCCTGCGGTAAAGAAGCCCCACGTCTATTCCGCGCGGGTCGGGAGAGTCGAAATGAACATAGCCGTAATCGTATTTGCGCAGCACGTCCCTCCGGCACAGTGATTTCAGGACGAAGGCGTTTTCCACTTCCGCCACTCCGACGATATCCGGCAATCCGGCCCACAACAAGGTTTTCCCTATGGCCGCAGTCTTGGCCTCGAAACGTTTCCTCGTCCAATGCCTCGCCCCGCGCGAGGAAAATTCGGCATCCGATGCCGAGTATCCCGAATCCTTGTAATCGAAGCAGTTTTCCACGTTCCAGAAAACAATGGAAATCAAAGGCGTCAGGCTCAGGCAAAGCATAAAGTTTTTCATACAGTTTTTTGTTTGCAAGAAGGGAATAAAAAATGGAAACGGGCATAAGAAAAACAAAAAGTTTGCGTAATTTTGTGTGAATTGTTAACATCGAATCGAAATGTCTTTGAAATGCGGCATAGTGGGACTCCCCAATGTAGGTAAATCCACTCTTTTCAACTGTATATCTTCCAGCAAGGCGCAGAGCGCGAACTTTCCCTTCTGCACCATCGAGCCCAATATCGGCAGCACCAATGTGCCGGATGAGAGGCTGAATGTCCTCAGCGACATCTGCAAACCTCAGCGCACCATTCCGGCCACGGTGGAGATAGTGGACATTGCCGGCCTTGTCAAGGGCGCATCCAAAGGCGAGGGACTCGGCAACCAGTTCCTTGCAAACATACGCGAGACCGATGCCATCCTGCACGTGCTTCGCTGTTTCGACGATGACAATATCGTTCACGTGGACGGAAGCATAGACCCCGTCAGGGACAAGGAGATAATCGATACGGAACTCCAGATAAAAGACCTGGAAACTGTCGAGAACCGCCTTGCAAAAGTCGAAAAGCAGGCCAAGATGGGCGGGGACAAGAATGCCAAACGCCTTGTGGAGATACTCTATCTGTACAAGGATGCGCTGTTGCAGGGCAAATCCTGCCGCAGCGTGACGCTTGACAACGAAGAGGACCGCAAACTGGCCAGGGAACTGTTCCTGCTGACGGACAAGCCTGTTATGTACGTGTGCAACGTGGATGAAGGCAGCGCTGCGACAGGCAACAGATATGTGGACGCCGTGCGCGAGGCCGTCAAGGATGAGAATGCGGAGGTCCTCGTCATAGCCGCCAAGATAGAATCCGACATCGCCGAACTCGAAAACTACGAAGAAAGACAGATGTTCATAGAGGAGATGGGCCTCAAGGAAAGCGGCGTCGTCCGTCTGATACAGAGCGCCTACAGTCTTCTCAACCTGCAGACCTTCTTTACCGCCGGAGCCGATGAATGCCGTGCCTGGACCATTCACAAGGGCGACAAGGCTCCCAAGGCGGCCGGAGTCATCCATACGGATTTCGAAAAGGGTTTCATACGCGCCGAAGTCATAAAATACAACGATTTCGTTTCGCTCAAATCCGAGTCGGCCTGCCGTGCCGCCGGAAAAATGGGCATAGAGGGCAAGGATTACGTCGTGCAGGACGGAGACATAATGCACTTCCTTTTTAACGTCTAAATCCCGACAGCCGATGCGCCTGTGCAGGAAGATATGTCTGATTTTCATACTGTCTGCGATATGCAGCAGCGCCTTTGCACAATTTTCCATCAGCGACACAGAACCGACCGGGACGAAATGGTATGACATCCATACCTCCAATTTCCGTGTGATTTACCCCCGTGGCTGTGATTCCCTGGCCGTCACCTATCTCAAGGAACTGGAAAGGTTCAGGCCGCAGGTGGCCGGGAGCCTTCAGATGATATCCGGACAATACCAGAAGAAGCCGCTGGACGTGGTGCTGCACACACGCAACGCCTCTTCGAACGGAGTGGTCACCTGGACTCCGAGCAGGATGGAACTGTACACCGTTCCGCAGTGGGTCAGTCTCGACCCCGTGCCCTGGACAAGCCAGCTGGCCGTGCACGAAGGCCGTCACGCGGCACAGATGCAACTAGGCTACAAGCACGTATTCAAACCGTTCTACTATATCCTGGGCCAGATGATGCCGGGGGCGGCCTGTGCCTGGCCCGACCGTCTCTTGCTGGAAGGCGATGCCGTCGTGGCGGAAACTGCGCTTACGGACGGCGGACGCGGACGCAGGGCCTACTTCCTGTCATACTATTATTATTGTTTCGACAACGGCGACTGGAGGAACTGGATGAAATGGCGTTTCGGTTCGTATTACAGATATACTCCCGACAATTATGCATTCGGATATATGCTCATAAGCGGCGTCAGGGCCTTTTATGACGCTCCGTTATTTATGGCGGACTATATGGATTACGTATCCCGCCGCCCCTATGACCCCTGGCCGTTGAGGCACACGATGAGAAGGACAACAGGGCTTAAATTCAGGGAAAGCACGGCGTCCATCTATGACGGGCATTTCCGTTTGTGGAAAGAGGCGATGGAGCGGAGGGCCCCCTTCTCCAAACTTGACACTCTGGCCAAGGATCCGCGACATCAGACGATATACTCATCTCCGCAGGCCCTTAAAGGTGGCAGGACGGTGTGGATAAAGGAAGACATTTTCAAAGAGGACAAGTTGGTGGAGATAGACTCGTCAGGCAGGGAAAACAAGTTGACTACCCTGGCGTCCAACGTTATGGGAATCAATATATCCGCAAACGGTGACAAGGTCTATTGGAATGAAATTTACAGCGACCCTAGGTGGAAACAGGTCAGGAATTCCGTCGTGAGGGTTTACAATCTGGAAACAAAACGCACGAATACGTTGAAAATCAGGAAAGGAGCCTATGTCGCCCCCGCTCAATACTCCGGCGACACCCTTGCCGTGATTTCATATTCGGAAAAGGGCGGGAGCACCATAGATTTCTATGATGACGCAAGCTCCGAATGTTGTGGCCGCTGGAGTGTGCCAGACACTCTGCAGCCGATACAGATTATTGCATTGAACAGGAAAATATATGCCTTGATGCTGTCCAATGGCGGGTCTTCCCTGTGTGAGGGGGATGGCAACTCCTGGAAAACCCTGCTTGAACCATCGCCTGTTTCAATGTCGTCGCTGGACAATACGGGCGGAAAGATAAATTTTACCTGCGACCGTACGGGGGTCAGTGAACAGTATGCCTATCATACGGACACGGGACTTCTGGAGCAGTTGTCATCCACACCCTATGGCGTCATCGAGGCGGTGCCTGACAATACTGGTTCCATAGTATTGTCCACCTATGGGCACAACGGGTCAGTGATAAGGAAAATCAGGGAACCGGAGCATCGCGTCGTGGATTGGAACGAGGTTTACCGTTATCCCGTGGCCGACACTCTTTCCGCCCAGGAAAAGAGGCTGGCCAACGTATCCATCAGGCAGATGAGCAAATACCATTGGCAGAAGGAAGGCAGGGACTGGGGCCTTGCCGCCGCCGACAGCACTGATATGCCTGCAATGCCGGAAGACAGCATCAGCGCTCCGCAGCGCTATAGAAAAGGTGCACACGCCTTCCGTTTCCATTCCTGGGCCCCCTGCTATGTGGATATAGACAATGTGGCGAACATCAGTTACGAGAATGTCAAGAACATTGCAAGCCTCGGCGTTATGGCCCTTTTCCAGAACTCTATGAGCACGCTATACGGATACGCGGGATACAAGGCAGCGCCGGACAGCAAGGGGAGATGGTTCCACAGCGGACACGTGAACCTTACCTACAGCGGTCTGTATCCGGTGTTCGAGGCGCAGGTGCACGTGGGTGAAAGGCAGCCTGTGGAGTATATCCACAAGGAAGGAATAAAGGATACGCTCTATTACCGCTATTCGTCCAAACCATCCGTAAGAGCGAGCCTCAAAACTTATGTTCCCCTTTCGTGGAACAGGGGAGGTATGCTTTACGGTTTCATTCCTGCTGTCGGACTGACGTATACCAACGATAAATATGACGGAAAAGACCGGTTGCTGTTTAACGTAAGCACCCGTGCCTATGCGATGCAACAGACCCCTTCGGCCTGCATTTACCCGCGCTGGGGTATAGGTACCGAACTTCTTTATTCCCCGGTTGAATCCTTTGCCTTCCTGTATGGCTATATTCCTGGCTTCTGCTATGGTCAGGGTCTGAAATTGTCAGCAGTATTACAGGTGTGCCAGGCGGACTACTGGTTCTTCGTCGGTTCCTATGCCAATCTTTTTCCGCGAGGCTTCGTAAACTACGAAGGAGACAGGCTGTGCAGCGGAATCAAGTTCACAGCCGATTATGCCATACCTTTCTATATGGGTGACTGGCACATTTTCGATATGTTCTACTGCAAGCGGGGCATAGTCACTCCGCATTTCGATTGGTCTTACATATTTCGTCCCGAATATAAGGATGAAGGTCACCTTTACAGCGTCGGAGCCACGTTCGAGATGGAGTTCGCTGCCTTTTTCTGGGTGAGAACCCCCGTCACCGTCGGCGTGACGTACTCCTACAACGACGGCGGGCTGTTCCCGTCCCTGAATATGAAATCGCACCATTATGTCGGTGCAACGTTCAACGTATCATTACCAAACTAACAATATGTCAATTATTTCAAAGGCAAAGGCCGTATGCCACAAGTGCGGCGGAAATCATACCATAGACATCTACAAGAGCATAAACGCCGAGACGGACCCGGATCTCAAGGCTGCGGTCCTCAGCGGCGAGGCCTTCCTGTGGGAATGTCCGGATTGCGGCACGTCAAACCTGGCCACCTACGAATGTCTCTACCACGATCCCAAGGAGAAATATATGGTGTGGGTGCTTCCTTTCGGAGAGCCGGAAGGACCTCAGAAGGATGCGATAATGAACCAGGTAAGGGCTATGGGCGATTACCGTCTGCGCATAGTGTCCAATGCCGGGGATCTGATGGAAAAGGTGATGATCTACGACGCCGGACTGGACGACAGGTGCATAGAACTCGTGAAATATGTCGCCGGCAGGGAACTGGAGAATGTCAGCAACCTGCACTTCTACCGCCTGCAGGACGACGTGATGGTGTTTTCCGGCGTAAAGGGAGCGGTAGATGCTGAGGGTAATGCCGCTGCCGGGAAAATGGACGGCTTCGGTTTCGGCCTCAACGTGTATGAGGACTGTCAGGGCATATTGAGCCGCAATCCCGAAATCGCGAAGGAAGACGGTTTTGTCCGCATCGACGCCGATTGGGTTGCTTCTATTTTGAAATAATCATTATATTTGTACGATGTTTTAACCTGAATTGTTCTATGGACATTTTTCTTCAAATCATACAACTTATAGGCTCGCTCGGCCTTTTCCTCTTCGGAATGGCCCTTATGTCAGAGAGCCTCCAGAAGATGGCCGGCGTGAAACTGCGCAACGTGATGGCGCAGATGACTTCCAATCCCTTCAAGCGGGTGTTGACAGGTACGACGATAACGGCGCTGGTACAGTCTTCCGCCGCCACGACGATTATGGTGGTGAGCTTCGTGAACGCGGGACTTCTCACGCTGGGCAGCGGTATCGGAGTCATAATGGGTGCCAATATAGGCACCACCATTTCGGCCTGGATAGTCGCGGTGTTCGGCTTCAGCTTCAACATCGCCTCGATTTCCATTCCCCTGATGGCGATAGGCTTCGTCCTGAATATGTTCAAGAACAAGAACTGCAAGACGGTCAGCAGTTTCATCTTCGGTTTCTCGCTTATGTTCCTCGGACTCGGCTCCCTGAAAGAGGCGGCCGGAGTTCTTTTTGCCGGGGACGGGATACAGAATTTCCTGATGTCCATAACGGGCAATGCAGGCTTCGGCAAAGTTCTGCTGTTCCTGCTGATAGGAACCGGCCTTACGATACTTTTCCAGTCTTCCGCAGCCACGATGGCCCTTACGATGACCCTTGTCGCAATGGGTGTCCTGCCATATCAGTTGGCCGCCGCAATGGTGCTCGGTGAAAATATCGGTACCACGATTACGGCCAACATAGCAGCATCTGTCGGCAACGTTTCTGCCCGCAGGGCCGCCCTTGCACATACCGTATTCAACGTTTTCGGTGTAATCTGGGTGCTGTCCATATTCAAACCGTTCCTGAAAATGGTCTGCGGCGTAGTGGGCCTGTTCGGACTTCCCAGCCCGATGGATCCTGATTTCGCCGCAATGTATCAGGCCGACCCGGCGACAGGCCACACGGCCCTTCTTTATAGCGTGGCTACGCTGCATACGCTTTTCAACGTGACCAACACATTGATACTGATATGGTTCGTGCCGCAGATAGAAAAACTTGTTTCCTGGATTATCCCCAGCCCGGAAGGAGAAGAGGATTTCCGTCTCAAATACATCACCGGCGGTGTGCTCAGCACTCCCGAGCTCAGTCTTGTTGAGGCCCGTCAGGAGATAGTGCACTTCGGACAGATATGCTACAAGGGATTCGGTTGGATAAGGAAGGCGATTAATGAGCAGAACTTCGAGAAGTTCAACCCCATTAATGACAAGCTCATAAAGTATGAAGGCATAACCGACAAGATTGAATTCGAGATTGCCGCCTATCTGAACGAGGTGTCCAAAGGTGAGGTTTCATCAGCCGCCGAAGACCGCATCAAGGCGATGTACAAGATGATAGGCGAGATGGAGAGTCTTGGAGACAGCGGAGAGGCGATGGGACGTATGCTGATACGCAAGTTCACGCACGAAAAACTCTTCACTCCTGAAATCCTCAAGAAACTCAACCATATGCTGGACCTGTTGGACAACGCATACAAGATTATGCAGGAAAACATTTCGTCAGCATATTCCACCCATATCGACCTTGCTCCGGCCGTTGCGGCGGAAGCATCGATCAACGCATATCGCAATGCCCTGCGCGACCAGAATATTGCAGACCTGGAGGCCGGCAAGTACCATTATCTGATAGGAGTCTATTATATGGACGTCGTTTCAGAGCTGGAGAAGATAGGTGATTTCATTATCAACATTTCTCAGGCGAAAGCAGCGGTAGCCAAATAAGTTATGTCGAATTGCCGTCACATTATTTCCGTTTTGTCATTGCTGGCCGTCTTGGCCGGATGTGCCTGTCACAATTCCGAAAGAGCAGCCTCCGTTCAGCATTTTCCGTTTGTAAATGCCCCTGCGGTGATGAGCGATGAGCAGAAGCTGGATTATCTGGCGGAGCATTTCTGGGATTCCTTCTTCAAAAAAGCTAAAGGATGTACCGACACAGATTCGACAACACTTGGTCTTGTTCCCAGAATAGAGGTGGAGCAGGCGGTAGCCAACTACATCGCCCTGCTGCTGTCACAACCGCTGGCAAAGGCACAGTCCAATGCCGCGTCCTTTGCAGAGGCGCTGATAGGTCTCGAACAGGCCGACACTTCAGGCACGGTCTTCGAACAGCTTTCAGACCTCTTTGAAAAATATATGTTCGATCCCAATTCCCCAGTGCGTGATGAAGACATTTATGCCGGATATGCCGGGGAGATGGCGTCGTTTCTCGACCTTCCGGTAGCCAAAAGGGCTTCATATCTGGAAGATGCGCGTTTGTCATCCCTCAATGTAAGGGGCTCCAAGGCTGCGGACTTTTCCTTCTGTGACCGCAGCGGCCGGTCATACACCCTGTATGGGATAACTGCCGAAAGAACGATACTGTTCTTCAGTAATCCCGGTTGCACGGCCTGCAAGGAAATCATAGAGACCATCAAGACAGTTCCGGGGCTGGACGATGCCATATCTTCCGGCAGGATAGCCGTTCTCAACATTTATATTGACGAAGACATTGCAGGGTGGCTGGACTATATGCCGATTTATCCGGAGTCCTGGTATAACGGTTATGATTACGACCATATGATACGCGGCAACGAGCTCTATAACGTGAGGGCCATCCCGTCCCTGTATCTTCTGGATGAAAACAAAACGGTGCTCCTCAAGGATGTGCCTGTTGAAAGATTGATAAACAACTTGACAATATGAAA
>JAKSJV010000026.1 GCA_024402005.1 Bacteroidales bacterium
AAAGCTGTTTTGGGAGGAAGATACTATGAACAACAAATACGAAACACTTGAAAAATTTGCAATAAACCTCAATGAGCGTGCTTCAGGAGGGAAACTTGATCCTGTAATCGGGCGCGATGAGGAAATACGCCGCGTGCTGCAGATACTGTCCCGCAGGACGAAGAACAACCCGATTCTCGTGGGAGAGCCGGGAGTGGGAAAGACGGCGATAAGCGAGGGCATCGCCCAGAAAATCGTTGACGGACAGGTGCCCGAGAACCTCAAGACAAAGGTCATTTACTCCCTCGACCTGGGTGCCCTGATTGCGGGTGCAAAATATCAGGGCGAGTTTGAGGAAAGGCTCAAGGGCGTTGTGAAAGAGGTCGTCGAGAGCGATGGAGAAGTGATTCTGTTCATCGACGAGATACATACTCTGGTCGGGGCCGGACGCACAAGCGGGGCGATGGATGCCTCGAACATATTGAAACCCGCACTCGCGCGAGGCGAACTCAGGACCATAGGCAGCACGACCCTGGATGAGTACCAGAAATATTTCGAGACAGACAAGGCCCTGGAACGCCGCTTCCAGATGGTGACGGTGGACGAGCCCACCCCGGCCGAGAGCATCAGCATAATGCGCGGACTGAAACAGCGCTACGAGAACCACCACAAGGTCCGTATCGAAGACGATGCGCTGATTGCCGCGGTGGAACTTTCACACCGATACATCACCAACCGTTTCCTGCCCGACAAGGCCATAGACCTTGTGGATGAGGCGGCTTCGAAACTGCGTCTGGAGATGAACAGCGTGCCGGAACCCATCGATGACCTGAACAACAGGATACGCCAGCTGGAGATTGAAAAGCAGGCGGTCAAGAATGAGGATATCAAACTCAAGAAGGAGAAAATCGAGGAGGAACTGGCAAGGCTTTCCGCGGAACGTGCGACACTTATGAAGCGCTGGGAGGAGGAAAAGGGCATACTCGCCGGACTGCAGGGGGCGCGCCAGAGGATCGAGGACCTGAAAATCGAGGCGGCTGCGGCCGAGCGGCGCGGGGATTTCGGTGCCGTGGCGGAGATACGCTATGGCAGGATGGCGGCAGAGCAGGCCAAGATCGATGAACTGTCGGCGCAGGCTGCCGCCATAAAGGATCCCATTATTACAGAGGCTGTTACTCCGGAGGATATAGCGGAGGTTGTCGCCAAATGGACGGGCATTCCTGTGAGCAAGATGCTGGAGAGCGAAAAGGACAAGCTGCTGCGTATGGAGGAAGAACTGCACAAGCGCGTAGTGGGTCAGGATGAGGCCATCAGGGCCGTATCGGATGCCGTGCGCCGGTCACGTGCAGGGTTGCAGAACGAGAAAAGGCCCATCGGTTCATTTATGTTCCTGGGAACCACGGGAGTGGGAAAAACGGAGCTGGCGAAAGCCCTGGCGGAGTTCTTGTTCAACGATGAGAATATGATTACGCGTATTGATATGACCGAGTATCAGGAAAGGCATACGGTGAGCCGTCTCGTGGGTGCGCCTCCGGGCTATGTGGGCTACGATGAGGGCGGCCAGCTGACCGAGGCTGTGCGGCGCAAGCCATACAGCGTGATATTGCTGGACGAAATCGAGAAGGCGCATCCGGATGTGTTCAACGTGCTGCTGCAAGTGCTTGACGACGGGCGTCTTACGGACAACAAGGGGCGTACGGTGGATTTCAAGAATACGATTCTGATTATGACTTCGAACGCCACCTTCGAGGAGTTGAAGGCCGGCGTGCGTCCGGAATTCCTGAACCGTATCGATGAGATCATCACCTTCCAGCAGCTTTCCCGCGAGGATATTCTCGCCATACTGAAGATCCAGGAAGATGTGCTGCGTGCGCGTCTTGCCGAGAGCGGTGTGGGTGTGGAGTTCTCCGCGGCCTTCGAGGAATACCTGTCGGACAAGGGTTATGACCCTGCCTACGGCGCGCGTCCCATCAAACGTCTTATGCAGCGCGAACTGGTGAACAAGATGGCCGTGGCCGTCCTGAACGGGGAGATAAAGCGCGGCGGCACTGTCCGTGTGGATGTTGCCGACGGCGAAGTAGTGCTGCGGTAGGTTTCCGCTGTCGAGCGAACAAAAAATTTGCAAGACTTTCAGGAAAAAGAATTACCTTTGCACCAGAATCCAAGGAGAGATGCTCGAGTGGTTTAAGAGGCACGCCTGGAAAGCGTGTATACTCCAAAAGGGTATCACGAGTTCGAATCTCGTTCTCTCCGCGCAATGCAATCAAAGTGAAAGGCGCTGCACGAAAGTGCGGCGTTTTTGCGTGTGGCCGCGGCCGTTGAAAAACGAGCGTAGCGAAGTTTGCATAAGGCTGTGGACGTACGCAAAAACATCGGGCATCGCCCGCCTTTCATCTTTGATTGCTCACGGACATCCCGAGATGTGGCCGCCTCCGGCGGGCAAATCTCGTTCTCTCCGCAAAAAAGGCCTGTAGAAATTTCTACAAGCCTTTTTCTTTGTATTGATGGTACCTCCCTTACTCGGCGTCTTCCTGCTGTGCGGCCTCAACGGGTGCAACCGGGAAAGCGGGAGCCTGTTCGGTCTGCTCCGCCTGGATCTGATCGGTCACGTCAAGGGCGTTCTTTGAACCGCCGTTGATGGTGAAGTTGCTTACAATCGAAAGAATGAGGATGAAAGCCGCGAGTCCCCAGGTGATCTTTTCGAGGAGGTCGGCTGTCTGGCGTACGCCGAAGGTCTGGTTGCCGGCAACGAAGTTGGATGCAAGTCCGCCACCTTTTCCGTTCTGTAGAAGGACAACGATGGTCAGAAGGATTGCGGCAATCAGTACAAGAATTGCAATTACGGTGAAAAGTGTATTCATATTCTAATTTTTTATTTTCTCTATCAAGGCTGCAAAGTAAGCACTTTTTTCGGGACTTTGCAAACGGAGGGCCTCATAAATTTCAATTGCACGATCCGGATACCCCTGATCCATAAAGATTTGGGCCAGAGTTTCAGAAACCAGGTCAAATCCCTCGTCACCGGACGGCCTGGCTTCCGGAGCCGGCGCAGAATAGTCCACCACGGCTATCCTGCCGAAGGAAGAGTCGCCTTCTTTCCGTACCGACTCATAGTCACCACGGCTGAAGAAGTCCATTCCGTCATATACCTCACGCGGTTTTTCATCAATGATTTTTCTGATGGAGGAAGATAAGCCGGCATCGGTATAGTCGCTAACCTCGATAGAACGGAGCGAAGCCGCCACGAATGCCGGATCAGGGAAATATGCCAACGAATCGCGATACAGCCCATCGGCAGCGTCAGTCCCGGACTCGGCGGCAATTTTGCGGCAAAGTACGGCGCGGCACGCCGAGAACCACGGATACCTGTCCGCTACGGAGGAAAGCTCCGAACCTGTCATTTCCATCAACTTTACCATTGCGCTACGGATGCATTGAATATATCTTCCACCAGTTTATCTATGATTTCCACGCAAAGGGCGTCCTGGACAGCGTCCAGAAGCTGGGTGGCATCAAAATCTGCGTAAGCGGAGAAATTCTTGTCAAAGTTGTCTTCCGGATACTTGACGTTAGTGAAGGTAGCCTTTACGTTCACTGTCAAGCGGTTGCGTGCCGCCGTCTCCTCCGCCGTGATGGCCGTGGCGCTGACTTCGTATCCTATGATTTCCGTATGCAGCTGGAGGTCTCCGTCCAATTCCACCTCTTCCAGTTTGGTAAGACGGCGGAATTTCTCACGAAGCGCTTCCGTGAAATTCGTGGAGAGCATAGGATTCACCTTCAAGGCCTTGTATTCGCAGAACTCGATAGTGATGGTCTTCACGTCAGGCTGTATGGACGTTCCTGAGAATGAGTATATTCCACAGGATGATGCCGACATTCCGAGGGCAACGGCCACAATGGCTGCAAATATGAATGACCTAGTTCTGCGCATCTTCCAGTTCCTTTATCTTGCGATACAGTGTGCGCTCGGAAATTCCAAGTTCGGCGGCCGCGGCTCTGCGGTTGCCTCCGTGACGCTCGAGGGCTTTGTTCAATAAGTCAAGACTCGCCTTCTGTATGGAAAGGTTCTGTACCGGAGCCTGTGTCTGCTCAAGTGCCGTTTCAGTGTCCTGCCACTCCGCATCTTCAGGCGTGGCGGAAGAGTCCACCGGTTGGGTGACAACCGGTGACGGTTGCGGCAACGCCGGCTGCTCTGGGACATTGCTTTGCGGGGATTTTGCCACCTGTCCGCCGGCAATCGCCTCTTTCAGGTAATCCACCTCCTGGCGCAGCTGGTACATCATCCGCACCATCGCCTCCTTCTCGGAAGAGCTGAAGCCCTCTTCATGCACGGCCACAGATGGCAGCATACCCTCATCTTTCGGAATATAACGATATAGCGTAACGGCTGATATCTCGCACCTCTCACTGCCCGGAGCTATGCTGTAGCTTTCCAACGCCGAAACGCTCTCCGCCACATTTTTCAGCTGGCGTATATTACCCGGCCAACGGTAAGACTTGAGAAGGGTCACGGCGTCCGGGGTGAGGTTCAATTTGCAAACGTTGTATTTCTGCGAAAAATCCGACGTGAACTTGCGGAACAGAAGCGGAATGTCATCGGGCCTCTCGCGAAGCGACGGCACCTTGATCGAAATGGCATTGAGCCTGTAATAAAGGTCCGCACGGAACTTGCCTCTCTGCACGGCATAAGTCAGATCTATATTGGTCGCCGCAACCACCCTGACATCCGTCTTCAGCACCTTGCTGCTGCCCACGCGTATGAATTCGCCGTCCTGCAGGACACGCAGGAGTTTCGCCTGGCTTGCGAGAGGCAATTCGCCGATTTCGTCCAGGAAAAGCGTACCGCCGTCCGCCTCTTCGAAATATCCCTTACGCATTTCGTTGGCCCCGGTGAAGGCTCCTTTTTCGTGGCCGAACAGTTCCGAATCGATGGTACCTTCCGGGATGGCGCCGCAGTTCACCGCGAAATATTTACCGGTCTTGCGACGGGAATACTGGTGGATAATCTGCGGAATCGTTTCCTTGCCAACACCGCTCTCGCCCTGAATCAGAACCGTGAGGTCTGTCGGGGCCACGGCATATGCAACCTCCAACGCCCTGTTGAGTGCGGGGTCATTGCCGATGATGTCGTACCTGTTTTTCAGGTTTTGCAGTTGTTGTTGGTCCATTTTATTGCGATTTCAGCAAAATTACATTAACTTTGTGGAATAGCAAAATTTTAAACCAATTCATACAATGAAAAAAGCACTTTATTCTTTGGCAATTGCAACAATCGCATTATGCGCAATATCCTGTGCAAGCGCCGAAAAAATGGCAAAAGATGCCGAAAACGTAAAAGTTCTCTGCACCCCGGAGTTCCTTACTCTTAAAGGTGGAAAAGTCGAAACCGACGTAACCGTAACCTGCCCCAAAAACTATTTCAATCCCAAAGCTATTGTAGAGGTTACTCCCGTCATCGTTTATGATGGTGGCGAAGAGGCTATGGAAACCCTTTGCTTCCAGGGAGAAAAGGTGAAGAACAACTACCGCACGGTCGCAAAGGCCGGAGGCGTTGTCAACCAGCATCTCTGCTTTGCCTACAAAGAAGGTATGGCCAAATCACATCTCGAACTGCGTGGTCGCTGCACCGTGAACAACGGGAAAACCTGGGTTACGCTCCCCACAAAGAAAGTGGCTGAAGGATGCAACATCACAGAGACTCTCGCAGGCCGTGGTTTCTACTCTGCCAAAGAGAGTGGTTACAAGGCCATCATCACCCGCCAGTCAGAGGGTCAGGTGATGTACAAAATCAATAGCAGCGAGGTACGCAACAGCGAGCTCAAGAACCAGAGCATCAAGGATTTCCTTGCTGCCATCAAAGAACTTGCCGAAAATGACCGCGAGGAGCTCTCAAGCATCGATGTCGTTGCCTACGCTTCTCCTGATGGCAAAGAGGAATTCAACAACAAGCTGTCAGACAACCGCAGCCGCACTGCTGACAAGGCTTTCAAGAAAATCGCAAAGAAAACCGAACTCGAAGATGTAGAGAAGAACGTCAAATCTGTCGGTGAGGACTGGGAAGGTTTCAAACAGCTGGTGTACAACAGCAACATCGAGGATAAAGACCTCATTCTCCGCGTTTTGAGTATGTATGACGACTCACGTCTGCGCGAGGCTGAAATCCGCAATATGTCATCTGTGTTCGAAGACCTTGCAAAGGACGTTCTTCCCCAGCTTCGTCGCGCACGTTTCATCGCAAACATCGATTACCGCAACTACAGCGATGCTGAACTTCTGGAACTCGTTGCCAACAACATTGACGTTCTTGATGAAACCGCCCTTCTGAAAGCGGCCGAACTCGCAAACGGCAAGGACAACAAAAAGGCCATCCTAGACAAAGCCGTTGAGAAATACAATTCAAAGACGGCGCTGTACAATCTCGCCGTTCTCGCTCTCGACTGCGGCAAATGCGGCAATGTAGAAGATGCTGAAAACTATCTTGCAAATTGCGACGCCGCCGATGCTGACGTGATCAACCTCAAAGGCGTTTGCCAGATGCGCAAAGGAAATCTTGATGAGGCTGAAAAAACATTCAAATCCCTTGAAGGAGATGAGAATGCAACGAAGAATCTCGGCCTTGTGGAACTCCTGCGCGGCAATTACTCCGCAGCTATGACAAAATGCGGTAACAAAGGCGTAGATGCGGGTGTGGCACATCTCCTTGCAATGGACCTTGCCGGCGCCATCGACGCTGTCAAGGATTGCGATTGTCCCAAAGCCCACTACCTCCGCGCCATCGCCTTGAACCGCTTTGGCAAGGTCACTGAAGCCAAAGCTGCCCTCGAACAGGCAACCAATGGCTGCAAGTGCCTGGCAAAGCGCGCCGAGACCGACGTAGAATTCGCAAACCTCAAATAATTGCGATTCCTTAAATTATAAGTTTGGATATCCGAAAATATTCGTAACTTTGCAATCCGCTTCAAGCGGTCCGTATCACGGAGAAGTTTGGCTTCGGATATCCACTTTGGTGAGGTGGGTGAGTGGCTGAAACCACCAGTTTGCTAAACTGACGTACGGGTTAACCGTACCGGGGGTTCGAATCCCCCCCTCACCGCCAAACAAAAAAGAAAGCCAGTACCGAACTTGTTCGAGTGCTGGTCTTCTTTTTTTGTTTAGGCAAGCCCGCCGCAGGCGGGCGGGGATGTCGGAGCGCAAGTGCAACGCAGCGCGACGAAATCCCGGTGAGGAATGCGTCAGCAAATCCGGTTTACTCTTGTAAGGGTGGACAGTAAAAAAGGGAGACTGACGCAGTCAGGCGAACTTCCTTGCAAGGGCCCTGCGGCAGCAACAGGGGATGTCGGAGCGCGTCAGCGCGACGAACCAGAGCCTTGCGAGAGATGCGTCAGCAAATCCCAGTGAGGCATTTGGGGGGCTCAGGGGTAAAACCCTGTTTTTGACGTTTAACTTGTGCCCGTATAGATCTTCCATTTTGTACACGATACCCACCCTTGATATGGTATCATGCACATTTGAGGCTTACATTGCCTCTATAATGCCTGGAGGGCGCGGATTTTTAATGATTTTCCGCGCATAATGCCTATTGAGGTCTCAAAAGCGCGGTTTTGCGGGTCATTTTCGCGTTTTTGGACCTTTTAGGAGGTGAAAGCGCGGAATCTGCAACCAATTTCGCGGCTGTTCCACTTTGGCGGCGGGTGCGGCGTCGCGGACAGTGTGAAACTCGCTCCGGCGTGTGCTCGCAACTCGCGCGCTCCACAGCCTTCAAGAATATTCTGACATATTTCATCAGCAACCGAAATACCTCTCAAAGAAGGTCTGGAGTTTCTCGATGACAGACTGCTTCTTTTCCTGGCGGTTGCCGCCGCCGAATCTTGACATAGGAGGAAGAATCTTGTCGATGTCTGTGCCTGTGGTCCTTATCTGACCATCCCTGAAACTGCTCTCAACGAACCTAACCGTCTCCTCCGGCTTCAGGTTCTCGCTCTCTATGAGTTCCTTCAGGTCCTTCTCCTTCTGCTTCTCAATGAATTCCTTCCAGCTCTTCTCTATATCAGTCTCGGCATTGACAGTACTGATGAATTCCTCGATGAGTTCCTTCTTGCTCCTGAGCAGCATACTTGACCCTATGGCCTTTGTGATGCTGACCAGTATCTCCTTGTTGGCACAGTTCCCTTCGTGATACTTCTGAACCAGCATAAGGATGTAGTCGATGTTGATTTCCACCTGCCTGATAAGCTCGGTTTCAAACACAAGGTCATCATTGATGTTCTCCTTGTCGCCGGCCCTTTTCTTCCGCCATTTGTCCTGCAGGTCGAGGTAACGGCTCTGATAGTCCTGGAGCTGTCTGTCGTTCAGGACCTTGTTCTCTTCGAACTGGTCGAAGGTCGATAGAACGTTGATGGACTTGAGCAGGCTTCCATAAAGCCCGATGAACCTCCTTTCCGCTTCCTCGCCCAATATCGCCTCTCCTTCCGGAAACTCTTCTTGAATCTGTTCCACAAGCTCCCTGTACCCATAGCAGTGCCTGCCCTTCTCCGTATCATATCCATTGTAATATGACCAGAAGTCCTTGAGAACGACAATGCTGCTGGCATCCTTGTCTCCAAACAGGGCAATCGCATCATCAGTGGCCTGCTGGAGGTCTCTGAAACATACTATGTTGCCAAAGGTCTTGACGGAGTTGAGTATCCTGTTGGTCCTTGAAAATGCCTGGATCAGCCCGTGCTGCTTGAGATTCTTGTCCACGAACAGGGTGTTCAGGGTCGTGGCGTCAAAGCCGGTCAGGAACATATTGACCACAATGAGCAAATCCACCTGCCTGTTCTTCATCCTCAGTGACAGGTCCTTGTAGTAGTTCTGGAACTTGTCTGACGAGGTGTCATAGTTGGTGGAGAACATCCGGTTGTAATCCTTGATCGCACCCTCAAGGAAATCCCTTGACTGCTGGTCAAGCTGGGTGGTGCTTTCAGGGTTCTCTTCTGCCAGGATACCGTCTATTTCCTCTTCATTGGCTCCATAGGAGTAAATGGTCGCAATTTTCAGTCTCTGGGCTTCAGGAAGGTCCGCCTGCTGCTTTTTGAACTCATTGTAGTATGCTTTGGCCATAGGGATGGAGGTCACCGCAAACATAGCATTGAAGCCGTTCAACTTCTGCTCCGTCTTGTGTTCGGAAGCACCTGCACCTTTCTTGGAACTTGCAACTTTCTGTATGTCATCCAGCACCCTGAAAGAGTAGAACTTGTTTCTCTTGGTCTTCTGGTCAAAGTGCTCAAGGATGTAAGACACCACCTGTGATATCCTCTCCGGCGAGGCCATTGCCTTCTCCCTGTCTATGGCCGATATCTGCTTGTCCAGTATACCGTCCCTCTCCTTGATGGTATTCACGTAGTCTATTCTGAACGGGAGGACATTCTCGTCATTGATGGCGTCCACAATGGTGTAGGTATGGAGTTTGTCCCCGAAGGCCTGCTGGGTGGTCTTGAGGTTGATGTCTCCGCCTGCCAGGGCATTCTGCGCAAAGATAGGTGTGCCCGTGAATCCGAAAAGATGATATTTCTTGAAGTTCTTGACGATGGATGTGTGCATCTCGCCGAAGTTGCTCCTATGGCATTCATCAAAGATGATGACCACCCTCTGCTGGAACACCGGATGGTTCTTGTTCTTCTGGACGAAGATGGAGAGCTTCTGGATGGTGGTGACTATGATTCTGTAGTCGTGGAATCCGCCATTCTTGTCCTTGTTCTCCAACTGCCGCTGGAGGACCGCCGTCGATGTATTCCCATCTGCCGCTCCCTCTTCGAACCTGTTGTATTCCTTCATTGTCTGGTAGTCCAGATCCTTCCTGTCCACGACAAAAAGAACCTTGTCTATGTAAGGAAGTCTGGAGGCCAGCTGCGCTGTCTTGAAGGAGGTCAGAGTCTTTCCCGAGCCTGTTGTATGCCAGATGTAGCCACCGCCCTGAATGCTGCCATACTGCTTGTAGTTGTTGGCCACATTTATCCTCTGGATGATTCTCTCCGTAGCGGCAATCTGGTAAGGCCTCATCACCATCAGCATCTTCTCACTTGTGAACACACAGTATCTGGTGAGGATATTCAGGATGGTATGCTTGGAGAAGAAGGTCTTGGTGAAATCCACCAGGTCATTTATGGTCTTGTTGCTGCCGTCTGCCCAGAAAGACGTGAATTCAAAGGAATTTGATGTTTTCCTGGACTTGTTCCTGCCGCCAACCTCCTGTTCCTTGATATGATTCCACCTTGTGGTATTGGAATAATATTTGGTGTTGGTGCCGTTGGAGATGACAAATATCTGGACATACTCATACAGCCCGCAGCCGGCCCAGAAGCTGTCCCTCTGGTATCTGTCTATCTGGTTGAAGGCTTCTTTGAGATGAACTCCCCTTCTCTTGAGCTCCACGTGCACCAGCGGAAGGCCGTTGACAAGGACCGTGACATCATATCTGCTGTCATAGGTTCCGCCTTCCTCAACGTACTGGTTGATGACCTGGAGGCGGTTGTTGTGGATATTGGTCTTGTCAATCAGGTAGATGTTCTGGCTCTCTCCCGTGTCCCTTTTGAGGACCTGAATGTAGTCCTCCTGGATTTTAGCCGTCTTGGCTACAATATCATCGTTCTTGTTGGCAATGCACTCATTGAAAAAGCGCTCCCACTCATTGTCCGTGAAGCGGTAGTTGTTCAGCTTCTCAAGCTGCACCCTGAGGTTGGAAATCAGGTCCTCCTCTGTGTGTATGGGCAGGTAATCATACCCCTGCTCACCCAGAAGGCGTATGAACTCCTTTTCCAAATCAGCCTCACTCTGGTATGCATCGGAAGACTGCACGGCACGCTCGTATTCCGACACGACGGTGTATTCCGGACTTTCCGCTATGATATTGTATTGGGACATAGAAAAGGTCTTGCGTTTATGCGTTATGTCTGTTGGCGAGATAATCAGCGTTGAGCAGATTCATCGCCTTGAGCTGTTTGTGTTTATAGACAAACGGGCCGATGATGATTAATGAACCCAGGACATTCCACAACCAGAAATCCGATGCTCCGAATGAATAATTGCATCCGCGGGCTGACAATTCATCCCCAATCCTGTTGCTGATGCGATGAGCCCAGACAAACGGAGCGATACCGAATGTCAGCCAGCTGAATATGAAGTATATCCACAGAAAATGCATCGTGTGCTTTCCGTCGCGGCTGAAAGCGAGAATGTTGATTTCCTCGGAGATGTGGGACATAACCACAAGACCGTAAATGCTGAAGGTGATGATGTCGAGAAGGATGTACTTAATAAGTCCCCTGGATGTGTTAAACATATTGATTTATTCTTTTAAAGGTTAATAATTTATCTCTGTAATACTCGTACTGCTGCTTGCGCTTCTCGATTTCTGCCGGGAGACCTGCGGTGAGGTCGTTGGTCAGGGAGTCAAATCGGTCAAGGATATCTGCAATCTTTTCCTGAACAGGAAGAGAAGGAATAGGGATGGATATCTTGGTCTTTAAATCATTGGAACTCAAATTTGGTTGAGCTCCACCTCCTGCCATTCTATACATTTCACTGACTTGTGTGAGTAGAAAATGATATAAGAATCTATTATTTAGGCCTTTATGAGGAACAAACTTCCCTGTTCTTTGGTTAAGGTATGCAGTAGTTCTTCCTTTATAAACACCTATCTTCCCAGTGGTTGCACCAGACATTGCAACTAAGATGTCACCATCTTCTATTTCAAAGGGAGACATTTTAGCCTTAGGATAATCCTCCATATGGAAGAACTTCACATCTTGCATATCTATGCCCTGACCAGTAATATTTGTAATTCTTACAATTGGGAATCCCTCAGCCTTAAACAAATCACTCTTGAAGGCAAATCCATTCCTAAAATCACACACATCTCCCAATTTCTTCCATTCTACCTTACTTTGCCCCCCCCGATTCAAATTATTAAAACTCAATAAGTTATCTCTATAATATTCATATTGTTTTAGTCTTGCTTGCAATTCTGCTTGCAATTCTGCTTGCAATTCTGCTTGCAATTCTGCTAATTTATTTAATATACCCGCTATCTCCTCTTGGATTGGAATAGGAGGAACTGGGATTGATACTTTTGCAAACCTTGCCTTTGAAACATTGAATCTGGTGGTTCCACTTGCAGTCTTTCCAATTTGTGCTCGTAACTCTGCTGACCTAAAAAGGTGTTTGAGAAAATCAGGATAGAAAAGAGATAACTCATTCAGTCTAAAACCAAAACAGAAACTGTTGAGATACAGTTTCTCATCTGTATGTTCTGTAAGAACTGATGAGATACCACATTCATCAGGAGTCTCACTTGAACCAGTGAAAAGAATATCTCCATATTGTATTGTATGCTGTTTCTCTCCTTCTGCAATCTTTACCTTCTCATCAGTATTGATATTTAGAGATGGATTAGCATATATGTTTTTGTAGGAGATAAACTTTGCATTTCCATCTTTGAAGTCCCCTTTTACCTTACCAGAGAGGCCCCCATAAAATATCCCCAGTTCCCCAAGGGTCTTATATTCTACCCCATCCGGACAATATTGCTGTATCAGTTCATCTAACTTGCTCATACCTACCCCCCCCTATTGAAGTTCTGCAATAATCTTGTCAATCTCCGCCCTCAGCGCATTCTCCTTCGCCACTATCTCCTGCAGCTCTGCATTGAGTTTGACTATATCCACCTTCTCTCTGGTGTCCTCCTGTTCAACATAGGTAGAGACAGACAGGTTGTAGTCTCCTGCTGCCACATCCTCATTTGAGACCATCTTGGCAACGTGATCCACATCCTTCCTATCCACAAACACATCAAGGATATGCTGGATATTCTCCTCCGTGAGCTTGTTGCTGTTGGTGACCTTGACACACTCCTTTGTGGCATCAATGAAAAGGGTGCTGTTGTCCTTCTTGGCCTTCTTCAAGACCATAATGCAGGTTGCAATCGATGTCCCGAAGAAGAGATTGTCAGGCAGCTGGATGATGCAGTCCACATAGTTGTTGTCAATCAGATACTGCCTGATCTTCTTTTCCGCACCACCCCTGTACATAACCCCCGGGAAACATACTATAGCCGCGGTTCCATTGGTGGAGAGCCAGGCCAGAGAGTGCATTATGAAGGCAAGATCGGCCTTTGACTTTGGCGCCAGGACACCGGCTGGAGCAAACCTCGGGTCATTTATCAGAGTAATGTCATCATCCCCCTTCCACTTGATGGAGTACGGTGGATTCGAAACGATGACCTCGAACGGCTCGTCATCCCAGTGCTGAGGGCTGAGCAGGGTGTCCTCACAGGCAATGTCGAACTTGTCATAGTCTATGTCGTGGAGGAACATATTTATCCTGCACAGGTTGTAGGTGGTAAGGTTGATTTCCTGGCCATAGAAACCCTGCCTCACATTGTCCTTACCAAGAATCTTGGCTGCCTTCAGAAGGAGGGATCCCGAACCGCAGGCGGGGTCATAGACCTTGTTGACAGAGGTTTTCCCAACTGTCGCCAGTTTGGTCAGAAGCTCACTCACCTCCTGCGGAGTATAGTACTCGCCGCCTGACTTGCCGGCATTGGAGGCATACATACCCATCAGGTATTCATAGGCATCTCCGAAGGCATCTATAGTATTGTTCTGGTAGTCGCCAAGCTTCATCGACTGGACGCCACGCAGGAGCTTGACCAGTTTCTCGTTCCTCTTGATGACCGTGGCTCCCAGCTTGTTGGAATTGACATCGAGGTCAGCAAACAGGCCCTTGAAATCATCCTCGCTTTCAGTTCCCTTGGCAGAATTCTCAATGGCAGCAAAGATACTCTCCAAGGTCATATTCAGGTTAGGGTCGGAGTCACACACCTTGCAGACATTCTCGAAGAGTTGGGACGGGAGGATGAAGAAACCCTTGACTCCCACCATCTCATCCCTGGCGCCTTCCGCCACATCATCCTTGAGGTCGGCATAATTGAAATCCTTGTTCCCGGACTCCCACTCGCCCTTGTTGATGTAGGCCGTGATATTCTCACTGATGTATCTGTAGAAAAGCATTCCAAGGATGTAGGACTTGAAATCCCAGCCATCCACACTGCCCCTCATCTCATCCGCAATCGCCCAGATGGTACGGTGGAGTTCGGCTCTCTCCACCTCTTTTCTGTTGTCTGCCATTTTCTTTTCTCTTACTTGAACTTGTAAAGTTATAAAAAAATGACATTCGTGTCACATTTTTCAGCCATCCGTGGCCGAAATCCGGCCATTCCGCCCCTTGACATACGCATACAGCGTCGCTCTGCTGATACCGGCAGAGATCGTAAACAGCTGGCGGTCAAACAATGATTTGATATGAGTTTGGTTCATTCATACAGACGGATGATTCAAACATACTGAGAATCCATAGAAATGAATAATGTCTGGAGTGTAATCTTCTTCTGAAATTCGGCCAAAACGGAGTTTTTTTGCTAGTTTTGGCCGAATTTATAGTATGATAAAATTTTTATTTTTATCTTTGTCTCAACAAATTACATTAAAGATGAACCCATCAACAGTTATCGGAAGAGAGGAAGAACTCGCGACAATATCAAGGCTCTATGAATCAGACAGGTCGGAATTTCTGGCAGTGTATGGGCGGCGACGTATCGGCAAATCTTTCTTGATAGAAGAAGCCCTTGAGAATAAATTTACCTTTATGACGGTAGGATTATACATCAAGGTTGATAAGGACGATGCTGAGAAACTGGAATCGTATCGTCAGCAGCAATTGCGCCATTTTTATAGCAGCCTGCTGGAATATGGTCTGCCGCAAGAAGGAAATCCCTCTCCGACAAACTGGCTGGACGCAATGAATCTGCTTAAGAAGTTGCTACTGAGCAAACGTGCTCGTCGTAAGGTAATCTTCATAGATGAATTGCCCTGGCTGGCAGGACCTCAGTCCTCCGAACTCGTCAGTGAACTCGGATTCTTCTGGAATCAGTGGGCCAGAAAACGCAAAGACATCTTCCTCATTGTTTGTGGATCTGCGACGAGCTGGATGATTGACAATGTAATCCGGGAATATGGTGGTTTATATGGAAGAACTACTGAAACCATTCCTCTCAAGCCTTTCACTCTTGCAGAATGCGAACGCTATTGGACAAAGGGAGGTTTCCACCTGTCCAGGTATGAAGTTGCTCTTACGTATATGGTCATTGGTGGTGTACCTTACTATATGGATCGTTTCAGGCCGGGCAGGACCATGGCGGACAATATCAACACCATTTATTTCAACAAGGATAAAGCCAGACAAGAGTTTAAGGATGTTTATGCCGGGCTCTACTCAACATCAGAGGTATATATCAATGTCATACGCCAGCTTGGAAAGTTTTTCTACGGAATGTCACGGTCAGACCTCCTCAAAGCCTTGGGCAAGAAAGGAGGCGGCAATTTCTCTGACGTTTTGGAAAACCTCATAGACTCCGGCATTATCCGCAGTTATACCCTCTATGGTGGCCCGCGCAAAAAGACCATCTATCAGCTTATGGACTTCTTTACGTTGTTTTATCTGCGTTTCTGCGAAAATCCGGAGTTTACTTCGTGGCGCTCTGTCCAGAGAAGCAAACCATTCTACACGTGGGCAGGCAACACATTCGAACTTCTTGTCATTGAACATATGCCGCAGCTCTCTGATGCCCTCCGAATCAAAGAATATGCTACGCCTTTCAGCTGGCACGGAGATACACCGGATGGCATTGGGGCTCAGATAGACCTTGTAATCCCGGCAACTGCTGAACGTGCCGAATATATCTGCGAAATCAAGTTCTCTGAAGGGAAATATATATTGAAGGAAGATGATGTGGATGATATTACCAGGCATATTGAGGCTTTGAGAAACTCCAACATACACAAACCCACTCATTCCGTGTATGTAACTCTCATAACTTCTTTCGGTGTAACAGATTCCAAACATAGAAGCCATCTGAACGATATAATAACACTGGATTCACTGTTCTAACAGAAATTTTGGGATACGAACGCTTTCTCATTGACGGAAATAATAGAATCCCATTCAGCGAGAATGAAATTGTGAAAGAGTCCTTCGGCAAAATCTCTAATTGAGGTTTTCCACACATTGTTTGCTGCGTCTTCGGGTGCGGCTTTTTTCTCAGGTATTCTTCAAACATTTTCTGAGGAGGACATGCAACTTTCACGGCATCGCAAATATCATCAGCATTATTCAACAGGTATTCCAAAGGATATAAAAAGTTTATTACAGTAAACGATTTTTACAACAAAAAGGATACAATGCTAACCAGGGACCCATCAATCATATAATACTCGGCAATGTATAAAGTTTGTGGGCGCCTGCTGTAAACCCCCTCACGACCTCGCGACCTGCGGCAGCAACCTTGTCAGAAACAACATCAAACGGTATGCGGCCACGCTGAACAACAGCTTTAGCAAAAACGTTCATTTGGGATGGGTTCACGGAAGTTATCAAATTCATTGATAATATTCGAATTTGGATTGATGCATTGATGGGAAATCACTATCTTTGACGAACTGAATAATGTTAGGGTGGATAAATCAACGCCCTCAGTAAATTTCCCAAAACCCAAGAATATGACAAGGCGCATCTTCACGGTATTAATCGCTTTCATTGCCGCAGTCGCTGCACACGCACAGGTCTTTCACGAAGATGGATACAGTTACTTCTTCGACTACGACCATCGCGTCGTAATCCGTTCATCAGTGTCGTGCGACACTGAAGGACAGGACCTCTGGAATGGAGACTATGTTCGTTTGTCAGGAAATTACGTATATATCTACCGAGGCAGGACGAAAATCACCTACGGTGAGAATATATGGCTGATACACACGGGGGATTACATCGTCGCTCGCAGTGGGTGGGAGTATCTGTTCGACTCGGACGGAAACAAGACCGGACTTTATGGAGAAATCATCAAACCTACATTGAGCGACGCCTTAACGGTGTACAGAGGCGGATGGTGGTATCTTTATACACGTGACGGGCGCAAGATGGGTAACATATATTCGGAGATTGAACCTAGCGCATACTGGAACGGATACTATTCATACTTCTCTGGCGGTTATTACCGCATCGCGACACCAAATGGAGAATCAATCAGTGGCTCTTACTCTGACGAGGTACCCACTCTTACAAACGCTGGTACTTTCCGTGTCCTCAGAGGAGGAAATTATTATTTCATAGATACCGACGGCAAGCGGGCATACTAATAACAAAAGATTTGATAGAATTGAGTGCGAAGAAATGACAGGTGTGTAATGGGAAGAATTTTTTCTATTTCACGTCTGTACGAGTTCTTGAGGTTTGCAAGGGGTCTACGAATCTGCCGCAAATCTCATTTTTGCACATTGTGCTTCATCATTCACTTTTCCAGAAGACGGAGCAACGGCAGAATCTTCTTCTCCCGATATGGGTGTTCCCTCAAGGAAAGATTCAGATGGG